>NZ_CAKQBI010000023.1:0-48798 GCF_934216135.1 uncultured Rummeliibacillus sp. | reverse complement strand
AAAATATGAAAGAGGATGAAACCATGAATCCATACGAAGAGTATATGCGTTCGTGGTTTCTATAATCCTTGATATATCAACGTTTATAGAATATTTTTTGTTGTATTTTATTCAAAAAGTAACATTTTAATAACATTTATCCTCAATTTCTCCCGAATTTATTAATTTATTAAATTTCATGTGCATTTTACTTCTAGCATTTACTCGCATGCCTTTTGTTACATGTAAATAAATTTCAGTTGTTGTCTTAGAATTTTTGTGACCAACTCGATTCATAATGTAAGGAAGATCTACACCAGCTTCAGCAAGTAAACTTACATGGGTATGACGAAGCATATATGTGTGCAGCTGTTTATTTACACCGATTTTTTCTCCTAATCTACGAGTAACAGTACGCAAATAATCAACAGTTGGTGGATATCCATCAGGCATTCTAAATAAATATTCACTTTCTACATAATTTCGTACGAATTGAAAATCTTGCATGTCTCGAATTTTATCTAAGATAAATTTATCAACATCTACAATACGAATGCTATTAGCCGTTTTTGGAGTAGTTAATTCGAAGTCACCCTTTTTTCCATCTTTTCGATATGTTGTTTTATTAATATTGATCGTCATGGCTTTAAAATCAATATCTTCAGGATATAGTGATACAGCTTCCCCTGGACGCATACCTGTAAATGTAATTAAATACAATATTGTTTTAATGATAGGGCTATTATAATTATCTAATGCTTGTAAAAATAGCTTTAGTTCATCGGCGTTTAAATAAAGTTTTTCGGTTGCAGAACCGTCGATATCCTCAATCTTTCTTCTAGGGCGTGGAACAAATGCAGCTTCAGTTGGAGACTTATCAATGATTCCAACTTCTACAGCATATTTAAAGATCATTTGGGCTACACTATGGATCCCTTTTAGAGATGAATGAGATGTTGTATCATCTTGCAATTTATTTAAAAAATTTTGATAAAAGACAGTTGTGATTTTTTTAACTTCCATTTTCCCCATATGTGAATTAAGGACATTAATGCTATAACGTCGATTATCTAGTGTAGATTGTTTAACACCGCGTCTTTTATATAGTTCAAACCAAGAATCAACGAAATCATTGAATTTAATTTTAGGATCAAAAAGATAAATTTTTTCAATTTCTTTAATTGCTTCTATTACTCGTTTTTCGGCTTCTTTTTTAGTTTTTCCTCTTCTGGAAATCTGTTTTCGCTTACCAGTGACAGGATGTTTCGGAACCTCTCCAATGCAAAGCCATGTTGTTTTGTCTAATTTTTTGAAATACATAAGCGTTCACCTCTAATTCTAAGCTATCATGATAAATCATTCGTGATGGACTAATTCACAGTTAAATATAGTTGTGTTGTGAAGAAAATAAAAAATAATACTAATTAACTTGAATACAAAAGTTCTCTAGACATGTAATTTTCAATACGTTTAAAAGCAAATTCGTATTCAACATTAAACATCTTTGAAACTATAAAAGCTGCATCATTATATGTATTAGGTAAATAAATATCATCTAACATGAAAGTTGGTACACACATGTGGTAAGCAAATCCAATTGCCTTCCACTCTTGATATTCCCGAAAAGTAGGGGATATGCCAAGTTGATTTCCAGAATGCCAAAGTGCGTGACATAATTCGTGACCGAAATGTTGCCATTGTTTCTCTTTTCGCAATCTAGCATCAATACAAATTAAATTTCCGGTACACATTGATTTAAAAGGAACAAGTAGTAATTTCAGATTCAATCGTGAAGCTATAGTTTTCATATTTATCTGTTCTGGTTGCGTAATTCCAATATTTAGATAAAGATTTTTGATGTAATCCTCTAGATGACTGTAGCAAAATCTCATTATTATCCACCTTCTTAGAACATATGTTCCTATTATTATAAAATAAAACCCCACTAATTGGTAGTGGGGTTTATTTTTTTAAAAATTTTGACCAATCACTGAAGAAATCTGAGTTTTTATTTTTATTGTCTTTCGGAGTATTAGGATCTTCCTCCTGCGTTAAAGACTCATAAAAAGCAGTTAGATTATTTAAAACTTTCAAAGTTTCATTTGAATCCATATTCATTACATCTTTTAATACTTTACCAACAAGCATGGGACGTGAACGATATACATAGTCTTTGTATGTAATTCCGATAATTTCTTGCGTAAATTTACTTGTTTCATTTCTATTTTTTAAAATTTTTCTTGATAACAATAACGGAGGAATAATCCAGCATAAATTAAAATGAGACTCCTTTAAATTTGAGAAATCAAGTAAAAAATCTTTAATTAGTTTTTCGTCTTTAGAGTTCATTCATCTTCCTCCTTTCTTATAGATAATAAGTTATTTTCGATTCTAGATATAAACTCTTCACTTAAATTTTTAATAGATGTAGATATCTTATTTTCAAATATTTCTAACATTAATTTCTGATTACTTAATCCCTCAGGTATAGACTTAAAGTACTTTATTTCTTCATTAAAAATATTTTCTTTGCCTACTTCTTCTTCAATTTCTTCCTGCACAGGTACATGAAGATGATTCCGAGGATCAATTAATGTATAGATAATACCTAACGCAATTTTCTTCTCAGCGAAAGTCTGGAAAATAGAATCTTCAGCGCGACTTAATAGCGCAATTCCTGTAGACGATAAATAGTCTGGTTTAACCGGTAGTATGTAGGCATCACAACTTAAATAAGAACTAATAAAAAAAACTGAATAAGTAGGGGGGCTATCAATAAATATGTATTCATACTTTTCTCGCAAATCAGCTAATTCAATATGTTTCTTTAATATGTTTTCAGCTCCAGATTTTTGATTTATTTGTATTTCTAATAAATCTATATCTCCAAGTATTATATCTAGATTTTTTTTAATATTTACAGTATAACTTTTCTTTAAATGACTGTCATCAATTGTTTTAGTATTAAATAAAGCAGCTGAAGACTTTTTATTGTCTCTATTATCTGTTTGTTTTTCATCATATAAACTATATATAGTTTTATGGTTTTTTTTATAATTTTCATAAACTTTTATATGGTCTTTACCATGCATAACCCTCAATAAATACTGACTAGAATTAAATTGCGGGTCCATATCTATTATCAATACTTTTTTGTTATGATAGGTAGCGAGTGCATCCGCTAGATTTACACAAAGCGTAGTTTTTCCAACTCCACCCTTCATATTCATAAAAGAAATAATTGCCATAAATTCACACCTCTATATATTATTTAATTTTATATTTAGCAATTCCTTAGAAATATAATGGCATAATCCATCAATACCGCCAAACAAAGAATAATAATTTACTCCATTTATCTTTAGATAATCAATGCAACTTGAATAAGTTTCAGGTGGTAATTCAATTTTATAAATAAAATCGTTAATGAAATCTTTATATTCTTCTTCAAGAGGTAGAGCTTCTGTACCCTGAACAGTAAAAAAACCACTTTGCAATAATAAGCGCTCGTTGCTTCTTCTAGGCATTAATGCAAATGACTTGATGTGAATGTTTTCATTAAAGTATGATGTATAATTTGCTATCCTGTTCGGAAGAGAATCTAATGTTATGTGACCTATACCCGCATATGCTGGATCCACTTGTCTTTCATAAAGATTATAGCAGTGATTATTTAGTTTTATTGGATCTATCGCCCAAATTGCTGCAGTTTTATTTGCTTTCCTATTTAAATTTGCAAAATAAAGTGCGGTAGAAAAACTTGATGTCCAATCTAATAGTCGAGTATGCATTCCATAATGTTGCATCATAAATAAAGTATTCCATTCTTTTTCGGAATAAAAATTATCGACATAGTTTGATCCAAGATTAGTAAATGCATTATAAATATTGTTTTCATATTCTAAGATTGTTTTTTTATCTGAATCAATTCTATAAAGACCACTATTTAACTTATAATTAGTAGAACTATGACCTCTAAACCATAAAGTAGAATGTTTAGCAGAGAGCTCTAAAACTTTTTCTAATATTTCTTTCATTCTATAATTTCGCTCCTTCCAACTCTCTTGCTTTTGGGTTTTTCACTACCTTTCTAAACAAATTCTTTCACTCCTATATTTGTCTTTTATAATAGTATATAGAATATTATTCATATAAATATATTGACTATTTGATTTTATTGGTAATTTTATAATAGTAATTCCGCGAAAAATGTACTAAGCACTATTATCTTAATAAGAAGAGAGAAGACTTTTCGGTTATTTGCTTACATGATACAATTTTATCTATATTAATGAGTATTGGCTCCTTGCAATCATCAATTGATTCAGGCTTTCCAATTAAGATAAACTTGCCATTAGGATAGTAGATAAAATATTCATTGTATGTTTGAGAATTATCAAGTTTAATATCTACAAGTATGGGTTTGGTAAATTTTATATCAATAATTCCTTTAAAAATCACATAAATTAAAAACAATTCAAAGACAGATAAAATTAAAATAAGAGTTAATTTAATATAATTGTTATTGAAATCTAGAAGAAGATTAGCGTTAATTAAGCCATAAAGAAAAAAAGTTGCAATAGTTAAGATTACATTTCCTATCCTGCGAGTGGTAGTAAATATTTTATTTTTAAAAAATCTATAATTTTTATTTTTCTTTTTTAAAATAACAGTAATAAATTTTGATATACCTAAGTAAGTTAATAATATTATGAATGCACTAACATTCAAGGAGAAAAATATACTATTGGCAAAAGATTTTATAGATTCAAATTCCTTTAACAAAGCATAAGAAGACATGGTAGGAAATAGGATAAATATTAAAAAATAATTTGCCGTTTCAAATAAAAATTTTTTCTCTTTGCTAAAAAATTGTCTTTCGAATTCAGTGGAACTCATAAAACTGATAGTATTTTTGAAAATCAAAAGAAAAGTAAGAATAGCAGTAATTGCAGCGATGTATTCTTTACTTTTGTCTAACAGTTCAGCCAATTTAAAATCCTTCTTTCCTCCTGAAATTTTTTCATTAAATATTTTTAGGGCACATTCCGTGCCCATATAATTACCTCTCGCAAGCAAAATTGTCTTTA
The DNA here is from genome assembly GCF_934216135.1 of uncultured Rummeliibacillus sp. NCBI lineage: Bacteria > Bacillati > Bacillota > Bacilli > Caryophanales > Caryophanaceae > Rummeliibacillus > uncultured Rummeliibacillus sp. The sequence continues at coordinate 43,729 of NZ_CAKQBI010000023.1, read as the reverse complement.
TCCCTGTCCATCTTCGCTTGGTAAGCTGGATGAGAAGCAGGCACTCCGTTAGGATACTTAGTTCTCAATTCTGTACAATTTGCGAAATACTCCGCGCCTGAGCTTGATGTTGTTGAACTGTTCGTTGAAGCAGAACTTGATGAACTATTTGAACCTGTTGAATTTGAGTTATAACTTTTCTTAACATTAGAAGTGCTTTTCTTAGTAGAGGAAGAAGCACAGCCAATAAATCCTCGATCAGTTACAAAACGTGATTTAGACCAAATGTTTAAGTCTTTATTTTTAGCAATATTTTCATCTTTTTGGTATTGGCTTAAATGTTTATATGGGGGATCGTATATGTAAGCAACTCTTGCATAACCGCCTTTTAGCAATGATTCTTGAACGGATTTCCCATCTACATAAACATAAGCGAGTAATCGACCATATTTATCTCTTTTTGCGCTACTCTCAAATTCAAGAGATAGCTTGCCACTATTCACAAGTTGTTTGTTTTTGGTATAAGCACTCTTCGCGTATGGTTGAACGCATGTCCCAGTTTTTTTAGACTCGGGAGTGTCTACCAATAAGTAACGCACCGTTTCTTCTTTACCCTTATATCTAACTTTTATTGTGTCGCCGTCTACTGTCTCCGTAAGAGTTACAGGTACATATTTAGATTTTTTACTTTTAGAAGAAGTAGACACGACTGTTTTTGCTGTTGTTTTATCATTCTTATCATCTGTTTTTGAATCTTCTGATTGAACATCTTTATTGGCAGCGGTTTGTTTATCTCCATTGCTTGTTTTTTCATTGTCTTTTTTAACATTACTTGAAGCAGTTTGTGTATCTGAGTATGTTTTTGGTGTATCAGCAGATGGAGCAGTTATTCCAAAGAGTATGAAAAAAATAAAAGCAATTGCCAGATATCCGAGACCACCAGCTAGTCTAGATTTCTTTTTGGACCAAAAAGCTAATTTTGCTGGGAATATGAATCCTAAAATAACGAATAGTAGTGACATTAATGATATGAATAGGAAAATATCACTTATATGATGAAAAATAAATTTTACAATATTAATAATAATTCCGATGATAAAAGCTATTATAAATATACTTAAGCAGCCCATACCGCCTTTACTCATGCATTATCCCTCCGTATAAATCCTACTAAAAAATATAAAGTATTATATAAAATGATAAAAAATTACAATTTGTATTATTTTTTTAGGACACATTTCTGTGTCCGTAAGTATACAAAATAAAGTCCTAACTATTAGTGCTTTGAATTTATGGATTACTTCTTCAACAACGATTTTTAGCGGTTAGTTAGTTGAAGAAGTGCGCTTTAACTTATGCTATTCTCAATAGAATTAAAACTTATCTATAGAATAAAGTTTTCCGTTCAAAAAGTTAAGAATTGTTTTTAAGTCATTACCAACATAATAATGCCATTGCTCCCATTTTTGATTAGCGTATACGGAAGTTTCTGTACCATCTGGTGCACCATAAAATGAGTTTTTAATTTGTTTTTTAGTCATGCCAATTTTAATTTTACCGTATTTATAAATTCTTACTTTATCAGTGGCTAAAGTATTATTATATTTATCTTTTAAGTACAGTGTTACAGTTTTTGGAGAAGAGATATTTTTAGGTATTCTAATTGAGAAATTTTCCTTTTTAACAGATCCTTTATAAGTTTTGGAACCGACTTTTAAGTAAACTTTATCTGAACTTTTTCCGCCGAAAGCATACCCTTTTGCATATTTATCACCAACCTGAATAGAATACCCAGATAAATAGATGTCATAAGGCACACTATAAGTTTTAGTAATTTTTTTAGTATTCCCTGCAGCATCTTTTGCTGTAATAACTAATTTCTTATTTTTAATAGGCTTACTAATGTATAAAGTCCACTGGGTATCTGAATTCTTTTTAACCTTTATCTTTTTACCGTTAAAAGTAGCTGATACATCAGCATCCTTTTCAGAGGTGATTTTTACACTTGTTGATCTTAAATCTACAGAGGGAACCTTTATAACAGGCGGTGTAGTATCTGTTACTTTAATATTTGCAACTTCTTCTGTTATTTCTTCATTTGTTACAGCATCTTTATATGTAATATATAATTTGATTTCTGTGCCACCTTTAAAAGTATTAGGGAAATAGATGTCGTTGCTAGTAAAAAAATATAATTCATCTTCGTCAACTTCATAGGTTTTACCATTTACAATTGCTTTAGCTCCAATCAGGTATTCATCTTTATTTTTAATTTCAAAACTTAATACAGAATCTTTATCAGTAAAAGATGGTTCTAATTCGACTTGATACTTACTTTCAGCATGACTTATTTGTACATTTGTTATCAGTGTCACTCCGAATAGTAAAATAAATAATAATAGTGGTTTTATTATTTTTGTTGAACAAATCATTTAAATACCCCCTTAAATTTAGAAAAAATATAAGTAATTATAACTACTTAATGTATGTAAAAAAAGAGACACAGAAAACTATATCTCTTTTGAATTACTTCTTATCTTGCTGTTTCTTCCACACTTCGTAGAAGATTTCAAATTGTTCTAATGCATCTAATAATCTCTCTGGACGATCATGGAAGAATAAATCTTCCCTTGTTAAAAAGAAATCAACTACTTCTTTTTGATATGAAGTTAAGTTTGTGTATTCTTCATTTGTAATGCCAGCGTTTTCAAACATTCTAGGGTTCATGATATCAGAACGACCCATTAAATAATCTACTGTTACATCAAAATAATCAGCTATTTTATTAATAGTTTTTAAATCGGGTTCTCTTTCATTTCTTTCATACATGCCTATTGCGCTTTCGCTGAGGCCAAATATTTTCCCAAATTCTTTCATCGATAATGAAGTTTTATTTTTTCTAAGCTTTCTTAAACGTTCTCCTAAAGTCGCCATATTACAGCTCCTAAGCATCATTATTTGTATATTTTAGCACGATACGTGTTAATTTAAATTAATTAGCACAAAATGTGTTGACAACACAAAACGTGTTGTGTATTATATAACCATAAGCAACACAATATGTGCGGGAGGAGGTTGCAAATGGACAAAGAAATCATCGGCGAAAAACTTCTTGAATTGCGAGGTAACAGGTCCAGAGAAGAAGTAGCGAATGCATTAAGAATAAGTATTAGTGCTCTACAAATGTATGAGAATGGACAAAGAATTCCACGCGATGATATCAAAGTAAGAATAGCTGAATATTACAAAACTACAGTACAGGAAATTTTTTTTAACTTTAAACAACACAAAATGTGTTGTTGAATAAATGGCACTTTGCACCTACCAATAAGAAATTAATCGAGGTGAACACTTAATGAGTACTTTGACTGGAAATGTAAAACGAATTCCATATAGCAAGAAAAAATCATTGTACATTGAACAGGAAGGCAAAGTAATAGCAAGAGAATGTACTTTTTGCAACAAGATGAAGCCTTTAAAAGAATTTGGATTTGATAAAAAAGCATTTGCTCATGCTAGAGCTATTTGCAATGAATGTATCCCTAAGAAGGAAGCTAGTATTCCTATCAAAAAGAAAATGATCCGTGATGCTAATAAGCAAAGTTATTTAAGAAAATATCGAACAACGCACAAAGAAAATACTACACATCGTGTCATAAGAGAAAGCAGAAGAAGGGCTAGACAAATTGGTTTGCCAGATACTTTCAACATTAAAGATTACAACAAAACAATGGAATTCTTCTCTTACAAATGCGCTTTAACAGGTACAGATAAAGATGTTGAATTAGATCACGTTATTCCACTATCTATTAAGAAGGTCGGAACAGTTTACGGGAACATGCTTCCTTTAACACGTGAATTGAACAAGTCTAAATCCAATAAAAACATATTTAAATGGTTTGAAGAAAATTCAAGTGAATTCTCACTGAATGTTAAGAACTTTAAAAAAGCTATAGAATTTTTAGCTACCTCTAATAACATGACCCCTGCAGAATATAAAGAATTTGTCTTTAAGTGTTTTGATAGCCAATCGCCATGACATTAATTCTTTATTGGTGGGTGCAAGAGAGAACTGAAAGGTAGGTGAGAATAATGGAACAGCGATTAGCAGACTTGGAAAAACGTATAGAATTACTTGAAAATGAAGCTGCTGAAAGAGCAGCGGCTTACAAAGAAGTATTTGAAGAACTGCTTAATCATGCTATTACAGATCAAGGTTTGTTAAATATTCTTTTACTTTTGAGTAAGAAAACCAAGAATTGAATTTCCTAAAAATATTGCTATTTCTTTATGTTTTGCAAGTAAGTCTGAGAATTTTGATAGAACGCCTTTATTTAAAGGTACTTCATTTTCTATAAATGTTTGGACAACATCAAGCATTTTATTTAGTTCTTCTTGTTCTTCAAGAGGAGCTTTAGAAATCAATTTTCTAATTTCTTCTATGTTGTATCCATTGTTTATAGTGGCGGATTCTTGATTTCCAATAATCGCTCCACCATTGATGGTGCCAATAGAAATTGATGGTGAATTAGTTTGTTTTTCTCGGTTGTATTTATTTTCACTAAGATATTTGAGGATATAACCATAATTTATTGAGCCTTCCATAATTGGTCTCACATCATCAATAAAAAACTTTTTTCCTGAAGATTTTTGAAGTAACCAATCGTCTTCTTGAACATCTATATTTGGCATTGTTTGAATTTTATTTTCATTTGCAAAGAATGCTCGGATTTCATGAGATTTAACTGAGTTTCTAATTACAACGAAATCTTCACAGTTTTCATCAATAAAATTAATCATATCTGAATCCATATTTTTCACCTCCTCATGTCAATATTCGACAAAGAGCGAGGAAATACCTACTAAGGAGTGAAATAAATGAATCAATTACAATTCTTTAATTTTGAGAACCAACAAGTACGAGTTATCGAAATCAACAACGAGCCATTCTTCGTTGGAAAGGATGTCGCAACAGTACTTGGTTATAAAGATACAGTTAATGCTCTTAAATCTCATGTTGAAAAAGAAGATAAGCTAGGGTGGCAAATTACCACCTCAGGTCAGAAACGTAAAGTAACAATTATCAACGAATCTGGAATGTACAGTCTAGTGCTTTCATCAAAACTAGAATCAGCAAAACGCTTCAAACGCTGGGTAACATCAGAAGTTCTTCCATCGATTCGAAAACACGGCTCATATCTAACACCAGAAACATTAGAGCAAACGATGCAAGATCCAGACTTTTTAATCGGTATCTTAAACGGTTTAAAAGAAGAACAGCAAAAACGTCGTGCAGCTGAACTTGCTCATAAAGAAGCACAGTCAATTATCCAACAACAAAGGCCAAAAGTTTTATTCGCTGAATTAATAGAAACAAGTAAATCATCCATTTTAGTTCGTGAACTAGCAAAGATACTTAAACAAAATGGTGTTGATTTTGGAGAAAAAAGACTTTTCGCTTGGTTACGTGAAAATGGTTATTTAATCAAACAATCAGGCACCGATTACAATATGCCAACTCAACGAAGCATGGAACTGGGTTTATTTGAAATTAAAGAAACACCAGTTCCGAGATCTAGCGGAATTATAACCATTAGCAAAACCCCAAAAGTAACTGGGAAAGGTCAATTGTATTTCTTAAACAAGTTAGCAAAGGAGCGTGCTGTTTGATTATGTTTAACATCCAATTTGATACAGACGAACTCCGTCAAATGATACGTGAAGAAGTGAAACAAGCGATATCAGATGCTATCAGTACAAAACAATTACCACCATTACTTACTCGTAAAGAACTAATGGAACTATTCCATATTAGCCAAACAAAGACTTCTGAATTACTAGGAAGAGCTGATTTCCCGGTATTTCGTGAAGCTGGTGTGCTTATTCCAACAAAGCAATTATTCGAATGGATAGATAAACACACTAATTGGGTTGAAACAAATACGCAATATTTTAAATCTGTAATTTAATTCTATCAAACATATCAAAATACGGCGGTCTACTAAGAGATTACTTGTATTTGAGATGTGACCGCCTTAAACCAAGGGGGAAATTCAAGTGAATAAAAACAAAACACGCTACATCCTGAAGGAAATGCGCGGAAAAGACTACCAACAAAAGGTTGCATCGGAATTAAACATTGCTCGAGAAACTCTATCAAAATATGAAAATGGCCGTTCTAAAATACCGGCAGATATCGGCAGAAAACTTACTAGGAAGTATGACAATCCAAAGTTTGCTATTACATTGCGTCATGAATATACAGGTACTGGTCCAGTTTGGTTAGATGGTCCAAATGTTGATTTGCATAGATCGGCTGTGAAAGAAAAAACCATAGAGGAAATGATTGAAGCATTAGAAAAATTAAAGAGAATTGATTTTTCTAAGCCGCTAAGAATGCAAACAGTTTATGAAAAAGAAGAAACAAAAGACTTACTGAGTGAAGCTGTTGAAGCTATTACGTCTTTAGATCATCTAGTGGCCGTTATATGTATGGAAGGTGATTTTAACTATGTGGAGATTTGGAATGATCACTACAAATCACTTAAGAGCGATGGATTTCTAGCCTTAGGAGGTGCACGATGAACAGATTAAATTTCAGACCACAAGATATAAACGCAGTGATCAAAGAACACAACTGCATCGATACATTAAAAACTGAACTATCTATCCATGTTGAAAGGGAAGAATACGAAACAGCGCGTGAGTTACTAAAAGATATTGATAAATCTCTTAGAGAACTTAGTAAATATCGCAAAAGAAAAGAAGACCATGAACGGCTGTTAAAAACAGTAGAAAGACTTCAAAAACAAGGAATCGATTTAACGGTGGTGACCAAATGCGTAAATTGAACAAATACTTTTTCGAAACAGAAGATGTTTGCTTATCGGACAAGCTTTGGCTTTACGGTGGAATAGCATTGATGATCACTATCGGAGTATTTGGTTTATGGCATTAAAAAAGCTGACTAACTTTGTCCAGAAGTTAATCAGCGGAGATTTAGTAAAGCCTTATGAAATATCCAATATTCATTATAACAGACAGGTTAATTCCTGTCATGAAGTACACGAAAAAATCAAAAGTGAGGTGAATAGGTCTCCAATTACATACTACTATTCATTTAATTCGTGTACTTCATGATGCGAGTTAAGCATCTGGGTGTGGTGTAACGGCAATGACCAACGTTGTTAGGCGTTGCATCGCTACTCAAATTAATAGAAAGAAGGTGGAAATATGTTAGAAAATCCAATGGTTCTTGGTCAAGGGTATGAAGAATCATTTGCGGAACCAGTTGGCAAATGTGCTGAATGTAATGACCTAGTGTTTGAAGGCTATTCAGGCGTGACATTTGAAGATGAAATATTCTGTTGTACTACTTGCTTAGTAGATCATCTTAAAGGTGATGGAGTAATTGGAGAAATATAAAAAAGACCACTCGGCAAAGTGGTCATAACAAAACATATTTTAAGTGATTATATCACAGAAGGAGAGATAAATCATGGTTCAAAATTTTGTTTCTACTGCAGAAATGAGTCGTGATGAATGGCTTGAAGCTAGACGTTCTGGAATCGGTGGCAGTGATGCTGCAGTAATCTTAGGATTTAACAAACGGAAATCACCATTTCAACTGTATTTGGACAAAACAGGTGGTCCACTTGAAGAAACAGATAACGAATTTATTTATTGGGGAAATGTACTTGAAGATGTTGTTGCTAAAGAATTTCAAGCAAGAACAGGGAAAAGGGTACGTCGAATGAACAAAATGCTCAGACATCCGGAGTATGACTTTATGACAGCAAATCTTGACCGTGTAATTGTCGGAGAAAAAGCCTTTCTGGAATGCAAAACTACTTCTGCATATAAAGTAGGGGAATGGGATGGTGAGGACATTCCTGCAGCTTATCTATGCCAGGTACAACACTATATGGCGGTTACTGGTTTTGAAAAAGCATATATAGCTGTTCTTATCGGTGGTAACAAATACGTTTGGAAAGAAATCAAACGAGATCAAGAGTTAATCGACATCATGATAGATCGTGAAAAAGATTTTTGGGAAAATCATGTGCTCGCTGAAATACCACCAGAAATTGATGGTTCTGATGCAGCAGTTGAATTTATCTCCCATCGCTATAAAGAAAATCCTGGCGAAGTTGTCATGCTTGATTCTGAGAAGGAGAAGATTATTGAAGCTTTAGACAACGTAAAAGCTGAAATCAAGGCTTTGAAAGAATTGGAGAACAAATATACTAATCAACTAAAAATGTCGCTAGAAACAGCATCAGAAGGTCTAACAGAGCATTACAAATTGACCTATAAGACTATCAATCAAACTCGCTTGGATTCTAAAAAAATTAAAGAAGAATTACCGAACATATTTGCTAAGTACAGTAATACGTCATCATATCGCAAATTTGGATATAAAAAAGTGAACTAGGAGGATTTAATCAATGGCAACTACTAATGAATTAAAAGAACAAATGAAGCAACAAACACCTACTAACACTAAAAAAACAAAAACAATTGAGGATTACATGAAACAAATGGGTCCGGCAATGGCTGAAGCACTTCCAAAACATATGAGTGTAGATCGCTTAACTCGTTTGGCAATGACAACAATTAGAACAACTCCGGCATTACGTGAAGCTGATGTATCTAGTTTGCTAGGAGCGGTAATGCAAGCTGCACAACTTGGTTTGGAACCGGGATTGCTTGGTCAATGCTACTTACTACCTTTCAAAAACAACAAAAAAGGTATCACAGAAGTTCAATTCATCATTGGTTACAAAGGAATGATTGATCTAGCTAGACGTAGTGGCCATATTCAATCTATTTATGCTCATGCAGTGTATGAAAAAGATACATTCGAATACGAGTTAGGTCTTGAACCAAAGTTAAAACATACCCCAACAATGGAAACTGAAAAAGGAGCGTTTATTGGGGCTTATGCAGTAGCTCATTTCAAAGATGGTGGATATCAATTCGAGTTCATGTCTAAAGCTGATATCGAAAAAAGGAAAGGACGTTCAAAATCTGCAAATTCTAGTTATTCTCCATGGTCTACAGACTACGAAGAAATGGCTAAGAAAACAGTTGTCCGTCATATGTGGAAGTACTTGCCTATCAGTGTAGAAGTGCAAGAGCAAGTTGCTTATGACGAGGGCGTAGGTCGAAGTATTAAAGATGTAACACCTGATGAAGATATTTTTGTACAAGCTCCAGATCAAATTTTAGAAGCTGAAGCTCAAGAGGCTCAATAACAGTGAACACAAAATCAAAAGTTGTCCTACCTGCTTGGATATTCGAGCAGGCACAGGGCAATACAGATGAAATCAAACGACTGGTACTCGAGTATATGAAGCGTTACGAGGGCTACAGGGTAATCAAAGTTAGCAAAGGCTTTGCAGTTTGTGAGACTGATAGATTTTAAGGAGGTAAATGCAAAATGGGAATCATGCGAGTCGCTAAAAATAGCAACTACACAGTAATGAATCGAACAGCACTTAACGACACACGGCTCTCATGGAAAGCAAAAGGTATTATGGCTTACATGCTTTCAATGCCTGATGATTGGATATTTTATTTTGATGAATTAGTTAAGCATTCAACCGATGGTAAGGCATCGTTTAGAGCGGGATTCAACGAATTAAAAAAATGTGGTTATGTTGAAAGAAGACCTGTCAGAGAAGGTCAACGTATTAAAGAATGGGAAACTATTGTACATGAAGTACCGCTTGATAATTCTCTACTTACCGATTTTCAACATCTAGAAAAGCAAGAAGTAGAAAATCAAGAAGTAGGTTTTCAAGAAGTAGAGAATCGAACACTACTAAGTACTGATAGTAACCAAGTATTGAATAAACCAAATACTGATAATTTACTAAGTACTAACAACAACCAACCAGACAAAGGTTTTGCTAAAGTAATAGATTTCTACGAAAAAAATATCTCAATCGTAAGACCAATGACTGGAGAAAAACTTGGTGGGTTGGTGGATGACTTTACAGCTGATTTAGTTTTATATGCTTTAGAAATCACAGCTTCAAATCCTAAAGTGACTAATCCAATTAAATATGCAACATCCATATTGAAGAAATGGAAAGAGAACTTAGTCACTACTCGTCAACAAGCTGAAATCTATGAATCCAACAGAAAGGGAGGTTCAAATAACAATGGAAGCGATCAAGGAACAACTAAAATCGGAAATGTTGATTTGGGATTCTAGTAAACATTGCGATATTCATAACTCAGACTTCTTATATATGCCAGGTGGTCAAGAATCTGGTGAAAGTTATTGTCCAGTCTGTTGGAGAGATGCTGAAACGAAGAAATTATCTCAAGAGTTCACTAAACAATTACTTGATGTAGATCGTGTAAAAAAACATAAAACACTTGGTAGTAAATCAATTATCCAAGACAACACGATTAAAGCAGCAACATTTGATAGCTTCAAACCAACAAATGCTGAGGAACAAAGAAACAAAGATCATGCATTGAATGTAGCTATGAGATATTGCAAAGGTGATGTATTTAACACTTGGATTCAATCAGCAGAAACAGGAGTTGGAAAATCGCATTTGGCCATGAGCATCTTAAAGGTTGTTAATGCTTACGGCAATCAAGAAACATCATGCTTATTCGTAGATGTGGCCAGAATGATGGAACTTATTTTAGATTCATTTGATAACAAAAATAAGGCTGCAGATGCACAAAGCATCTACACAGGAACGTATTTCACAACTCTATGTGGAGAGGTTGATTTACTAGTCCTAGATGACCTTGGAGCTGAAACCGGAGACATTTTCTCGAATAAGAGAGCATCTGAGTACACTAGCAAAGTACTACGAAGTATTTTCAACGCTAGGCAAGATAAATCAACAATCATTACGACTAACCTATCAGGCAAACTGTTAACTGGATATAAAGATAAAGATGGAAATGAACACGCTGGTATGTACGACAAGAAAATGATAAGTCGTGCGATGGTGAATATTGAATCAATTGTATTTAAAGAATCAGTGGATAAACGACCATCAAAACTAGAGTTTTAGGAGGGTGAATAATGCCAGTAACAAGCGAAATTAAGTACATCGTAGACCAAATTGTAATTGCTTATTGCAACTACAAGAAGTTTCGTGATGAAAAGTTTGGAAATGATTTTGAGGATTTCACATCTCGATTGATGGATGCAACTGGTTTAGATCGAGAAGGTGCTTTAGAGTATGCAGTTAACTTTTTAGCAGCTCAAAGCAAACATAGAGGTGTTGCATAATGGTTATTCAGTTGAACATTTTTGATTGTGATGAAAAGATTCGTCAAAAAGATGATGTATTTCAACAGTTGATGGAGCTTACACCAGAGCACGCATTAGTTGTGAAAGATATGCAAATTGAACGCACAGAAAAGTTTTATGTAGTAGAGACTTCTGATTTTGAAGAAATCTTTCATGATGTTGCAGGATGCTATGAGTTTGTGAATCGGTATTTGTAATAAAAGAGGTGAAGAAACATGACCATAACTCACAGCTTAAAGATTTTACCACAATACTTTGCAGCAGTTGTAGAAGGTCGTAAAACATTCGAAATTAGAAAGAATGACCGTGGATTTCATGAAGGTGATCTAATCGTGCTAAGGGAATGGAACGGCAATGAATTTACTGGACAGGCTGTTTCAAAGCAAATTACTTACATCACAGATTTTGAGCAAAAGCCAGGCTTTGTTGTGATGGGGATTAAGTGAACAGTAGAAGAATGATGTGCAATAAGTGATTTAGCAATGAATATAAAAAATAACCCTAAAATTTTAAACATATGGAGTCAATTAGTTACCTATTATTTATTTTGTTGGATATTCATATTCTCTGGGAGGCCTACAATGATCTTTTAACCTTTGTAACACTGCCCCAAACTGTTGATAATTTTTTCTTGCTTCAGTCAGTGTTAAGCCATGGTTTTGATCACTTTCTTCATCATTACTTTGAATAAAACAATCTATCTCCCAACAACATACCGGGCAGATATAGGCAATGGCATCGCCATCATTCGGAATTGTAATAAATCCACAGCAAGGACAAGGTGAATTTCCAACTATTTCGGATTCAGTGTCAAATTCATCACTACTTGTTTCTTCATAGCTTATTATTGGCACGTATTTTAATTTATATTTTCTCTTTTTCTTTTTCATTTTTATATACCTCCACACCAGTATGTTTTATTCACAAAAAGTCACTAATTATTTAGTTTCTTGTAATTATAGCATAAAGGGGGGAAATAATTAGCTTACTGCACATCAGTAGAAAATGCGAAGCAAAGGAGGCACTAAATGGTCACTAACAAACATGGCATCATCATTGATGACAGAACATTCGGAAAAAATAAGTCTGTGAAAGTGAGAGTTCAAAAGAAACAAAGCGTTAAACGCTACGACAGATACGTTCAAATGATACACAAATTGGACAAGTATAACTCAGTCGTTACACCGTTTGATAAAGCGTATATCAAGCAACTCAAACGTGAGGGTTACAAGTTAGTTGACGACTTTCAAATTAGATTAGGAGGATAGTAGATTGGTTGATTGGGATGCAATTCTAAAACAAACCGAGAAACAAACAGGAAAAAGGCTGCATGAAGGTTTATACGAAATCGCAGAAAAAGAGGAATTGATTTATGTTCTTTTTAAGGATGAAGACGGTTATGTGCACTTTCAATATTGTGATGATCCATTGCAAACAAATCACACAATGACTGAAACACAATTGCGAAAATATAAACGTGTTTGGTGATTATTAATTAGGAGGATAACAGATTGTCAGGTTTTGATATTTTACTTACAACAACAGTCATAGCAGGAGTAATTCTCATGGCGAAAATGGAATTGGAGGGACGGAATAAGTGATATCTAAGTCGAAGCTATCAAAAGAAGAACGCAAAGCCATGGAGGAATACCTAGAGTATATCAATATGACTCGTAAAGGGTATTACAGCCATTGGTGTGATGAACATTTGGAAGACGAGTATAACAAGTTTGCGAAAGGAAGTGCTTCGTAATGGCTTGGGGAAGAGAAAACAATCGAAAGATTATAAGAGCTTCCACTCCGTATGATGTTGAACGAAAAATCAAAGCACACCAAAAGCGCGGATGGCGACAAATTAGTGAAATCCAAACGGAATGTAAAAATAGTGGTTTATATGCAGTATTAATGCAATTTGAAAATAAAAAACACGCTTGAACTGCAATTCAAACGTGCAAAAACTAACAGGGATAATTTGTGAGACGGTTTAGTGGACCGTCTTCACTATTTTTAACAATTTGTTATCTGTTTATACGTTTAAGAATCTAGAAAGATTCGTGTATATAAAAATATTTTTGGAGGGATAAAGATGCCAGGACGAGTGAAACAATACATCATGTTTGATATTGATGGAATCGATTTATCCATCACTGAAAATAAAGTGAAGACATTCGACAAAATGTGGAATGAAGGCTGTTCCGTATCTGAAATAGCATTCAAACTCCAACGAAAGAAAAATGAGGTTATATTACTGGCACAAGATAGATTTTTGCGTGGAAAGATAAAAGAAAGACCAGGGCAAATGAAAGGCACTAAGCCTTGGAAGAATCCATATAACAACAAGATTAGAGTGGAGGCGTAGTATGGGAGAACGACAATTACAAACGGATCCAGATATGATTGCTGAGATTGATTTACATGAAAATGCTGTGTATGTGGTAAGTGAGGGGAAGTTGCAACAAGTGGACCCACCACCTACGGGATACGGAAAGCAGGAGATAAGTTGGCAAAAAGGGATGCCTACCCATAGTGAGATTAAATATACGCAGAAGTTTTGATATATTAAACACAAAACCCCCCTATTAGGATAGGAGGGTTTATGTTGTCTAGACATTATATTAACCATGATACCAGCCAGTTTTACAATTAACCGTTACAAAATCAGTCCATTTACCATTTATTTTTGTTTTACAGGTATAATATTGTGGAGATAGTTTAACAAATTTATATTCTTTTATTCCATAATTCTTTTTTAAACTTTTGACAACTTTTTGTTTAACTCCAGGTGTCCATTTATATGGATTCACAAAGGTCAATTCATGTGTTTTCACATATGCTACATGTCCTTTATATTTTATTCTGGACCAACCATATTGACTTGCGCCAGACCATTTCATTTGGTCCTTACCTACAGCCACTGCCCCATAAACTTTTACAACTGATTTCTTTTTAATTTTGCCAAGGGCTTTATAAGATGTGCCTGCATCAGCTCTAACTGTTAGAGCTTTTATTGCGTGTGCTTTATCATAATTATTAGCTTGTGAATGAATTGGAATTGTGCTTAATAATAAAGCGGAAAATAGAGATGTAAATAATAAAGTACTTATTTTTTTCATAATAGAACCTCCTTCTCTTATACGATACCAAATTAACTTTATATATACATATAAAATAGGTAAATTAGAAATTGATATCCAAAATTATTGGAAATTAGATATATTTATATTAGTAAAGTTATGATTATTTATACCTATTACGTGAAGGAGGAAAATTACCTTTGTTTGGTGAAGGTTGAGATATATCGATGGGATATAAAACAACGTAACTAAATAACGGTGAAGAGTTATATGAATACTGATACTGAATCTAATAAGAAAACCAACATTGAAGAATTAGAATATCCAAAAGAACAAAATAAAATCAGAAAAAATTTTACTGCGATTATACAAAATAAATTCTTTAAGGTTGTATTTATAGTCTTCCTAATGATTTTATTTATGTTTTTATCAGCTTTTATATCAGCGATTGTTGATTTATTTATTCCGTCTTTAGGTAAAATTTTCCGCGGAGTGATATATACCACATTTATGGGTATTTACTTTTATGGAATGAACTGGATTCTATCTAAAATACCCAAGATAAAGAGAAAAAATAAGCAGCAGAATTTTGGGGATTTGAGTGAATGGATAAATTCAGGAACAGAAGGGGAACTATATTATTATCTCGATAATTTAACTTCTGAATTAAATTATAGAAATGATTATATGAGCAACATGAGAGCAATTTCTAAAAAATTAAGCAAACAAAGTATAGGAAATCAAAGGTTGTTATTAGCTGATTTGCTGTCTAAAGAAAAAAATGATACTTATATTAATATTATTATAGTTGCAATTGCTGGATTTGTTTCTAATGGTGCAATATGGTATTTGAAATATGGATATGATAATTTGAAAAATGCTAAAGATAGTTTTGTATCACCTACCTTTGATTATTTTATTGACATTATAAGTGTTTTCTTTTTTTTAGTGTTATTACTTATTCATACTGTAAAATTAAATTACGAGATATCAAATAAAAATCGTTTGTTTATTGAAATTATTAAAATTCATTTAGAAAAAAAGGATAAGTAGTTCTACAATCTTAAAGAAAACATATGAACTTATTCTTCGAATAGAATTGTTTATTTATTATAATAACTAAGTAATGTGTTTTAACTATAAAAAATTTACCGAATATGCTAAAATATTCATAACTTTATAAGCTTACTGGAACAACCAGGAGTACTGAATTTACGCAATTACTGCGTTTATTTGGTGCTCCTTTTTATTTGCCTAAAAGGGGTGGTAAGTATGGATGTGATTAAGTGGGTGACTAGTGAAAAGAAAACAGCTAAGAACATACATAGGAAACCAACCGAAAAGCTAACTAAAAAGGAAATAGAAGAACTGATGGGCGTACATAGACCGCGTTACGAAAAATGTGGTGGAGCTTTTAGACAGAAATAGAGGAGTGAATAATATGCTACTTGCAGATACAACAAACAAAGTCAATGAAATGATTAAAGATTATATGATGATGAAAAGAGAAGTTGTGAGACTAGAAAAAATCATTTTTGGTTATACCATTCCAATGGATAATTGGGGAGTGGCACAATACGGTATCGAGGCAGCTATGCCAAAAGGTTCAAGTGGTAAGAGCCAAGCTGAATTAAAACAAATGGACCTGAGAGAGCGTAGACAACATAACAGGCTTTTAGTTTTACGTGCAAAAGTAACAATTCTAGAAAGCTATACTGATAGTTTTTCAGATTTACCAACAAATATTATCTATGATCGCTTACTTGATGGGTGGACTTACAGAGCAATCGCTGAAGAATTAAACGTAAGTGTTACTTATGTAAAAGACCGTAAACATCATATTATTGATGTAATTGTCAGTGCACAGAAAGCACAAAACGCACAAAACGCACAAAAAGACCATTTTTTGCAAGCAAAATAATTCAACCTGTATACTATGAGGCAGGTGCGGGGCGTAGAAGTTCCCAGGTAGAAGAATACCTTCGGCATTCCGAAAAATGTTTGAAGGTATTTTCTAAAGGTTTAAATCAACCGACCAACCAACCCAAGAAGATATTTTCCGTTGGTTATACTCCGCTAAAATGGAGTACATCTGATATAAGCGAATGATACGAAGCATTTAGTATCGAATGACAACTGGCTTGGCGGTATTGTTCGTTTATATGAGATGCAAAGCCAAATGGTGAAGTATATCTCACATTGGAAATCCCCTTTATTGGACATCTTTATGGTGTCCTTTTTATTTTTATATAAAATATGTAATATACTGTAATATTGATATTTCTTATAATCATATTTAAAGGAGGAGGTTTAAGATGTTTGAAAGTTTACCAGAGAAAGTATATTGTTCCAAATGCAATATTCACACAAATCACAAAGTTATACATAAGGAGAATATAGAGTCTGAAACTCCAAATGATTTCTATTGGGATGAATATTATTTTATTGCTCAATGTGCCGGATGTGATGAAATTAATTTTGTTAAGATTTATACCGATGAGGATATGGATAGATATAGCACTTCACCGACCAATTATTACCGACTAACTACATATCCGCCTCAACCACCGTTGGATACATCTAGGTATGAGATTTTGTATGATAAAAGAATTTTTAATAATGTCCCAGACACGATAGAAAAAGTTTACAACGAAGTTTGTGATGCTTTTAATGGTAAGTTATATTACCTATCTACAATGGGGTTAAGAATGCTGATAGAAAGCATTTGTTTAGATTTGGAGATAACAGAAGGCACCATTCTAAATGATGATTTTACAGAGCCGAAATTAAGTAAAAAAGGAAAGGCTATAATAAATAAAGATCTACACGGCAAGATTTTTGGGTTATATGAAAAAAGATATATAACTATTCCTCAATTACAGGTTCTTATAGAAATAAAGAATTTTGGTAATGCGGCAGCTCATGAAATAAAAAAACCACAGAAACATTTAATAAAAGATATGATAAAAATCATAGAAGACTTATTGCATATGCACTATGATTTGAAAGATGTGCTCCCAAAGCAAGTAAAACAAAAGAAATAATATAACCAAGCATCCTTCTGGGTGCTTTTTATTTTGCAGAAATGAGGTGATAAAATGGCACGTAATAAATACAAAAATAAGCAAGTTGAAGTCGATGGAATTATTTTTGATTCAGCTTTAGAAAGTAAATTTTATTTGCATCTGAAACAATTACAGGAACAAGGTATCGTGGAATCGTTTGAAATGCAAAAGACGTATTTATTGCTAGAAGGCTATTCTATTGCCGGAAAGAAACGACAGCCGATAAAGTTTACTCCTGATTTCATCGTTCATTTAAAAGATGGAACTACAAGAGTAATTGATGTCAAAGGTAATGAAAGAGCGATATCACGAGATTTCCCATTACGAAAGAAAATGTTCGAGTGTCGTTATCAAATACCTTTAGATGTCATCATGTGGTCCAAGATAGACGGTGGATGGATTGAATATGAGAATTTAAAGAAGGCTCGTAAATTTAGAAAAAAGGAAAAAGAAACTTCTAAGAAATGAGGTGGTGATATGACTAATGCCAAGAGCACGCGATCCGAATCGGGATAAAGCATTTGAAATTTTTAAAGAGCATAACGGTGATATTACAAATCGTAAAATTGCTGAAATACTTGGTGTTTCTGAAAAGACCATTGGTTCATGGAAATCTAAATCCAAAGATGATTGGAATGGAAAATTGAACGGAGTACTCCAAACGAATGAACGGAGTACTCCGAAAAATAATGCTTCTTTGAAAGTTGATGGACAAAGGGTTGAGAAAGAAAAGCAACCCTACCGCAGTAACCCGAAGAATCAATTCACGAAACGGAATGAAGCTTCGGTTAAACATGGTTTCTATCGTAAGTGGTTACCGCAAGATATGTTAGAAATTATTGAGGACACTAAAGGCATGACACTAGCTGACCGTTTGTGGTTCCAAATCGAAACGAAATTTGCTTCACTTATACAGCTACATAAAATCATGTTTGTTGAAAGTCGTAATGACACTCTAAATGAAATTGACATGATATCTGATGGTGAAGATGGTGGTATGGAACGACACAAAGTTGTTTATGCATTTGAACAATACGCTGAATATGTAAAAACAGAAGCAAGACTAACATCTGAATGGCGTAACGTTGTAAAACAATTCTTAGAGTTATCAGATGAATACGATGAACGCCGAATGAAGCTTGAGCAAATGCAGCTAAATATCGATAAGACGAAAATTGAAATTGAAAAGTTAAATGCAGACATCTCTAAAGACGATGACCAACCTATTGAAATTGTTATTAAACGGAAGGGTGAGAAATGATGGAGAAAGAAGTAAATCCACATTTCGAGGACTTTCTGTTTGATTGGTCCACAAAGTTTCAGTTTCTTGTAGGTGGATATGGTTCAAGCAAATCCTATCATGTAGCATTGAAACTTATATTAAAGTTGTTGTCAGAAAAGCGTACAGCATTGGTCGTGCGTGAAGTATACGACACACATAGAGATTCTACTTACTCGCTGTTAGAGGAAATTGTTATTGATTTAGGTTTAGATCACAAAGTAAAATTCATGGTTTCTCCTATGCAAATACGATTTCCAAACGGCTCAAAAATTATCTTCAAAGGTATGGATAAACCAGCAAAATTGAAATCAATCAATAATATTTCAATTGTATGGTTAGAAGAATGTAGCGAAATAAAGTATGCCGGTTTTAAAGAGCTATTAGGGCGTTTAAGACATCCAACTTTAAAGCTACATATGATTCTTTCTACAAACCCTGTAAGCACTGATAATTGGTCGTATAAACATTTTTTTAAGGATGATTCGAACAATCGATTGGTGCTGGATGACGAAGAATTATACAAAAAGCGTACTATCATAACGAACGACACTTATTATCATCACTCAACTGCTGATGATAATTTATTTTTGCCTGAAAGTTATATAGAACAGCTTGATGAAATGGAAAAATATGATCCAGACCTATATCGAGTAGCAAGAAAAGGACGCTTTGGAGTGAATGGTATTAAAGTATTACCACAATTCGAGGTAATGCCTCATGAAGAAGTGATGAAGGAAATAGATAAAATTAGTAATCCACTATTCAAGAATGGACTAGACTTTGGCTTTGTTGAATCTTTTAACGCATTTGTTCGCATGGCTATAGATCATGAAAATAAATATCTATATATTTTTGAAGAATATTATAAGCGAGGATTAACTGATGATAAGTTAGCTGATGATTTAGAGCCATATAAGCATTTATACATCACAGCAGATAGTGCAGAACCGAAAACTATTGCCTATTTCAAACAACGACGTTTTAGAATGTACGGAGCTAAGAAGGGCCCAGGTTCAAGATTACAAAATACAAAAAAAGTAAAGCGTTTCAAGCGTATTATCTGTTCTGATAATTGTACGAATGTCATTCGAGAGCTGCAAAACCTGACTTTCAAAAAAGATAACAACGGTAACATTATCGAGGATGAGTTTAACATTGATCCTCATACTTTTAGTGCAATTTGGTATGGGTTAGATGACTATGAAGTCGCATCGCTTAAAGGTCGAAATGCATATAGAGGAGAGTAGGTGAAAACATGAACAAGTATCTGAAGTACAAAAAGAAAATCGATGAGTCGGGATTTACACCAGAGCTAATCAGTAAAATAATTCATGCTCATAAAGAAGATGCAAAGCGAATGAAGCATTTATATGATCGTTACCAGGTTGATGAAGAAAATGGGCCAGCAATATTTAAACGAACTGAGCCACTTCCGAATGCATTTGATAGTGCGCCAACTGTTGCAAGGCTAGATGATAAAGTGAATAACCAATTAAATAATAGTTTTGATGCCGACATTGTTGATACGAAAGTCGGCTATTTATTTGGCCATCCAATTAGCTACTCGATTGATGACACAGAAGGTCAATTTGAAAAGATGCAGCAGGTGTTAGAAGAGTTTTTGTTGCGTAATAGTACAGAAGATGAAGATAGTGAATTAGGGAAGATGGCTACTATTTGCGGATACGGCGCAAGGCTTCTTTACATTGATTTGGAAGGTCATGAACGTATTAAGTTGATTGAGCCTTGGCAAGTTATCTTTATTGGTGACGAAATTCATGCACCAACTTACTCAATCAGATACTACACAGAGGACGGCGTTCAATATGTTGAATGCTATGATGATACGAACATTTACTTCTTTGAACAGGATGGATCAGCATTTAAAGCAACTGGTGAGCAGCCTCACCTATTCGACTACAATCCACTTTTTGGCACAGCAAATAATCGTGAGCTAAAAGGTGATGCTGAAAAGGTTTTAAGTTTAATAGATGCTTATGACAAAACAACCTCAGATGTGTCTAATGAGATTGAGCAACTTCGATTAGCTTATCTGATTATTAAAGGTGCTGGGATTGAACAGGAAGATGTTAAAAAAGTAAATCAAAGCGGTATATTTGAACTGTTTGGTGAGAATGACGAGATTAAGTACTTAACTAAAGACGTCAATGACACCATGATTGAAAATCATCTAAAAAGGTTAGAGAAGAA
The DNA here is from genome assembly GCF_934216135.1 of uncultured Rummeliibacillus sp. NCBI lineage: Bacteria > Bacillati > Bacillota > Bacilli > Caryophanales > Caryophanaceae > Rummeliibacillus > uncultured Rummeliibacillus sp. The sequence goes on along the minus strand of NZ_CAKQBI010000023.1, from coordinate 22,828 downwards.
CATTCTTCGATTTGCTAAATCAGTTGATTTCACTAGCGAAGAATTTGGAACAAGTATTTCTGGAGTAGCTTTACGATTCAGACTCATGGCACTTGAAAACAAATCTATAACGATGGAACGAAAATTTACTAGTACCTTACGCTATGAAATGAAAGTGCTTTTTAGTGCATGGGCAAAACGTTATGGATTTAACAAAGAAGATTACTTAAAAGTGTTCTTCGTATTTAAACGTAATATTCCAGTGAACTATTTAGATGAAGCACAAACATCTCAAGCATTAAAAGGGATTGTGAGCGAAGAAACTCGCTTAAGTTTACTTTCTTTTGTAGATGATGTGAAGTACGAACTCGAAAAGATGAAAGCTGAAGAAGATGCTTATAGCGATAGATTAGGAGGATTAGAGGATGATGGAGTAGATGATGAACCATGAATCAACAAGAAATTAAACAGGAAATAGAAAAACTTATTCAGCGTGCTGAAACAGATATTGAATTAGTCTTTTCTTTACGTTTACAGAGCATTTTAGATGAATTGAATAAAATGTATGCGAAGTTTGTAAAAAGCGATGAGACAAGCTATACAGACTTAAATAAGTACAATCGTTTATCCAAAGAACTAGATAAAATTGCAAAAGAGATTACTGAAGATTATAAGGACATTGTCAAAAAGATAGTCGAAACGAATGAAAATATATATGTCGAGAATTACTTGAAAATGGCATATCTATTTGAGGTGTTCACAAGCACAGAAATGGGCTTTGCACCTCCATCTAAAGAATTAATTCAAACGACTTTAACGAATGCAATTAAATATCTGACTTTACCATCAATATTAGAAAAACATCGAAATGAGATAGTACGTCGATTGAACATTGAAATCTCCCAGTCACTAATATCAGGTGAGGGATATTGGAAGATGGCTAAGAGAATTGAAAATGCAGTCAACTTCAGTAAGAAAAAGGCAAGGGCTGTTGCAAGAACTGAGGGAGGGCGTTCCTTATCGCTTTCAGATGAACAAGTTTTTGAACAGGCTAGTAAACACGCAACTGTCACGAAAGTATGGATGTCAGCACTAGATAATGATGTTAGAAGTGCTCATAGGAAATTAGATGGTGATAAGGCAGATAGAGATGGTTACTTCCACTATGATGGTTTGAAAGCCAAAGGGCCACATCAATGGCATGTTGCTAAGATGGATATAAATTGTCGTTGTATCGTGATTTATCTTGTTAATGGTATGTTGCCAGAGGTTAGTCGTGGTAGAGATTATCGAGATGCTAATTATCAACAAAAGCTTGCTGATCGCATTGATAAATACATGGAACAAGGTCTTACTTACGCTAAAGCTCTTAAGAAGGCACAAAAAGAAGTTAAACCGCCGAATGTTGTTGTTCCATTCCAAACATATGGAGAGTGGGAGAAGAAATTTGTTGCATAGAAAGGAGAAGAAGATGCAAATATTATTTGAACATCCATATTGGACTTTAATTTTTATTTGTGCAATTGGCTTTTGGGTTACAGCAGCATTATCTAATTTTGAAAAGAAATAATATTCGTCTTTAAGCACTAGACGTTAAACAGGCTTATTTATTTTGGCTTCATTTAGAGCGATATGCTCGGAAAGATGGTGGTCTAAAATATCTCGCAGTCAAGCGTTAAATGACAAATACTCGCGTTCTATGGGCAAAACAAAAGCGTGTAGAGGGCAATGGAGGAATATGAAATGAAGATTACATTAGAACAGCTTAGAACGTTAGTCGAAGGCGGAGATCAAGCAGCTCTTGAATCATATATCAAATCTGGATTAGAAAAGAGCGACATTCCATCTGTACTGGAGACTAACAAGGAAATTAAAAGTTATTTTGATGCTGAGAAGGATACGCATCACAACAAAGCGTTGGAAACGTGGAAGTCTAATCATTTGCAAGCTTTAATCGACGAAGAAGTAAAAAAACGCAATCCAGGGAAAACGCCTGAACAAATCGAAATTGAAAAGCTTCGCAAACAAATTGAAGATGCTGAAAATGCTCGTAAACGTGAAGCATTGGTTAATAAAGCATTGAAGGTAGCAAAAGAAAAGAATTTACCTGATGACATTATTGATTTCTTCATTGCTGACAACGAAGAAAATACAACAGCTAATCTAACTAAGTTTGAAGAAACTTTCAATAAAGCAGTACAAAGTCAAGTGGAAGCTAAATTTAAAAATGGCGGTCGTAATCCTGGTGGTGCTGGAAGTGGTGAGAAAGACGATGAAGGCACATTTGGTAAAGAGTTAGCAGCAGGGAAAACAGATACAAAAACAATTGAAGAAGCACAACAAAACTATTTTGGATAACAGGAGGATGAAAAATGAGTAAATTCAAAGTAACTGAATTTGGTAATTCAAAAACAATTCTAAAATTTCCAGATCATTATCTAAATAAACCTTATACCGTATCAGCAACTGGTGTTACAGCTGATGCAGACGGTCGAAAAATCGTGAAAGCTGGAACAGTGTTGCCAGCAAATGATGCAACTGCAGAAGGCGTACTATTCTACGATGTAGATGTTACGCACGGGGACGCTCCTGGTGCTTTATTAATTCACGGCTTTGTAGATTCTACAAAATTAGATGTTCAGCCTTCTGCAGAAGCGAAAGCAGCATTAAAACAAATAACATTCCTATAATTTATAAAACTGAGAGGACGATATAAATGCCAAAAACTATTTTTGATTTAGTAAATGCAAAAGACATTGCAAGTTATATTGATAACTCACCATCTAATACAATTCCTTATTTAGGGGCGACATTGTTCCCATCTAAAAAGCAAGTAGGATTAGATTTATCTTGGATTAAAGGAGCGAACGGTGCACCAATTGCTTTAAAACCAGCAGCATTTGATGCAAAAGCTTCTGTTCGTGATCGTATTGGTGTATCTAAAGTTGAAACAGAAATGCCGTTCTTCCGTGAAGCAATGCGAATCGGTGAAAAAGACCGTCAGCAATTATTAACATTGATTAAAGCAGGCAACGAGGAAATGTACAAAACAAATATCACTCGTATTTATGATGATGTGACAAATCTTGTTAATGGCGCGAATGTACAACCTGAACGTATGATTATGCAATTATTATCGACTGGTAGAATTGCAATTACTGCAAATGGATTAGCACTTGATTACGATTACCAATTACCTGCAGCACACAAAGAAGTGCTAGCAATTGGGGAGAAATGGTCTGAATCAACTTCTACACCAGTTCAAGACATTGAAACTTGGATGACAAAAGTACAGCAAGACTCCGGTGTTCGTCCAAATCGCGCAATCATTAACAGCGTAACAATGGGATATCTAGTAAATCATTTATCCATTCGTAAAGATGTTAATCCACTAGGTGGAGAGAACATTATTTTTACACAAAAAGACGTGATTAATTACTTCAAAAATAAATTAGATCTCTCTATTGCGGTTTACGACAAAGTGTATGTTGATGAAGTAGGTACTACTCGTAAATTCTTCCCTGATGGCGTGTTTACTTTAATTCCTCAAGGTACATTAGGCAATACTTGGTATGGCACTACTCCGGAGGAAGCTGACTTGCTAAATGGCCAAACTGATGCAAATGTATCAGTGGTAAACACTGGTGTTGCGGTAACTACAGTTAAAGAAGTTCACCCTGTCAACGTTCAAACAATTGTTTCTGAAATTGTAATGCCATCATTTGAAAATATCAATCAAATCTTTATTGCTACAGTAGCATAGTAGGAGGGGCTTTCAAGCCTCTCTTTTAAATTGGAGGGAAAACTATGTCGAAAGTGAAAACTACTTTACTTGGAAATGTAAAGGTTAATAAAAAACATTCTGTAATCGGTGAAACTGTTGAGCTTGAAAAAGAAATCTATGACGAGTTACTAGAAAAGAATCTAGTATCTAAACATTATGAAGAAGTTGCAGATCCAATTATTAATGTATCTGGTTTATCTGCTGAAGAACTCGACAAACAATTTAAGGCAGACCAATTGAAAGCATACTTAAAGGCAAATGATATTGACTTAAATGGTGCAAATACCAAAGCTGAATACATTAAATTAATCATTGGAGAGTAGGTGGTCAGTTTGTGGCAACCAGACTTAAAAGATATTGAAGTATTTAAAAAGTTGAACCAGGAAAAATCAGATAAGCATGACGAGTATTATCTGACAATGTTGCCATTGCTTGTAGACCATGTGAATGAAAAGGTAAAAGAAGCAACAGGAAAACCAATTGAATTTGATGTCAACAGAAAGCCTGTTCTGAATGCTAACTATACATTGTTTATTGCTAAAGCAATTCAACATGGAATGACAAATGTAGGCTTGAAGGGACGTTCGATGGGAAGTGTCTCATATACATTTAATCTCGACTTTCCACAAAGTCTATATACTCAGTATTTGCCTCGTAGAAAGGTGAGATTCCATGTCTTATGATGAATTTCCGCACTCAGTAATAATTAAAGAATTCGTTGATGGTAAAGATGATGGGATGGGTGGAGAAAAACCACCTGATTGGGTTGAAAAGGAATCTGATTTCACATGTTTTATCGATACTCCAACAGCTAAAGAAGTATATAATGCCATGCAGTTGAATCATAAGCTAGATCGCTATATGTATTATCCATATCGTACAGATATCATGCCAGGTATGAGAGTGATATATGATGACACTACTTATGAAACAGAAACCAAAGCAGAAGACCAAGGCGGTATGCATGAAATCATGCGAATTGCTTTGAAAGAGGTGTAGTTATGAGTATTACTCGTTTTGGGAGTAAAGAGCTTGAACGAGCACTGAATAAATGGTCTGACAAGATTGAAAAAGAAGTAAAACGTATTATCCACGAAACTGCACTTCTAATACAGAGTGAAGCAAGAGCACTTGCACCGGTTGACAGTGGTTATTTACGTCATTCTATAACAATTGACTTGTCTGGCGATGGATTAACGGCTCTTATTTCAGTTGGTAGTGAATATGGTATTTATATTGAGTACGGTACCGGTATTTATGCGGTGAAAGGAAATGGTAGAAAAGATGGTTGGGTTTACTATAACGAGAAATACGGGGAATTCGTATTTACTCACGGAATGAAAGCACAACCGTTTTGGTTTCCAGCTATTGAAGTTGGTAAAACGTATTACGAAAAAGAAATGAAGAAGTTGGGAAGGTGATTGAATGTCACTAGCATTTGCACCAACACATCAGGCAGTATACAATCGTTTGCTAAGCGATACAACGGTACAATCACTTTTAAAAACTACGGTTGATGGTAAGAAATATAAAAAGGTTTGTGACTACGTTCCAGCTGACATACCTTATCCATACATTGTGATAGGTGAGCCAAGAACGGATCCATTTACAGTAAAAAATTCAGATATTGTAGATGTTTTTATTACATTGCATATTTGGAGTAACTATAAAGGTAAGAAAGAAGCTTATGACATTCTAACAGCCTGTCACGAAGCTTTTTTAATTAAGTTAGATATAACTGGTTACACAGTAAATAACACGTCATGGAGTGACGCTCGGGTGTTTGACGACATCGATGGAGTGCTACGACATGGCGTTTTAACATTGAAATTTAATTTAGAGAAGGAGCGTGTATAGAATGACATTGAAAAACGGTAAAGATACGATTCTACTAATTCAAAAAGCGACTGCAGCACTTGGTGAATCTGCTTTTGTCATTGCACAGCAAACTGACTTAACGCACTCAATCGAAACTGAAATGAGTGACGAAAAAACAAAATTTGGACGTGTGGTGGCACCCGGTACTACATCGGAATCATTTGAAGTTACAGCATATGGTGACTCTGATGATGATGGGCAAGATCTCATCATAGAAGCCATAAAAAACGGAGAGCAAATTAAAGTATGGAAGGTGGATTTACCACATAATGCGAACGGTAAACATAATGCGACATTTGCTTATGGTTACTTTGAATCGGCAGAAGAAAAAGCAGGTACAGAAGGATTTGTAGAACTATCAGGCACAATTCAAGTACTTGGTCAATCACAAAAAGGTGAACTGGATCCATTACCAATTGAAGTTATCGAATTTGGTAAATATGGATTTGAAAAACCTGGTGAAAAGAGCGGAGAATTAGGTAGTACACAAACAGAACAACCTGCAGGCTAACAGGAGGGGGTATCCCTCTCTTTTTTAATACAGAAAACTACTAATTGGAGGAATTGAATATGTCGTTACTTTTAACCATTGGAGATAAAGAAGTACAAGGAAAACCATCTTTTGCGTTTTTAAAATTAGCAGATTCTAAATATGGGACATTTCAAGAGAAAACGGGTGAAATGACCGGCGGATTAATGAATATTTTATCAGGCGTTATTGAAGGTGACGTTCAAGCAGCGGCTAAGTATTGGGATTGCGCTACGGCTCATTTAAAAGACAAGCCTACTATTGAAAAGATAGAAGAAGCTTTAGAGGCTCGAATTGAAGCTGATGAAGATACAGAACCTCTTTTAAAAGAAATCTATCATGAATTGACGAATAGCGGTTTTTTCAAAAAGACGGTCAAGGAATTCTGGAAGAATCTCGAAATGATGAAGGACTTCGGGAAAACAGAGGAAGAGAAAACCGAAAACAAAACAGCTTACGATCTAATGATGGCGAAGAAAAAAGAAATAGAAGCATAGACTTCGACCAACTCGAGATTGATGCTATTCAGCACTTGAATATCACTGATTTAGATTATCTTTATAGCTTAACTCCAAAAGAATACAACAATCTTATGAAAGGCGCTATGTTACGAGATGTGAAGAATTATGAAGATATGGCAGTACAAGCGATCTTTACAGCTCGAGCACAAAATGAAAAACGTGTGAACGTTAAAAAGCTATTTAATGCGGAAAAAGTTCGTAAACAGATACTAAATAATGAATCTCAAGTTGCTGAAGAAAAAGACTTTACGCTATTCAGAAAAGCGAAAGAGGCAATGAAAAAATATAAGATTGGAGGGTAACAGATGACAGAACGCTTTAACGCCATTGTTGGTGCAAATATCAAAAATTTTCTTGCGAAGATGAGAGAAGTGCATTCGGTACTGCAAAAGACAGCAACTGGTGCGAATGCTGATATTGGTGCAAACGTGAAAGCTTTCAACGCAAAAATGACACTTGTACGTCAAAGTTTGCGGAATGTTGAGTACGCAAAGTCTGAAGCTACAGTTAGTGCAGATATTTCACGCTTTAATAGAACAATGGCAGTGTTAAAAGCTAAAATGCTAGCACTTTCTAGTAGTAGTGTTGTAGTTCGTGTCAAAGCAGACTGGAACAATTTCAGAGCTGGTTGGCAAGCTGGACAACAAATGATGAGCAAAATTGCTACATCAATGAGGAATTTCGGAGAGATAGTTAGTACATCTCTACAAGGTGCATTTATTTCAGTAGTACCAGCTATTTCACCAATCATTGCTAACATTGGTGCTCTAATTGGTTCACTAGGTCCTGTTATTGGAACAGTTGCAGGTAGTACCTTTGCATTAGTCGGTGCATTTGCAGCAGCAGGATCTGCAGCAGTCGCATTTGGTGCAGTAGCAATACCGACCATCAAAAATCTATTTGCTGAAAATGCAAAATTAAATACAGAACAGCAAAAAGCCAAGTCAGCTTTTGACAATATGAAAGCTACATATAACGAATTAGTCAAAGCGACAGAACAACCTGTATTGAGTGCTTTTACAAAAGCAATGGATATCACAAAGTCATTGCTAAATCAGCTTAAGCCACTGTTCGTGCAATCTGCACAAGCTGTTGACTATTTAATGAGCTCTCTAAAAAAATCAATTGGTACTCCACCAGTACAGAAATTCTTGGAATACCTAAATTCATCTGGTGCACCGTTGCTTGTTACTTTTGGTAAAGCTTTCGGTAATGTGTTCAAGGGCATTGCAAGTATGTTAACTGCCTTTGCACCTTTAAGCGCTTCGACCGCAAGTGGTTTTTATGATATGACGAAAAGCTTTGCAGATTGGGCAGCAGGACTAGATAAATCTAAGAAGTTCCAAGCATTTATCAGTTATGTTCAAACGAATATGCCGAAGATTAAGAGCGTAGTTGGTGATGCAATTGTAGGTATAGTGAATACCTTCTCTGCATTTGCTCCAATGGCTTCTGATATGCTAACTAACTTGCAAAGCATGATGTCTAAGTTCAGAGAGTGGTCATCATCACTTTCTGAGAATCAAGGATTCCAGAAGTTTTGTGATTACGTGGTTCAAACTGCACCATCTGTAATGTCCTTAATCGGTAACTTAACAACTTTTATAGTTAATCTTGGAGTGGGAATGGCTCCACTTGGTCAGAAAATATTAGAAATAGCAAATAGCTTTTTGACTTGGGTAAATGGCTTGATGGCTGGTAATCCCATCATTGGTCAAGTAATTGCAGTGATCACATCATTAACGGGTGTGGTAATGACGTTCTTACCTTGGATATTGAGTGTTGGTACTGGTTTTAAAGCAGTAGTTCCTTCTATAACATCATTTGCGCAAGGCTTAATGAGTATTGGACCAAAAATATCTGTAGTAGCAACGACTATCTTAAATCTTGCATCTAAAGCTCTCCCATGGTTAATTCGTGGGTTTAGCTTATTGGGTGGTCCTGTGGGGGCTGTAATAGCTATTTTCGGTTTATTAGTAACTGCAGGGATAGCTGTTTATAAAAACTGGGATACAATCAAAGCGTCATTATCCAAAACGTGGAATAGTATTAAATCTTCAGCGGTTTCTATTTTTACTGCAATAGGAAACTTCTTAAAGAATACTTGGAATAATATCAAGAATGTAACAAGTACGGTTTGGAACGGTATTAAATCAGTTTTATCATCACTTTGGAATGGACTTAAATCATTAGCAAACAGTGCATTCAATGGGATAAAGTCTACCGTTAGCAAAGTATGGAATACCATTAAATCTATTTCATCATCCGTATGGAATGGGATTAAAAGCGTTATCTCAAGTGTATGGAATGGTATTAAGAGCGTTGTTTCTAGTGCTTTAAATACTGTCAAATCCGTAATTTCAAATGGTTGGAATAGTGCAAAGAGTGTTACATCAGCTGTAGTAAATGCTATTAAAACAGTGGTTTCAAACATCTTTAATAAATTTAAAGATGTTGTTTCGAATGCTATGTCCAAAGTAAAAAGCGCAATTGAAACAGGTTGGAATAGGGCAAAATCCTTCCTTGATGGAATAGATCTGGTAAGCGTTGGTTCAAACATTATCCAAGGTTTAATTAACGGTATTAAATCCAAAGTAAGTGCAGTGGTCAGTACAGTAAGCGACATTGCAAATAAAGTGACAAGTACCATTAAAAAAGCAATGGATATCCATTCACCTTCTAGGGTTACTAAAAAGCTAGGGGAGTATACAGGTCAAGGTTACGTAAATGGTATTAAAAGTAAGGTGAAAGATACTGCAGCAGCGGCTAATAAAGTTGCGTCTGCAGCTAAAAAAGCATTTAATGAATCAATGCGTGGGTTAGATTTAAAGCTGCAAGCAGGGCAAATCAGTACAACTACTTATGTTAAACAAGCGAAGGCACTTGGAAATAAATACAGATCAGTTACAAATGCTCAAAATACAGTTGCAGCAAAAATTAGAAAAGCTACAACATCACAAGCATTGAAAGAGCAAAGAGAAAGACAAGCAAAACAAACAAAGCTTCAAAAAGAATTTAATGCTAAATTGACTAACTTGAACAATAGGTATGCTTCTAATGATTTAACTTCAAAGCAATATATTAGCAAGCTTAGCGGACTGAAGAAAACCTATAAAACTGTCACAAATGCTACTTCGAAAATCAACGCGAAAATTGCAGCAACAAAGAAGAAAATGCTTTCTGATGATATGTCAAACTTATCTATGAAATATTCGAATGGAGATCTTACTACTAAACAGTACCTTCAAAAACTAGAGACGTTGAAGAAAACTTATAAAAACGTTAAAGGTGCTATTACTAAGATTGATAAAGAGTATAACGCTGTTCGATTTGAAAATGATAAAAAAACTTCTGATAAAATTCTGGCTAATGATAAGTTAACGGCAACACAACAAGTTCAACAAATTATCAACTTATCTAAAAAGTACAAAAAAGGGACAGAAGAACGTGTTTATTTCGAACAACAAGCAGCAGAAAAGAAAAAAGCTATTTATGATGGTTTAATCGCTCTAAACGATGAGTATACCGCTAAGATTCAAGAAGCTAATCAAAAGCTAATTGATGGAGAAAAAGCTTTAAATGATGAGTATGCTAAAGCAGTTGTTGATCGTGCCAATGCAATTAAAGGATTTGTCGGAATCTTTGATGCAGTTCCTGAAGCTGCAGAAACAAGCGGACAACAATTGAAAGCAAACCTACAAGCTCAACTTGAAACGATTCGTAGTTGGTCTACTAATATGGCAAGTTTGGCATCAAGAGGAATTGATAAAGGATTACTTGAAGAACTACAAACATTAGGGCCAAGTGCTGCAAGCCAAATAGCAGCATTGAATACCTTATCCGATACAGAACTTCAAGAGTATGTTGGGTTGTGGCAAGAAAAATCAGAAACAGCAACCGATATTGCAAAAAATCAGTTGACTGATATGCGTCAAGATACTGATATGCAAATAGAACAGTTGCGTAAAGAAACACAAGCACAACTTCAACAATATAACGTAGAATGGCAAAATGCTATTAAAGATTTAACGGGCAAAACAAAAGGTAAATTTAATGCCCTAACTGCATCTATGCCAGCAATCGGGAAAAACGTCATCAAGGGTATGCAAAATGGTTTAACAGCAATGACACCAGCATTAATAGCTCAGGCTGAGTCAATTGTTAAAAGCGTTAAAGCAACAATTCAAAGTGCTTTGGATATTCATTCACCAAGTAGGTGGGGCAAAAACTTCATTGGTAAAAACTTAGTGTTAGGTATTATTCAAGGTATTAGCAATATGCAATCAAGAGCGGTATCTACAGCGTTAGAGTTAGCAAATGAAGTTAAAGCAGGCTTAACCGATGGAATAGTACAAAGTGATGTTTTAGGTTACACTGCATCATCAACAAGTGCTATAAACAAAGAGTTAACTGTTAAAGTCAAAGTTGATGTACCTGAGGATGGCAATAACAACGGAAAAGGCGTTGGAGTAGTAAATCAAGAAGTTCACTTGCATAGTCCAAGAGAGTTATCTCCAAGTGAAAATGCACGTCAAATGAAAAAACAAGCTCAAAAACTAGCCTTAGAATGGGGGTAGTCATCATTGGAAAAAGTGATATTTACGAATAGTCGTGGAGAGTCCGTTAAATTTGGTGACTCTCCTTTTTATTTACAAGTAGTAGAAGGGCTAGGAGATGTATCGGCAAATATTCAATCTCAAAAAAGTCCCTATATTGATGGATCAACATACCTTGATACTTTACTTGACGAAAGAGAAATTGAGCTAGAGTTTGTCATCTCATATCCATTTGGCACATACGAAGATGTTTCAAAAGCAAGATCAAGAATAGCTAGTGTATGTAATCCAAAGTTGGGACCAGGTGAGTTGCGATATGAGAATGATTACTTTGTTCGAATCATAGCAGCAGTGGCTGATAGTGTTCCTGAATATCCTGACAAAGGTAGTAGAACTAAGGTATTGCAAAAAGGGAAAGTCACATTTGTTGCTCCTGATCCATACTGGAAGTCACTTGCAATAGCAGAGGAACCAGCATTTAAACCGTTATTCAAGTTTCCCTTTGAAGGACCGTTTCAAATGGGATTACAGCAGGATAGGCGGATTATTAACAATGATGGAGATGCACCAACGCCTCTATTTGTAGAGTTTTTTGGCCCAGCAGTAAATCCTATTATCAGAAATAATTCAACTGGAGAATTTATAAAAGTAAACCAAGAGTTGCTCGAGGGAGAAAAGATGGTCATTGATACAAGTGAAGATAACAAGTCAGTTCACTTTATAGATGAGACAGGTTCAATAAGGAATGTATTCCATTGGATTGATCTTGATAGTTCTTTCTTTAAACTACAAATTGGAGAAAATGATATTGAATATACAGCGGATAACGACATTCAAGGAGCTCTTGTAAACATCAGTTATAACAAGCGCTACAACTCAGTATAAGGAAGGTGGAAAAATGGCAGAGGTTTATAAGTTTTTTAATTCGGCACCGGGAGATGAACGGTGGCATTATGCTAGTGACTTTGCAGATTATTTTAGTTCGGTATTATCTGCAGGTCTTCTGTTAGATCAGAATCAAGAATATGGGTTGCAAGTCACATATGATTCAGGATTAAATGTTAAAGTTTCAACAGGTAAAGCACTTATCAAGGGATATAGCTATGAAAATACAACTGATTTGACTCTTACTCATAATTTACCTGAAACAACTTTAGATCGAATTGATAGGATAGTACTTCGACTTGATTTAAAGAATGCATCTCGTTATATAAAAGCATTTGTAAAAGAAGGAGTAGCTAGTGAAACTCCTGTAGCCCCAGAGTTACAACGAGATCAATATATTTATGAATTATCGCTTGCACAAGTTCGATTAAGAGCGAATACAGCGAGTATTGAAGCCAGTGACATTAAAGATGAAAGAGCGCTAGAGGATTTATGTGGTATTGTTCAATCATTAATCACGGTACCAACATCTGTTTTTCAGCAACAATTTGATGCCTGGTTTAATAGTCAAAAAGATATTTACGAATCAAATATTATTGAATGGCAGAATCAAGAGAAAGTAGACTTTGAATCGTGGGTTGCATCGTTACATGATATTTTAGATGGCGATGTTGCAGCTAATTTGGCTAATCAAATTACTACTGTTCAACAAGATCTTGCTGCGCATAAGGCAGATGATGCGTCGAACGTAAAGAAAGGCCATGTGCAGTTAGTTGATGATATTAAAGGTAATTCAACATCATTAGTACCTACTCAAAATGCGGTTCGCAAGGGTATCGAACAAACTAGCTATAAAACAGTTAAGAGCGGTAAAGATGCTAACGGTATATTTACTACTGTCCAATCTTATCGTAAGTCAGATGGAACTCTAGCGCAGAAATCAGTACTTAGTGGTGGTACAAGTCCTAAATATACGACCCGTACTAACACATATTATGCCGCTGATGGAACAACCGTTGAAAAAACGGAAACATTCACATTGACGTATGATGCCGATGGAATTTGTATAAGTGAGGTGTAGAGAATGATACAACTTAGTGACCATGGTGGGGCTTACGGTGGTGGTAAGTATCGAAAAGACTCGTTAGTACCCCTTAAAGATACTAATCTTCCAGAGTATCTTGTTTTTTTAATAGGCGTGAATTATAAAAGGGGTATTTGTTCAGATTCTAATTATTTATACGTTTGTGACGATTATGCTATCAAACGCATAAATCTAAGAACCAAATTAGAAGACCCATCATGGAACTTATATTACGCTACTGATGCAGGGAGTAGTAATTTACCGATGAGTATGATAATCATAGATGGAGCCTATTACGTACTATTCACAAATGGAAAATTAGGAAAATTTACTGGCGATTTACAAAGGGCTACTTTTATGTCTATTGCTATGGTATCAAATCCATATAACGTTCAATTATATCATTATAACGGTAAACTATATTGTATGCTGAACAATAGCACCTTGGCTATTTACACCGTTGATAAAACAACAGGGGTGACCACTAATATATTCAGCAAAACTATAGGTAGTAACTATTACAATTGGGTGTGTGTAGATCAATATGTTTACTATAGCGATTGGTCTTCTAACAAAATAGCGTCGTTTAATTTATCAACACTAGTTACCAACACTTCCATATTTGGAACTGATACGTATAACTCCGCATCTATACTTGATTTTGATCGAAATACAGGAGCTATAACATTTCTTAACCGTGGTACTAATCTAATTAAACGTGTTCCGGGTTCAACTCCAATTTACAGTAACGAAATATCTGCTGATAATTCAATTGTAGGGCGTATCATTTATAATTCGATAAGAAAAAAATATTATATATTTGAGTATCAGACGTTAAGAATTATAAACGCCACTACAGGAGCTAAAGAATTTGAAAAAGTTATGTACGGATCTATATATAAAAACTCTGGACAAACTCATTCACAGATTTTACAAGACGGTTCTGTTTTTGGTAACTTCGCTCTCGTACACATCGCATACAACGATGACAGAGAGATTCCAGCATTTCTAATGAGTGATATAACATTGACAAAATAATAAAAAGGATGATGTGCTATGAATCAAATATTGTTGATTGGAGAAAAAATATCAAACGATAAAGTAAAGGTCACAACTATTCATTATCAACCGAATACTCTTAGTGATGAGGTTCTCAATTCTGGATACTTGGTAACTAATCTTCCAGACCCTAAGTATGTAGAAGGTAAATACGCAGTAACATATTACAACCCAGAAATTAAGGAAGTCTTCTACGAATATGAAGATAGACCTTTAACTCCAGAAGAAAAAGCAGAACAAAGTTTAAAAGAGGTAAAAAGTTTAAAATCACAAAATGCTGAAATTATTTTGGCATTAACTTTAGGAGGTTTGATGTAATATGGATTGGTTTGCTACTATTAAGGATTTCTATGATGAAGGGTTTTATGACAATTCAAAAGTTAAAATATTTGTCGAAAAAAGTAAAATCACACAAGAAGATTACAAGAAAATCACTAGCGAAGAGTACACAGCTTAATAAACATCAGGAACAAATAATACACTAATATAGTACAACACTGAGTAATATTCTTATATGGTAAAATATAGAGAAAAGTTATTAGGGGGAATAATTATGAATTCTTTTATCTCTATACTTATTTATATGGTTAGTTTATTTATTCTTTATAATGTTGTGAAAACAGCTGTAAGAAGAGGAATTAATAGTTCAATAGTTGGTCAGGTAATGGAGAAAAAACTAGGAACTACAGAAGAAAAGAAAAAATCCTTTTTTGATAATGATTTAGATGATAATAGATGAAGTCCTTTTCTAATAAACAAGGATCTTTTATTAATAAAAGGATAAAAGTCAGCTGTAAATAAGGTGGCTTTTTATATCGCAATAGGAACATGATGTGCAGTAAACTCAGTCAATCGACTAGCGTTATTTTTATTGTTAATGATTTAAAATTATCAAAAATTCCACCTTCTATTATTGTAAAATATTAATAGAAAGTGAGGGAAATGATATTTATGTTTAACTATTATGATTTTGCTAAATTTATGTTAGTTGGAGTGAAATTTTTAAAGGCATCAGTTTATGGAACATTAGGTATTGCACTATATGTTAACATTATTGGTCCTAATGAATTAGCAGACATTTTAAAAATAGAAAATCCAAGTAAAGAGGGAATTAAACAAATAGGTATTTTTATTCCAAATTATGTTTTATATTTAACATTTGGTGCAGTAATTTTAGAAGTATTATCAAATATTTTAGAAATACCAAGTACTATAAAAGATTAACATCAGAGAGCACAGCGATAATTTATATCGGATGTGCTTTTTATATGCCTTTCACAATCTGTGGAGGGTTTTTATTATGAAAAGAGAGCAGGTGAATCATGCTACCACTAAGAATAATCGACATAAACTTTAATCTAATAGATGAAATAACCAAATATGCATCATTACAGTTAACACGTAAGCATCATGAAATCGGTGAAATTGAAATCAAAATTAATCGATATGCAAAGGGCGCAAATGAGTTAACAAAAGACAGAATAATTTTTCCTCTAAACCAACTGCATAAGGTCTATCAGATTAAACATCGAGAAATTGAACTTGATGAAAATGGAAAGGAAACGGAGAACTGGATTATCAAAGCAAAACCATTGAAAGCATGGCTCTCTCAACGATTGATTCTTCCGCCAGAAGGTAAATCTAATGATGAATTAAAAGATAAGGCTGAAACAGTCATGAAGCATTATGTTGATGTTTGTGCGGTTAATCCGGTAGATGCTAAACGTAAAATTCCAAACCTAGTAATTGCTACTGATCAAAAACGAGGAGATAAAATCAGTCGTTCAGCTCGTTTTGACGTTCTCTCAGATGAAATAACTACAATATCACAACTAAGCGGATTGGGATGGAATATTAGCGTAGATTTAAAAAATAAACAGTTTGTATTTGATGTGGTAGAAGGTGTAAACCGTGTAGCAACACAACGAGATAATCCACCTGTTATCTTTAGCCCAGAGTTCAATAGTCTAAAGAGTATGGGCTACACTGAATCTTACCTTGATTACAAGAATATGGCGTATGTCGCTGGTCAAGGAGAGGGGGTGGATAGACGTGTAATTACAATTGGTGATACCGCATCTGGCTTAAATCGTTATGAACTGTTTGTTGATGCCCGAGATGTAGGGGAGACAAATACTGACGATGATGGTAATGAAACACCAAGATCACAACAAGAAATCGAAACGGACTTAACAGATCGCGGCAATGAAAAGTTATCAGAACATAAACAAGAAATCTATATGGAAGGACAGATCCTCACAAAGTCACCATTCATCTATGAGAGAGACTGGGACCTAGGCGACATAACTACTCAGCAGAATAAGAACTGGGGTATTACCATGGATGCTCGTATAACCGAAGTAAAAGAAATTTATGAAGCTGGTAATCCAAAACGTATTGAGGTTGTGTTCGACAAAGATAAGCCAACATTCATGAATCTCATAAAGCGACAGTTTAAGAATATGAATCCAGTGATTAAGCAGTAAGTTGTCAATGATTAGTCAAAAATTTCAAAAGGAAGCACCTTCCTCCTGTCGAAAATAGTAGATAGAAAGGAGGTGTTTTCCTTGAATGAAAGTCAAGTGCTAGAAAGAATTAAAGAAGCTGATGGTAATACGATTGTAATGGGATTTAGTAATGAACAAGATGTACGTGAAACTGTTCTATCAGTTGAAAAACTAATGAATGATGACAGAATAACATTAGGTCAATTAACAAGAGATGATAATTACTCCGTAGAAATAAAAGCGCGCGTTAAATAATATGATTGATCAGTGCACATCTGAACAAGATGTGCTTTTTATATAGTGTCAAAAATAGCGGAAATCTATTAAAGGTGAATGATCCTCTTTGTCGAATTTAGGAAATAGAGAGGATGATAAGATGAAAGGTATAGTAGAATTTGTAAATGTTAATAAAGGTTTTGTTGCTGTTATGACAGAAAACCATGATTACTCTATAGTAGAAATAGTAGATAGCTATGTTCCAGAGATTGAAGCTATTGTTTATGGTAACTTAGAAAATTTAGGTGGAGAAACGCTAAAATGTATTGATGACGGGGTAGAATTTGATGTATTTATACAAGACATCCATTCTAACTTAAACAATGCAAAAAGAATACTATTTAATTAAATTAATTTAATTCAAGTAAAAGGTATAACGCACCTAACTAAGGTGCGTTTTATTATGCAGAAAAGTAGGTGTAGCCAATGGATGTAAAAACAGCAAGCGAAATAGCAACAAGCCAAGCAGTGTGGGCGATTTTATGCGTCCTACTAACCATTTATGTAATGCGGCGTTCTGAACAGCGAGAAAATAAACTCATGGCTCATTTAGAACGTTCAAACGAATCCCAAGCAAAAACGGCGACTGCGCTAGAGGGGATAAATAGAAGTTTATCTTCTTTAGAAACTCGCGTGGATCGCATTGAAAAATTTACGGAAAAGGATGATTAAAATGACAACAGAAAAATTAAAACAATATATTGGATTATTCGGAGGATGGCTTGGAGCCGTCCTTTTATTTTTGCAATCAATTGGAGTTACTCTTGCACATTTTAACAATGAAACTATTGATGCATTTGTTGGTGTATTAGAAGCATCAGTACCTTTTGTTTTAGTGGCATATGGAGTTTATAAGAATAGCTATCTATTAAGCAAAAAAGCTAAAATTCAAGAAGAATTATTGAAAAAGAAAGGATTGAAATAATAATGGTAAAACAATTTGTAATCAGTTCAGGTCATGGAGATAAAGTTTCAGGAGCAATTGGGATATTAAACGAGCACAATGAAGCTAAAAAAGTTGTTAATCGGGTGTATAGCATTTTAACAAATGATTATAACGGTAAAGGCTACAAGTACCATGAAACTACTGCTACAAATCAACAACAAAACTTAGCAAATATCGTGAATTATCACAATAGCAAAGAACGAGCATTAGACATTAGCGTTCACTTCAATAGTGCTTCAGCTGGTGCGACTGGAACAGAGTGCTTGTACTACGATAAAAAATCATTATCAACTAAGATGTCTAAAGCTATGGCAAATGCTTTAGACATCTTAGATCGTGGAGCAAAGGAAAGAAAAGAACTGTACTTCTTGCGTAACACATCTAAGCCGGCAATTCTCTTAGAGGTTTGCTTTGTAACAAGTAAGAAGGATGCAACGGCATATCGTAAGAACTTTGAGGATTTAAGCCAAGCAATCGCAAAAGTGATTGCTGATGAATTAGGATATAGAAAGAAGGTTACAACGGTAAGTAAACCAACTGTGGAAGCACCTAGCTACTATAAGAGCGGTTCGGGGTTATTTCGTATCAAGAAACCTTGCTACGCTTATAAAGGTGTCAGCTTTAGCGACAAATCAACTCGTGTGGAATTGTGCCAAAGGGGTACTAAATATACGATTGTAGGGATTGTAAAGTACGGTTCAACATATCGCTTAAAAACAAAATCAGGATTATTTATTACTGCAAATAAAGAGTATGTAGAGAAAATCTAAACAATGCATTGAAGTGATTTGCATGCTGAATATTATATAAATATAAATGTAGGGGATTTGTTTTTGTCCTTTTAAAAACACTACTGCATGTTCCCTACATTTGTAATAACTAAATAAAAAAATAAAAAATAAATACATATAACAAAAAAATTACGAAACTGAAACTAAAAAGTTGATCTCCTTTTATTTTTTTCTGCTAATTTTTAAACCCTCCACATTAATGTGGAAGGTTTTTATATAAATATGGTGAATGATACATATTCATTTTGTTAAAACTTACACTAAGTAATCAACATTCTCAAAAGTGGTGATCAAAATAGGGCAGAATGAATCATTGACTAATATTGAAGTGCTAAAAAAACTTTTTCAAAAATCAGCTGATGTAACTTTCCAAAAATATAAATTTCAAAAACAAACAGTACATCTAATTACATGTGATGCAATGTATGACACTTATCTATTCAATAAACTTGTTATCGAACGTATTGGTTTTTTCTGCAACAATTTAGTTGGTTCCCTCGAAAAGCGGATATTGGTCGATTTACATTTACCTATTCTGAAAAAGGTCAATACAGAACAAGAAGCAATAAAGATTGTATATAGAGGATTTGTACTAATTTACTTTGAAGAAGAAAAATTACTTTACTCATGCAATATCGCTTTAAAACCAAATCGTAAAATCAAAGAGACAAATTTAGAGGCAACTATTTTAGGACCTCGAGATAATTTTATCGAAGACATTGATATTAATATTGCATTAATCCGAAAACGATTACCAACGAATTCATTAGCGGTAGAAAACCTAGAAATTGGGAAACGTTCGCAAACAAAAGTAGCCATATTGTATTTGGATGATATAGCAAATGAGCAAACCTTAAGGCAAATTAAAAAAAGTTTAAAAAATGTAGATACAGATATCATTGTTAGTGGTGATCTTTTATTAGAACATGTTTTTAAGAAAGTTGGACTTTTTCCAAAAAGTCAATATACAGGTAAAGCAGACTTCGCTTTACAAGCATTAGTTAGAGGAAGATTTCTTATTTTAGTGGATGGTGTTAGTTATGCATTAATTTTACCTGTCAACTTTTTCTTATTAGTAAAGTCAAGCGAAGATATTGAATATCTACCATTGTATACATCTATTGTCCGTTTGTTAAGGATTGTTGGAATTTCATTAGGAACCTTTCTACCGGGTTTTTGGATTGCACTTACAGAGTTTCATCAAGAACAGTTACCATTTCAATTAATAGCAACAGTTGTTCAGTCAAGAAGTGGGATTCCACTTCCAGCAGTATTTGAGATGTTAATTATGTTATTTATCTTTGATTTATTAAAAGAATCAGGGCTACGCTTACCGTCATCACTGGGTTCTATTTTAGGGGTAATAGGAGGGCTTATTATAGGTAATGCCTCAATTAAAGCTGGATTAACCAGTCAATCTATGATTCTTATTATTGCGGTTTCGACTGTTTCTACATTTATGTTAGTAAATCAAGCGCTTATCACAAGTGTAAGTATTGTTAGATATATTTTTGTAATAGCTTCCGGCTTCTTAGGATTATTTGGTTTTTTCATGACATTATTCTTTCTAGTGATTTATTTATCTAATATCCGAGTATTTGGGGTATCATATATGAATTTATTTGGGGATTTATCATGGAAAACGGTGATGTCTTCTGTGTTTAGATTGCCTGCTAAATCATATAAAACACGTCCAGAGATGTTAAAAACAAAAGACAAAACTAGAAGTTGAATATATTAATTTAAAATTTTCATATACGCTAATTAGGTAATGAAAATCTGATTTATGTTGGTCAGAAGATAAAATTGAAGTAATTAGATGCCCTGTCTTCCACATGGAGGATGGGGCTTTTTTATCTTTATTTAAAGTTAGTATAAATATCCTTAAAGACCTCGAAAGATTGAATACATAATTTGTAAATAGCACTGTCTTTCATATTGGAGATAGGGCTTTTCTGTTCATAAATATAAACAATAATTCTTGTTTATAAATATTTACATATATAGTTATTTTAATTATTATAATAGTTAATAATGATTATTAGGAGGATAGTAAATGAAAAGAATCATCTACAACCGCTATGTACTATTAGCCATAGTAATCCTTTTAATCTCTACTGGGTCAATTTTTATATATAACAACTGGCAAAAGTTTTTAGAAGATTGGTTTAACACTCTTTCTATACTAACTGGGGCTATTGGAATAATTACAACGCTTTATAATTGCTGGGATTCTTTCAATTTATTTATTACGAGAGTATCTATTATTTTAAGTAATTCTTCATCTGTTTGGAACGTCGCAGCTAGATATGAAGGGGATTTTGAGGAAAGTGATTTTATTGCTATATTGAATAAAATCCGCGAGAAAAATGATATTCAAGATTTTTTTGAAATTAGTAATACAACATATAGATTAACAATGAATGGTCTTCATTATTCTTTAGAATATAGTGAGTTTTTAGATGATGAAGGAGTCGAACAAATAGGGAAAATATATATGCGGATTTTAGATTTTAATAGCTCTTACAGTCATTCTATAAAAAAACTTGAAGATGTGATAATTCCAAATCTAAGGATTATCGAAACTAGTTGTAAACCAACTAATCAAACTTTTTCTTTCAAGATTTCCTTTGAGGGTAAAAATCCTTTTATAAACCTTATAACAAAAAATATTAAACAAGGGACTATTAGAAAATTATGGTACTCTATAAGTGAAGAAACAAAATTGGGAAGAAGAGATATAAAAGTAACAGAAAAAAGTGTAGAATGTACAACTTCTGACATATCAGACTTTCAAAATTCTTCTTTAAATTTCATTTCGTTAGTAGGGGGATAAAAATTATGAGATCGTATCATTTTCTAGATGTTAAGGATTTTTCAATTATTGAGAACTTGGAAGCGGAAGAGGAAATTAGTACTGAGCAACAAATCTCTTTATCAGGTATGGTTGATGATCCAATAAGTTCTATCAAATTAATTAAAAGAGATTATTATAAAGGTTTTGATAAACTTAATATTCATCATGAAAAAGTAAAGAAGAAAAAAGGAAGGGCATATGGTGAAGATGCCGTTTTTAATTCTTTTATAGAAAATAACGACATGAGTGCATATTATAATGATGATTTGAAGCTTCTTTTAATAGAAGGAAATAAAGGATCAGTAAATGATTTTATTAAGAAGTTTGAAAAAATATTCACTCCCGGTTTTAGAGTAGAACGATCATCAGTAGACTTTCCATTTTTAATCCAGCAAACTCAAAATGTATGGGGTGGATGGTTAAATGGGTTTAATGATGGTAATTTGAAGAGTGTAGCTCTATATGGCGATCATGTGAATCTTAGCGAAGACTATGATCGTTTTAAAGCAGCTGGTAAATTAAGTTCATTAAATTGTTCTATTGCTTTTGCAAAAAATACATATGATTTTATGATTACCGCTAACAGAACAGTAGTCATAATGCAAAGCTTTACACAAGAGCAAGATATAGATTTACTATTGTTTTTAAAGCCTATGCTTTACAAAGAAACCTTACAAACAAATTAAATATAATGTTGGCCAGTTTTAAAACTGGCCTTTTTTATTTTGAAATAAGAATAAATGTTCTTTATAGCGAAAACAGACGTTCGTATTTGATGAGGCAACATCGAGTAATCATAAAATATGTGGTCAATATTTCACCAGTTGATTATAGAGAATATTAAAAGAACTGACCTAATGGCCAGCTCTTTTTTGTTTGAAAAGCATTTGGTTTTAGTGGAATAAAGAATGAAATTTTTTGCTTGTTATCAATAAAATTTAAGATTAAAAATCTCCTGATTTTACTCAATAGAAACAACAATTGCAGTAATATCAATGGTTTACGAAAATTAAAAAGTAACAAAAAAATAACAAAAAAGTAACATTTGGATTGAAAAAAGATGAAATTCTTAGAGATAATCGCTACAATGAATAGAGTGAAAAACCTTATAAATCAAGGATTTTAAACAAAATATGAAAGAGGATGAAACCATGAATCCATACGAAGAGTATATGC
>NZ_CAKQBI010000022.1:0-50107 GCF_934216135.1 uncultured Rummeliibacillus sp. | reverse complement strand
ATGATATCTATTTTGTCTTTGTTAAAAAAACAAAGTTTATTGATTAACATCTTGCTTGTTCAGTTTTCAAGGTTCATGTTCAATCGCTGTCAGCGACTTAATTATTATATCAAACAACTTATTTTTTTGTCAAGAACTTTTTTTAAAAAAATCTTTGCTAATCTATAGTTGTCATTGATTAATTTTCATCGTTTCTAAACGACTTATATATTATATCAATATGATTTTTATTTGTCAAGATTTTTTAAATCTTTTCTAAAAGAAATGTGTTAATTAAATTAACAGCTCAATTAATATAACACAATATCATTGTATGTACAAGCTATTTCAGAAAAATAAACTTAGCTTTTCTAAAATAATATTTATTCACAATCTAATATTCATCAATATAATGATATTAGAACATTTTATATGCTAGGAAAGTAAACAAAAGCGACGTTCTCTTTGTCCAAGTGAACGTCGCTTAAGGTATTCTTATAAATTAGTCACGTGCTCGCATTAATGGGAATAATAATACATCACGAATAGATTGAGAGTTTGTCAAAAGCATAATCATACGGTCAATACCAATACCTAAGCCACCAGTAGGTGCCATACCATATTCTAAAGCTTCTAAGAAATCTTCATCCATTTCATGAGCTTCATCATTACCTAGCTCTTTTTCACGCATTTGCGCTTCAAATCGTTGACGTTGATCGATAGGATCATTTAGTTCAGTAAATGCATTTGCATGTTCGCGACGTACGATAAATAATTCGAAACGGTCAGTGAATCGTGGATCTTCAGCATTTTTCTTAGCAAGTGGAGAAATCTCAACTGGATGTCCATAAACAAAAGTTGGTTGGATTAATGTTTCTTCAACTTTTTGCTCGAAGAATTCATTGATGATATGTCCCACTTCCATACTATCTTTAATATCAACGTGATGTTCACGAGCAAGAATTTGCGCTTCTTCTTTCGTCATTTCTTTCCAGAAGTCTACTCCTGTAGCTTCTTTAACTGCATCTACCATGTGTAGACGTTTCCAGCCTTTAGAAAGATCAATTGTATTTTCACCATATTGAACTTGAGTTGTTCCAAGCACTTCTTGAGCAACATGTCCAAATAAGTCTTCAGTAAGGTCCATTATGTCATGGAAATCTGCATATGCTTCGTATAATTCAAGAAGTGTAAACTCTGGGTTATGACGAGTAGAAACACCTTCATTACGGAAAACACGTCCGATTTCATATACCTTTTCAAGACCGCCTACAATTAAGCGTTTTAAGTATAGTTCAATTGCAATACGCATATACATTGTTGCATCTAATGCGTTATGATGTGTAACGAATGGACGAGCTGCTGCTCCTCCTGCTACAGAGTTTAACATTGGAGTTTCAACTTCAAGGTAACCCTTGTTATCTAAGAAATTGCGGATAGAACGAATGATTTGACTACGTGTAATAAATGTTTGTTTACTATCTTCATTCGTAATTAAATCTAAATAACGTTGACGGTAACGTTGTTCTACATCTTGTAAGCCATGGAATTTCTCAGGTAATGGTCGTAAAGACTTAGATAGGAAAGTGAATTCTAATGCTTTAACAGTTAGTTCACCTACATGTGTTTTAAAGATTGTACCTTTAATACCTACGATATCTCCAAGATCAGCGTGTTTAAAGATATCATACGCTTCTTCACCAATTGCATCTTTTCGTACGTAAATTTGGATTTGACCACCAAGATCTTGGATATTAGCAAATCCAACTTTGCCTTTACTACGTTTTGTCATAATACGTCCAGCAATGATCACTTGTTCTAGATGATCATTTTCTTCTAACTCTTCTTTTGATAAGTCAGCATATTGTTCTTTTAATTCGTTGGAAAGATGTGTGCGTTCAAAACGTTGACCGAATGGGTCTAAGCCTTGTTCTCTTATAGAATCCATTTTTTGGCGTCTCACCAAAAGTTGGTCATTTAATTCTTCTGCCACGATTTTCACTCCTTATATTTGTTCCGCTAAGCAGTCCATAATGTATTTATTGTACACAATTTTCTGTGATGAATCACGTCTTTCTACTCATTTCTCTGCTAAATCTAATATTATATATGACATAGAGAATAAGAAGTGATTCAAAACTACGTGTAAATAGTATTAAAAAAAAATAATACCTTAAGTTGTTATAAAGTAAGCATTTGAGGGTGTCTTAAAGCACTTTCCACTTGTAAGACACTCTCTAAAAGCATTTATCTCTATCACACGATTTCAATTGATTGAGCAGTTTCTTCGCGTCCTTCAACTTCCTCAACAAGTTCGTTCAAAATTGCATGTAGCTCTAATGCAGATTCTGCCTGATTGATAAGGTTTCTTGCCTTGCCATTTCCACGTACCCCTTTTAAATACCAAGAGGCATGTTTGCGCATTTCACGCACAGCAATTTTTTCTCCTTTAAGTTTCATCAAACGATCAAAGTGTAAGAGGCAGACATCTATCTTCTCACGAATTGGTGGTTCAGGCATAAGTTTTCCTGATTTTAAATATTCAACCGTACGATAGATCATCCATGGATTTCCAAGCGCTGCACGACCAATCATAACACCATCAGCACCTGTATATTCTAAAAGGCGTTTAGCATCTTCTGGTGTTTCAACATCACCATTCCCGATAAATGGAATATTAATGTTTTCTTTTACTTCTTTTAAAATATCCCAATTCGCTTTTCCTTCATACATTTGAAGGCGTGTGCGACCATGCATTGCAATGGCAGAAGCCCCTGCACGTTCTGCAGCCTGTGCATTTTTTACGGCGAAGACATGATCTTCGTCCCAACCAATACGCATTTTACAACTTACAGGTTTATCGACAGCATCTACAACTGCTGAAACCATTTCATAGATTTTATTTGGATCTAGCAACCATTTAGCTCCCGCTTCACATTTGATAATCTTATTAACTGGACATCCCATATTGATATCAATAATATCAGCTGTCGTATATTTATCTACATATTGCGCAGCTTCAACTAATGTTTCCTTGTTACCGCCAAAGATTTGAAGCGAAAGAGGGTTTTCACGTTCATCAATATAAAGCATATTCATCGTTTTACTATTACGTTGTACAATCCCTTTATCGGATATCATTTCAGCATATACTAAACCTGCTCCAAATTCTTTAACTGTAAGGCGAAATGCTGAATTACAGACACCTGCCATGGGAGCAAGTACAACACGGTTGTCCATGATTATATCGCCAATTTTAAACGGTTTGTCGTTAGTTAATGTCACCGTTTATCCTCCTTCGTAGGCGAATATTAAATTTCACCTTTAAGTTCGTTTATATTTATCTTAAGATTTTTTGCTATAATTTTTAGTTCATCTTCAGTTGCCTGGCGTTCTCCCCTTTCGATTTTCCCTAAAATCGAAAGGGGTATACCTGTTAATTTAGCAAATTCGTCTTGATTTATCCTTTTGAGTTTTCTGAAAGCACGAATTCTGATACCCCAGTGACTGTTTTCCATCGTCTAACGCCTTCTTTTCCAACTAGTTCAAGCATCGTTCTTAATGCCAGGCCTGTAGGAGGGTATATTAGATTTGGATCAATCTCAAGTAAAGGTACAAGAACAAAGGCACGTTCATGCATACGAGGATGCGGAACGATCAGTGTCTCCGTCTCAATATTGTCATGATTATAGAACAAAATGTCAAGGTCTATCGTTCGTGGCCCCCAACGAATAATTCTCACTCTTTTTAATGCCTGTTCAATTTTTTGACATTCCTCCAACATCTCTTGAGCAGGTAATGTAGTGCGCACCTGAACTACCATATTCAAAAATAAATCTTGATTCGTATATCCTACGGGGTCGGTTTCATAAATTGATGAAAGTTTAACAACTTCAATTTCCTTCTGTTGTTGCAATAGTTGCACAGCATGACGCAATGTTTCCTCTTTATCCCCCATATTGGATCCTAATGAGATATAGACTTCGTTCATGCAAACACTCCTCTAGTTATTTCAACAGATACTTCTCTGTAATGACCAGGAATAGGCGGATCTGGTTTAATTATTTCTACTCTAATCCCTTTCACACTATCAGGATAAGCATCTCTTATTTCTTTTGCAACCGTTTCTGCAACAGTTTCAATTAATTTATATGGTTTACCTTCAACAACTTTTTTGCAAATATCATAAACCTCTGCATAACTTACTGTATGTTCAAGATTGTCCGTTTCACCTGCATGTTGTAAATCTGTAGCTATAGCTAATGTGACACGGAATCTTTGGCCAAGCTTCGTTTCTTCTGGTAACACTCCATGATAACCGTAGAATTCCATATCTTTAACATGAATATAATCCATTACGTTCCTCCTCGTAACATTTCAATAACATTTCAAACTTTAACCATAATTACTTTAATGCATCCATCATTTTCATCATTCTTGCAATTGGTTTTACATCATGAACACGTACCATATGACAGCCTTTGTCGACTCCATAACAACATGTAGCTCCAGTACCTTCCATACGCTCTTCTACTGGAAGATCAAGTACTGTTCCAATCATACGCTTACGAGATGTTGCTAGTAATACTGGGTACCCCATATCTACAAGGTTCGGTAATGCCTTCATCATTTCAATATTTTGCTCATGCGATTTCGCAAAACCAATACCAGGATCTAACCAAATATATTCATCTTTGACGCCAGCTTCACTTGCAATTTGAATACTTTTTTCTAAATCACTTTTGGCATCCGCCCAAAAATTATTGCTGTAAGCCTCATCTTTACGATTATGCATTAAGATAATTGGTACGTTAAGTTCTGCAGCTACTTTAGCAATTTCCGGGTCATATTGAGCACCCCAAATATCATTGATAATATGTGCACCTGCTTCAATAGCAGCACGTGCAACTTCCGATTTAAATGTATCAACTGAAATTAATACATCCACTTCGGAGCGAATTGCTTTAATAGCAGGAATAACACGTTTTAACTCTTCCTCTGCAGAAATAGGTGTATGACCTGGTCGTGTAGATTCACCACCAATATCTATAATATTAGCACCATCGGCAACCATTTCTTTTGCATGTTTAACCGCATTATCGACAGAGTTATACTTACCACCATCCGAAAAAGAGTCAGGTGTAACATTTAAAATACCCATAACAAACGTTTTTTTAGCAAAATCCAATCTATGACCATCTATTGTTAGTACTTTATACTTTTCAAGATTCATTTTCCTACTCCCTTTCAAATTAGATAATATATCCTTTTTATAAATACGCTTTACCCTTTATAGCTAATTTTCTTCTTACCATTATTCCTTTTATATCTAGCAAAGCTAGCTATCGTAATCGTTGGAGCGACCATTGATGTAAATAAACCATCTATTATTCCCCAGAAAATAAAGAAAGCTCCCCCTATTCTTAAATAGCTTGTCGCTAAAGTAGAAACTGTGCTCTATACAATCTTTTTTATCTCTATTATAGCATTCTTACATATGCTGAAAATGTACATAAGAATTCTAAACACACTAATCTTTCTTCAGTATAACAACACCTATTCATGAAACATAGATATAGAATTTATCAAAAGTACTCCCTAAGAATGGCCAATTTGAATATATTTACATTAACAAGCTAAATTCATCTCAACAAAAAGAGCATCCGATATTTTCGGATGCTCTTTTTAAATATATAAATTTATGATTAATCGTCGTAACGATATAATGGTGTACTAAAGTAACGTTCACCAGTATCAGGAAGAAGCGCTAAAACATTTTTGCCTTTTCCAAGACGTTTTGCTGTTTCAATTGCTGCATACATAGCTGCACCTGCAGAAATACCAGCTAATACACCTTCTTCTCTTGCTACTTTACGAGCTGTTTCAAATGCATCTTCATTTTCAACTGGGAAAATAGAAGTGTAAGCTTCAGTGTTTAATACTTCTGGTACAAATCCAGCACCAATACCTTGGATTTTATGTGGACCTGGTTTACCACCTGAAAGAACAGGAGAATCTTTTGGTTCTACCGCGATTACTTCAATGTCAGGGAATTTTTCTTTTAGTACTTCACCAGTACCTGTTACTGTACCACCAGTACCAACTCCTGCGATAAATGCATCTAAGCTTAAACCATCAAATGCTTCAATAATTTCAGGACCAGTAGTTAAACGGTGTGCTTCAACATTTGCTGGATTTTCAAATTGTTGAGGTACGAACCAACCATTCTCGTTTGATAACTCTTCCGCTTTAGCAATTGCACCTTTCATGCCATCTGCTCCTGGAGTTAAAACTAATTCTGCACCATAAGCACGTAATAAATTTCGGCGTTCAACACTCATTGTATCAGGCATTACAATTACTGTTTTATATCCTTTTGCAGCTGCAACCATAGCAAGACCGATACCAGTGTTTCCACTTGTTGGTTCAATAATTGTACTACCAGGTTTTAATTTACCTTCTTTTTCAGCCGCTTCGATCATGGCTGCTGCAATACGATCTTTAACACTACTTCCTGGATTAAAATATTCTAGTTTTACATATACATTAGCATCATTAGGACCTGTTACATGATTCAACTTTACAATCGGTGTATTACCAATCAATTCTACTACTGAGTTTACAATTTTACTCATTTACCATTCCACTCCTAATCCCTAGTAATTTAATAAGCTTTATAGTTTTTATATTACAACTTTTAAAAATAGTTTGTCAATAAAAAAACAGCTTATATTCCAAATAAATATAAGCCGTTCTTTCTACTCAATTGTATCAAAGATTTTGGTATCCCTGTATCAAATTGAATTACTTATTTTGAGCATGAATTTCGTCGATAAAGCCTTCTAATTCTTCTTTAGAATAAAGGTATTTTTCTTCACAGAAATGACAATGTGCCTCTGCCATGCCATCTTCGTCGATCATATCTTGGATTTCTTTTACACCTAGACTAAGAATTGCAGCTCGAAAACGTTCTTTAGAACATGTGCATTGGAATCTCACTGGCATTGTATCTAAAACTTGTACATTTTCTTCACCAAGCACCGCTTCTAAAATTTGTTCTGGTGTATATCCTTTTTGAATCATCTTAGACACTGGTTCAATTTTTGATAAATGTTCTTCAATCTCTGTAATAGTTTCATCATCTACTCCAGGCATTACTTGAATAACAAAACCACCTGCTGCAAGAATTGTATTATCTGTATTCACTAATACCCCTAATCCGACAGATGATGGGACTTGTTCAGATTTTGCAAAGTAATATGTGAAATCTTCAGCGATTTCTCCAGATACAATTGGTACCTGTCCTGTAAAATGATCACGTAAACCAAGGTCTTTCACAACTGTTAAAGTACCTTCCGTACCTACTGCACGTCGAACATCCAGTTTACCTTGTGGATTTAAATCAAAATGAACTTGAGGATGTGTAACATATCCGCGCACTTCCCCATTTGCATTTGCACAAACAACCATAGGACCGATTGGACCATTTCCATCTACTTTAACAGTAATTGAATTGTCACCTTTTAACATAGCACCCATCATAACAGATGCAGTCATTGTACGACCAAGTGCTGCTGAGGTTGTAGGCCATGTATTGTGACGACGTTGTGCCTCACCTATTGTATCCGTTGTACAAACAGCAAACGCACGAACACTACCATTAAATCCAAGTCCTCTTACTAAATAATCAGCCATTTTTCTTCCCCTTTTCTTCCTGATTTCGTTTATAAATTAGATATAATCCTTTTAATGTTAAGAATGGATCAGTAATATCGATTACGGTTGATTCTTTCGCAA
This sequence comes from uncultured Rummeliibacillus sp., assembly GCF_934216135.1. Classification (NCBI taxonomy): domain Bacteria; kingdom Bacillati; phylum Bacillota; class Bacilli; order Caryophanales; family Caryophanaceae; genus Rummeliibacillus; species uncultured Rummeliibacillus sp. The sequence continues at coordinate 42,331 of NZ_CAKQBI010000022.1, read as the reverse complement.
CCATATTCGCTAAACCTCCTGTTGCAATAACTAGTGCCTCTTCTCTACCTTGTTTACGCATTCGGCTAACAATTCCTTCTACTTGCCCAACATAGCCATAAACGATTCCAGCTTGCATAGACGAAATTGTATTCTTACCTATAACATTTTGAGGTGTGGCAATTTCTATTCTTGGTAACTTAGAACAATGTGTGAAAAGGGCCTCCATAGATATTGAAATTCCTGGGGCAATTGCACCCCCCATATAATCACCATTCTCATTAATATAACAATATGTTGTTGCTGTACCAAAATCGACAACTATTAATGGCGAGCCATACTCTTGTATCGCTGCAACTGCATTTACAATACGATCAGCACCGATTTCTCTTGGGTTTTCACATTTTATGTTAAGCCCTGTTTTTACTCCTGGACCAACTACAACTGGTTCGATTGAGAAATATTTACGACACATCATTTCAAGTGAGAACATGATTGGCGGAACTACGGATGAAATAATAATTCCTTTGATATCTTTAAAGGATAGACCTTTATGTAAAAACAGAGTATTGAGTTGCATAGCATATTCATCTTCTGTTTTTAATGTGTCTGTTTTCATTCGCCAATGGTGTTCAAGATGTTCTGTATTATAAATTCCTATTGAGATGTTCGTATTCCCTACATCCATCACTAAAATCATAAATATTATCCTCACTTATATGTAATTTCTCCATGAATCATAACATATATGCATAGATGAAAAAAGCCGACTACCTTACATAGAGTGAGGAGTCAGCTTTTACTTTTACATTGCTTAACGTTCTTCTTGAATACCGTTGTTTCTTTGTTCGCCGTTTGAATCTTTAGGTAAATCACTAGCTGTTGGATCAGCATTACCTGTCATATCCACTTTTGTTTCTTGAACAATCTTAGCATCTGTAGATTCACTTACATTTGCATCGGCTTCACTTCCAGCTTTATGGTTCTTTTTGTCATAAGAACGTTCTGGTAGTTTACCGTACTTTTCTAAGTGTTCGATTTGTTCGGCATCTAAAGTTTCTTCTTCAAGTAAAGTTGTTGCAATGAGGTTTAGAAGATCACGACGTTCTGTCAAAATTTTCTTCGTACGTTCATATTGTTCTTTGACCATTTGTTGCATTTCTTGGTCTATTTCATAAGCAATTCGATCTGAATAATTTTGTTCAGAGTTCAAATCACGTCCTAAGAATACATTTCCACCTTGGCTAGAGCCAAATTGCAATTGTCCAAGTTTATCACTCATACCGTATTCAGTAACCATAGAACGCACAATACTTGTTACACGTTGGAAGTCATTGTGAGCACCTGTTGAGACTTCACCGAAGACAATATCTTCTGCTACACGACCACCAAGTAAACCGGAAACTTTATCAAGTAATTCTGGTTTTGTCATGAAATAACGATCTTCTTTAGGAAGCATAACCGCATATCCACCAGCTTGACCACGAGGTACAATTGTTACTTTATGAACTTTTTCAGCTTCATCTAGTGTAAGACCTACAACTACGTGTCCAGCTTCATGGAATGCCACAATTTTACGTTCTTTTTCTGAAATGACACGACTTGTTTTAGCAACCCCTGCAATAACACGGTCAGTTGCTTCATCAATATCGCCCATATCAATTTTCTTCTTATTTTCACGAGCTGCAACTAATGCCGCTTCGTTTAATAAGTTTTCTAAATCTGCACCAGAAAATCCTGGCGTACGTTGTGCAATTGCTTTTAAGTCTACTGTTTCATCTAATGGTTTTTTACGAGCGTGTACTTTAAGTACAGCTTCACGACCTTTTACATCTGGACGACCTACAGTAATTTGTCGGTCAAAACGGCCTGGACGTAATAACGCAGGGTCTAGAATATCTGGTCGGTTTGTTGCGGCGATAATAATAATTCCTTCATTTCCACTGAAACCATCCATTTCAACAAGTAATTGGTTCAATGTTTGTTCACGTTCATCATGACCGCCACCTAAGCCTGCACCACGTTGACGACCAACTGCATCAATTTCATCGATGAAGATGATACATGGAGCATTTTTCTTAGCATTTTCAAATAGGTCACGTACACGAGAAGCACCGACACCGACAAACATTTCAACGAAATCAGAACCACTAATTGAGAAGAATGGAACGCCAGCTTCACCAGCTACCGCACGGGCTAATAAAGTTTTACCGGTACCTGGAGGTCCTACTAATAGGATACCTTTTGGAATACGTGCGCCAATCTCATCAAACTTCGTATGATCTTTTAAGAAATCTACAACCTCTACAAGTTCTTGTTTCTCTTCATCGGCACCTGCAACATCTGTAAAACGAATTTTTTTCTTTTGGTCATCGTACAATTTTGCTTTGCTCTTACCAAAGCTCATCATACGGTTACCGCCACCTTGAGCCTGATTCAACAAGAAGAAGAACAGGATGAAAATGACTACAAAAGGAATAATTCCAGTAAAGAATTGAATCCAGCCATTCGATTCAGGAGCCTTTAAAAAACTAATGTTTGAATTTTTCTTGGCCTCATCTCGAATTTCATCCATCAATCCTTGGTCTTCACGGGGTATATTCGTAACGAATTCTTCGCCTTTTTTATACCCTTCCATCTTACCCTTTACGACAAATACTAACTGATCAGGTTGAATACTTGCTTCAGTAATTTTGCCATTCTCTAATGCTTTAACGAACTCGTGATATTGTATCTCTTTAGTAGGTTGGTTCGCATTATTAAACGTACCAAAAATCCCGATAATCACGAGGAAAATTAATAAATAGAATATGGTGTATCGAAATATTCGATTCATCCCCAGCCTCCTCACAAGATAAACAGAAAAACTATAGTAAATCTTAACATATGAATTTTTTATCGTACAATGAAAAGCTTCTCATTCAAAATGTTTCCTGCTAATAATTGTCTAAAAATTAAACACTTATCTTAAAATGAGTAAACGGATGGCTTTAAGACGCCAATGTACGGTAAGTTTCTATATTTTTCTGCGTAGTCTAAGCCATAACCTACTACAAATGCATCTGGAACTTCAAAACCTACATAATCTGCTTTTAAATCTACTTTACGACCAGATGGTTTGTCTAATAAAGTAACGATTTTAATAGATTTTGCTTTACGATATTTAAATAAATCTACAAGATAGCTTAAAGTTAAACCACTATCAATAATATCTTCGATGATAACGATATCACGACCTTCAACACTTGTGTTTAAATCTTTTAAGATTTTCACTTCACCTGAAGAAACTGTTGCATTACCATAACTTGTAACGTCCATAAAATCGATTTCAACATAAGAATCAATTCGTTTCATCAAGTCTGCCATAAATGGCATTGCACCTTTTAGTACCCCAATAAGCAATGGAAATTTATCTTGGTATTCTGTAGTTAGAGATTCCCCAAGCTCTTGAATCTTATTTTGTAACTCTTCTTCTGAAATTAATACTTTCTCGATGTCCTTCTGAAGCATCTTTAGTTCCTCCTTGATTGTATATAGACACTACAAAGTTTGTTGATCAATAATGAATATCATATCATCATTTAATCGTTTGCTATTCGAAAAATAGCTACTTACACGGAGCCCTGGGACGGCAATGACCTCATTATCATTTGTCACAATAATTGGCCATTCTTCTCTAAGCGCCATTGGAATTTTTTCATCAATAAAAAGACGGGAGATTCGTTTTTGTATATTTGCTCCAAACAATTGGATGCGATCTCCATCCATTCTGCCACGAATATGTAGTGGTAATGCAAAACATGTTGTATTTACAAAGTAGCATTTAGCGTTTGATGATAAATCTGACGGAATTTCCCCATCAACTTTTCCTATATAAACTCGTAAATAGTTTGGTAACTCATTCCATTGTTCAAATTGTAATGTCTTTGGCATTGTTTGAGTCGTATTTACTTGCTGCTTAACTAGGATTAAATCACCGTATTGACGAATTGCCTTTGCTCCTTTAGGTAAATCTATGGTCGCATTTCCATCTGTTGTTTGTACCAGTTTTAGAATAGAATTCCAAAGGGTGTAACTTTGTATAATGATTGTATCTTTATAAAGATATTTTAATAGTAGTAGAATGATTCTTCTTTGTAAAGCAAGCGGTTTATTTTGGAATGTATTTATATTTATTTTCCATAAATCACTTTGTTTTTCAACTAATACATCTTGTAATGCTTTCTCCGCTAATGAATCTAATAATTCTTCATCTGCTTGTACTTTTTCAGTGTAGTGCATAACTGCTTCCGCTATCTTTGGATTTTCATTTCTTAAAAGCGGAACAACATGATGTCTCATACGGTTTCGAGTGTAGGAATCCTTTTTATTACTAGAATCCTCTCTATATTCTTGTTTATTGGCTTGTAAATACTCTAGAATATCAGCTCTAGTTATCGAAAGAAACGGTCGGATTAATAGTCCATTTCCAAATGGACGACATCGAATAATACCTTGCATTCCCGTATCGTGCGATCCTCGGATTAATGCCATTAAAATACTTTCAACTTGATCATCCGCATGATGCGCCACGACTAATTTTGAACTTTTTGATTCTAACATAGCTTCCTTAAAGTAGGCGTAGCGCTCTCTTCTACAAACTGCCTGCATATTGCCCTGTTCCGCTTCTAAAATTTCTGGAATTGGAATATTAGTGGCATATACCGGAATACTACGTTCCTTACAAAATGATTCTACAAAGAGCCGATCACCATCTGCATCTTCTCCTCTTAACATGTGATTAACATGCACTGCTGCAACCGAAACGCCCAATCTTTTTTGCTCGTGATGCAGAAAATGGAGTAAGGCCATGGAATCAGCTCCTCCAGAACAAGCTACAAGAAGACGATCTCCCGCATGACACAACTCATATTGTTGTATATATTCATATACTTTTTGTTCGAGTTTTGTCATTATCTCACCTCATCATTATTTTACCATTCTTTCTTAAGCATTTTCCTGTAAAGTAGGCTTAAATAATGACCAATTTACTGTTTTATGTTGAATCTCAATACACACGATCGTACAATCGTCCATTGGCTGGCTATTATTACGGAATGTATTTAATATTTGTGGACAAATTTCTTGAATAGGAAGACTTCTATGTTGTAATAAGCTATTACGTAGAAGCTGTTCTTGTTGTTCCCATGGCATATTCTCGAAGAACAAACCATCTGTACACATGAAGATAATATCCCCTGCCTTTAATGACCGCTGTTCAGCTTCAACCGAAAATGACGTAAACAATCCGAACGGTTCACTGGCGCTTTCAACCCTAGTCACTTTCTTTCCTCTCACTAAATAAGTTGCCATACTTCCTGCTTTCCATGACCAAAGTTTTCCGTGTTGTAAATCGATTAAAGCAAAGTCCATTGTTGCATACATCTCTTCATCTTGCTTTAATGACATAACATAATGAAGCGTATGCATGGCAGTTTCCGGTGACATTTGGTGATTCAAACATTCACGCATTAAGCGTATTAACTTTCTACTTTCCTTATGTGCTCGTTTATTATGTCCCATTCCATCGGATAACATAATGGCAGTTAACCCCGGATTAAGTGAAAATACAGCATGTGAATCTCCTGAATACATCGTATTATTTTTTGACATTGATAATACATCGTATTGCATCTCAAATCGTATAGCTGATTGGAATGTAATTTGCAAATGTGCATAAGGCTTTGTTTTCTTAATCGTTTGGTGAATTTCAAAAGGCTCTTTAAATACTTCTTGAAGAACAGGTAATATCAACCGTTCTGCAACCATTTGGTCTGTTTCCCATTGTGATTTTTTATATGGAATACAACATACTACCTTTCGATTGCCAGGATCATTCGTCAAAATATCAATTTGGAAGAAGTCAATTCCAATATCTTTAAAACGGTTTGCTAATATTTCTTCTTGCTGTTGAAAAGAAACGGTATCATTTGTCATATCCTTCATCACTTGATCAATATGTGTAGACATGTCCTTTAACTGTAAGGCGATCATTTTCTTTCCATGGTGAAATTGGCCACTCAATTGTTGTTTTGAAACATGCTCTGCTAATGCATTTAAAAATAGCGATGAACGCACACACTTATTACGAATCTTTTCATCATATTGTATTCTAGAACCATTATTACCAACTGTTTGCGTCATTAACCATTGTTTCATCAATGGTTCCATTTCCATTCTTCCTTCTCCCCAACATTTTTCAAATCGATAGCAACTTTCACAAGGTGATAATGGTTTGGCTTCTAATTCGACTTCTTGTTGTTGGTCAGCCACGCTAAGACGATCATTTACGAGCTCTTTCATAAAAACAACAAAGTCATTAAAATTCGTTAGTTTCGTAGTCACTTTTTCAGTGAGCCAACGTTGTCTTTCCAAAAGCACTTCTTCATGATTCGGATAAAGTTGTCGTTGCCAATATTGCAACCAACTTCTAGGCATCGTAAAGAATAGAATAGATGCGATGCCTAATGCAACATAATATGTCTTATCAATTGGTAATGTCGCATCATAGAGTACAAAAAATGCTGTTGCAATTGCACTTCCTATTACGATTCCAAAACGTCCTAGTTTTCTACATATTCCTGCGCATAAACCTGTTAAGGCATATACAGCAATCATTCCACTAAAAGATAGATGAGCGAGACTAATGATTGTTCCCATTAAGACTGCAATAGCAGTTGATAGCGTAACCCCTCCCACAAAAGCTGATGCTAATATCACAAACTGTAACGCTATATAAGTTGGGGATAATACCTCCCAAACAACGTTACTTGTAGCTGTAAGCATAATGGCAAGTACAATTAACGCTGCCCCCATTCTTTCTAAAGACCATGACGCTTTCCATAAAGCCGGCATTGGCAATAACAGCTGCATTAAAAATAAAGTCATGAAAATCGATAATATACTTTCATAACCAACATATACTAGAATCATGGTTGGTAGCTCACCATGATACGAAATAAGTTGCCATACAAATTGAGAAACAAATACTGACATTCCAACTACTATTGAAATAGACCATTTACGTATAAACGTCTTCATAAGCAATAAAAAGAGTAATAATTCTATACTATGGATAGACAAATCGCCTAGCCCTAATGTAAAACTGCCAATTGTACCTCCAATAAGTGCCCATACAAAATACTCTCGATGATTTACAAACACTACTGCCATCATTGGCAAAAAGAATGGAACAATTGCTTCAAAAAGAACAGCTTTTGATAAGAAAAATGCGGCGAAACATAACATCATTGAAAAGATTACAGGATATTTCTGTTGTAAATTTACAGTTACTTTTGGCATTAATAGTTTGTTTGGTTGGTCGAACGCTTTTCTCATGGGACAGAACCTCCAATTTATAGCATTTCTGCTAGTATACCTAGAAATTTGTGTAAAGTTTGTCTGTTCCTGAAGGTTCGTTCGAAAAATCGTTCGACGATAAATCACATAGTTTATAATTTTTTAACAAAAATCGCTTGACACCTCAATCTATCGTCTTGTAATATGAATTGTGTTGTTCAAAAAGGCGGCGTAGCTCAGCTGGCTAGAGCGTACGGTTCATACCCGTGAGGTCGGGGGTTCGATCCCCTCTGCCGCCATACATTGTATGATTATAAGATTTCGGGCTATTTGTAGAACAAACACTAAAAGAAGCTATCAATTATGATAGCTTCTTTTTATTTGTCGATATTTCATCATTATATTCCTAATATACTTGTTTAACATGGATAACACTATTTACTATGTCTTGTTTACGGTGATTTCTACCAATACAAAAGAGACTGTTATAAAGTATAAGCTACACTTTATAACAGTCTCTTAATTATTAACAAAACACTTTTTCTACGATTAAAATAGCCAGCAAGTTATCCTCTTCTTGCGCCACGGCCACCGCGTTTAGAATCTTGTGCACGTTTTAATGTTGCAAGACGATCTTCACTGTCTTTTAGGAATCGCGCCATTTTTTGTTCAAAGTTTTCTTTAGGTTGACGATGTTCACCACGGTCATTTGAACGGTGGTTGTTATGGCGTGGACGTTGAGGACGCTCTGGTCGTTCAGCTTGAGGTTTTGCTTTACGGATTGATAAACCAATTTTACCGTCAGCTCCAACGTTCATAATTTTTACTTCAACCATTTCCCCAACTTTCAAATGGTCATTAATATCTTTTACATAGTTGTCAGCAACCTCGCTAATATGAACAAGACCTGTTGAGCCATTTGGCAGCTCCACGAATGCTCCAAAATTTGTGATACCTGTTACTTTACCTTGTACCTTGCTGCCTACTTCAATTGACATAAAAAAAATGCTCCTCCTTAAAATTTAAGCGACTTATAAGTCTTAAAATCAATTTGTAAAACTTTAGTGATTCTTACCTTTTATTATAGCCAACAAAAAAAGAGTGTCAATAAGACTACTCTTTTGAATCTGTTTTTTTCTTATCTTTTTCTGATGCTTTAGGAATTGAAAAAATAATCTCTCCATCCTCAGATAAGAATAAATCCTTTCGTGCAAGCTTAGCGATGTAGTCGTCGTCTTTTAATTTAGCAATTTGAATTTTTAGATCATCCTGTTTTTCTTTTTGCTTTGCTAAATCATGTTGCAATTCAATTTTTTGTTTTTCTTTATCTGCCAATACGCTCTTTTGTTTAATCAACATAACCATGAGGGAACCTGCAATTAGAGCAAATATTATTGTCATTACTGTAAGTCTACGACGTAAGCGAATTTTACGTTTGCTATTAATCATATTTTTACGTATTTCAGTTTTTGCATAATCAGTTGGCATTTGTGTAGTCTTTTTAGAAAGTTGCTTAGATGTTAGTGGCATGTTAGGTACCCTCCTTTGAGTATGATTAAATGCAACGTTTAACTAATTACCATTTACATATCAATCCTATTATATCTAACTTTTACCTATTTTTTAAGCTTTATCTTTCTAATTTTTTCGACAGCAAATCGAATAGGAAATGTAAAAAATCTGAAAATAGAAGTAATTAACCGCATGATTTGTCGTATTAATTTCAGTAAAAGATGAAATATAAAAAATATAGGTTGTATGATTAATCTATCAATCATTCGCCCTGCAAAACGAAATACATCCTGTAGAAACAATTGATAAAGACAAAATCCTAGTAATTGGGATAGGAAATCAACAAAATGCCATTCCCCATCCCTTACAATCATTAATAATAGAAATGTACCAATTCCTAATAGAACCCATGTAGATAATTCAAATATGATGTAGCCTTTTCGCCAAAATGATTTCGGTGGCGCATAATGACTGAATGTACGTACTAAATCAATACAAGCTGCTCCTATAACACCACTAGCAATTAGTGTTGCTATACTGAGGAATTGTTCAGAAACTGTCATCCAAATAATTTATGCAAAATACTGCGGGATAGTCCACTGTCCTCTTCATCATATTGAAGATTCTTCACTGTACCTTCTAAAGTGAGTAATCCCTTATCTACATCTAAATGGACAATTCTTAAATCTTCCCCACGAATTTGCAAATGACCTTGAGAGGTGAGTACAAAAAACTCCTCTTGATCAAAGCGTTCAATTGATTTTACAGATGTAACATCCATTCTTTTGCGATTACGAACCGTTAATAAATGATCTCCTGTTGGAATTGTATAAGTGGCATTATCCTGTTGGAATGTCATCTTCTATTCCCCTCCTTGTCCTGTCTATTAATCTATATGTTTGGACAATCTAATATATGAAGATAAATATAAAAATAAAACCACTATCAATTAATATTTTGATAGTGGTTTTATTTTAGACTACAAAAGCTTTCGAATTTTAAAATGTACTATAAACTAAAAACAGCCGCTATTACTTAGGCCTCATCATCGATAAATTGAGGTTCGACTCTATCTAGTTTTTCCTCTTTTAAGATGGTAAACATTTTAGCAGCCTCTTCTTTACGGACGACGTCTTTTAATTCTTCAATTCGAACAGTTACTATTTTTTGACCAAAACGAATAGCTAACTCGTCGCCCACTTTTACAGCACTACTAGCTTTGACAACTTTACCATTAATGGTAATGCGTCCTTGATCAGCTACTTCTTTAGCTAATGTTCGTCTTTTTATTAATCGAGATATTTTAAGAAATTTATCTAATCGCATTCGTATACTCCCTTTTCTTATTGTTTTGCATCTTGCCAAAACTTATCTAATTCTTCGAGTGAATAGTCTTTAAAATCCTTTCGGCCAGCTATAACTTGTTGTTCTACATAGCCAAATCTCTTTGCAAATTTTGCATTTGCGTGAAGCATCGCATCTTCTGCAGAGATTTTATATACTCGCGCCAAGTTTACAAGTGTAAACAATACGTCGCCAAATTCATCTAGTCTAGTTTCTTGTGTGCCATTTTCTATTTCTTGGCGGAATTCTTGCCATTCCTCAGCTACCTTTTCCCAAACTCCATCAATATTAGGCCATTCAAACCCCACTTTAGCTGCTCTACGTTGATAGTTATAGGATGTTTGCAACGAAGAAGTTGCACGATATTCACCTTTTAATAACGGTTCTGCATGATCATCATTTTGATGTTCTTTTTTCTTTATTTTTTCCCAGTTGGCATTGACATCTTCTACACTTTCAACCTGTACATCACTAAAGACATGAGGATGGCGGCGTATCATTTTCCCTGCTACCCCAGCCAAAATATCTTCTAAATTCCAGTACCCATCATCTTCTGCAATTTGTGCTTGCATAAATACTTGAAGTAATACATCGCCAAGTTCTTCAATCATATGCTCATCATCTTGTTCATCAATAGCTTGTAAAAATTCATGTACTTCTTCTAACATATAACGTTTTAGACTTTCATGCGTTTGAGCTCGATCCCAAGGGCAACCACCATCAGGACTTCTTAATGTTTTGATAATTTCACGGAATGTTGACCATTCACGAAGCGCATCCTTTTTATCTTTCACAGGTGGAACATACACTGTTGTTAAATTATTTATTTCTGCAACATGATCTAACTCATGTAAAGGTACAGTACGAATCATTTCATCTTTTGATCCTGCAGCAGTTACAATTTTGATAGGATAATCTGGATGATACTTTTCAAGTAAAGTTAATTTTACTTCTGAAGCGCTGAATTGATCATATACTTGTGCAATTAATAAATGCTTGTACATGTTCACTTGATGGATAGAAAAAGTTGTACCATTAACAAGTTCAAACCCATCAATTGGATCAATACGAAGAGCTCCGAAAACGGCATCTAAGAAACTTTGTCCACCTTCAATTTTAAGTTGGACTTGACCTTTCTTTTCGGCTTCAATCAAAAGTTGTACAGTCATTTCAGCCATCAAAGGGTGCCCAGGAACGGCATATATTACATCTTCAGATTCTATATATTTTAATAATGTCTCTACAATTTCTTCATATACCGATAAAAAATCTTCATGTTTTTCATACATTGCATCGAAACTTTCAAATTGAATACCTTCGTTTGCTAATTCATCTAATACAGCATGTTCTTTAGTACGTACACATATTTTCTTTGCTTGTTTTAACTTTCTATAGACACCTATTGGGAGTTGTTCAAAATCTCCTGCGCCTAGTCCAATGATTGTTAGTTGATGCATATTCTTCACCTAATTTTGTTTATTTTTTCGTTGTAAAGCAAGTTGATAGCTTGCCATACGACGTCCGAAAGGTAATAGATACCAATCTCGTATAGATAATATTTTCAGCTTGGCAAGCATTGTTAAAAATACAAATGCACCTATTGCAGCTTTAGAAATACAAAGTACCAACGCTCGTGCGCGCCCCGCTATGGAAGGAAAAATCATTGGTTCTGCAAGTATTGTAAATAGCACTACAACTAATATCATCGCGAGCAAAGCGAGCGACGCACCAAAATAAAACCGTGGCAGCGCTAATTGAATTTTTTCCTCTTTTTTAAAATACCATATAAGACCAATTACTGTTATAAAAAGCGCTAAATTTCCTGTCCAAGCAGCTCCAGCTATTCCAAATTGCAAAATGAATAATTTATTAAAAAATAGTTTAACGAATACACCTAGAACTAATAAGCAAGCGGGTATTTTCAAATAATCTAAACCTTGTAACATCGCTGTTAATGTCAGAATAAGTGATAACCAAATGATTTGTAATACAAATACAGATAGAACATTTGACAAATCTGTTGTTTCAAACAAGGTCATGTTAATATTCGGCATAACAAGTATTAAACCAACAGCTGCTGCAAGACCAAATAAGAGAGCTGTACGGTATGTTAGCTGTATATAACGTTCAGCATTGTGCCCTTGGTTTCGTTTAGAAGCATGTGCAACTAATGGAACAATTGCAAGTGAAAGAGACGACGCTATCACTAAACCAACTTGTACTAACGGTTGGCCTCGATCATAGATTCCTTTCGTTTCCATTGCCCGAAGAGGATTCATTCCACTTTCTTTTAACGTACTATAAATTGTAAATGAATCGATTAATTGAAATACTAGTAAGACTAGACTGCTCATACTAACACTTATACTTAATACGATTAATTTTTTTAATATTCCCCAAGTGGCTAGCTTCCTTTTTCCGACTCTACCCAATTTAATATCGGTTGACTGTTTCTTTATATATACAGCTAATAATAGTATTCCTGCAAATTCCCCTACAACTGTCCCTAATAAGGCTATTTTCCCCGCACCATATAAAGATTCAGTGGTAGACATGATGATATACGTACCACCTAAAATAACTGCTACTCGCACTGTTTGCTCAACAATTTGTGCATATGCAACTGGCTGCATAATACCTACTGATTGGAATACCCCTTTATAAATTGCTAATAGCGGCATACTAAAGGCAACAAATGATCCGATTCTAAGTAAACCAGCTAGTTTTATATCGCCCATCCAATATGCAAAAAATCGTGCACCAAAGTATAAAATACTAAAACAGACTATTGATAGAACCACTAAAAAGATGAAAATAATCCGTAATACTGTACTTCTTTCACCTTCATCACTAGTATCCTCTATATCTGCAAGGATTTTAGAAATTGCCACTGCTAAGCCACTAGCCGTCCATGTAACGAAAATTGCTATAAACGGATAAACTTGCTGATAAATATAAAAGCCATGATCCCCGACTAAATTTTGAAAAGGCACACGGTATACCATGCTCAATATCTTAACAACAAGGGCTGCTATAGTAAGAAGAGCAACGCCTTTTAAATACGCTTTCATCCCCCATTTTTCGGACATGATAATCCTCTTTCCTTTAATTCATCAATTCATTTTCTTTACAAGATTTTAGAACAGTATAGCATATTTATCCTATACTTCGATATTTCCACAGCGTTATAGCAAAGGAATTGATTATTAATAAATAGTGTTGGATATTCAATCTATTAATATTAAATTCCAGAAAATTCAGTCGATAAAAATGGTATAGATAGCAACGAGGAGGGGTTTCTATGAAATTCTCTGTTTCAAAAATAGATACATTCCAAAATACTGCTAAATTCAAACAGTCACCTTTTACACAAGAAAACTACCTAAAAGTTGAAGGAAGATTTAAATACAAGTATCCTCGTATGATAATGGAAAGAAAAAATGGTTTTGTTCGTAAATACTTATTAAAGGCAAATGGTACGAAAACTTTAATCTCCGAATTACGGATAAGTGAAGAGGAATCTTCTCTAATACCCTCCTCACCTAAAAATAATACGAGGGAAATGTTAGATCTTCTTAATGCATCATCTGCTCTAAAATCGATTCGTTTAAAGGATTAACTTTTCCTATATAAAAAACCATTCCCTATTGAGATCCTTCAATAGTCGAATGGCTTTTATTTTTAATCTTCCATTTGTTTTGCTAAAAAATGTGCTGCTGTTTCAGCTACCTTTTGTTCAGTATCACCGATAAAATGCATCTTAGACAAAATATAAACAGCACCTATTGCATCCCCACTAACTACAATTGGAGCTATACAATAAGATTTAATCTGCTCAATTTGCCCAGGTACAATTTCAACAGAGTTTTCATGTTTTTCAACAATAACAGTTCTTTGTAGAATACAATCTTCTGCAAAAGTAGATATTTGGCGATTCAAATACTCTTTTTTAGATACACCTGCTGCAGCAATAATTTCATCTCGATCACTAATGAGTGCACTCGTGCCCAATGTTTCAAATAATGTCTCAACATAAGATAAAGCAAAATCACTCAACTCATTAATAGGAGAATATTTTTTTAATATAATTTCCCCTTCACGATCGGTAAATATTTCTAATGGGTCACCTTCACGAATGCGTAAAGTTCTTCGTATCTCTTTCGGGATAACTACGCGTCCTAAATCATCGATTCGGCGCACAATGCCTGTTGCTTTCATTCGTGTTGCCTCACTTTCGACAAATTTTCAATATTGTACTTGCCGTTAGTATGGAGCAATCAAATAAAAAATATACATAACAAAAATTAGTCTCTTATCTCTACCTTTTGATGAATGGCTGTTGGTAATAACTTCATCAATGATTCTAGAATATCAAATGGAGATTGTCTCTCTGCCTTTTTCTCATCAATGGTTAAGACTAATCGTTGTCCTTCTAATTGGAACCCTACCGCACGCCCAAATTGCATAGATTCTGAAACGACTTTACCTCCATCTAGACTAGCTGTTCCTTCTTCAGAAATATCAATAATTATTATTTTATTTTTTGTTTTAATCGAATCGACACCAACCCTTTTAGCCCATACTTTTATCCGTGCAATTCGAAGTAATCGCTCAGTTTCAGTTGGTAAATCTCCAAAACGATCTTGTAATTCTTCTAAAATTTCGTAGTAGTCTTCCTCTTCATCCATTCCTTTAATACGTTTGTACATTTGTATTTTTTGATAACCATCTGGAATATAAGCATCAGGTATATAGGCATCGTAAGGGATTAAAATTTCAATATCTTTTTCTTCCTCTTTCTTCACACCTGTTTGACGCTCAGAAATTGCTTCCTCTAGCATTTGAGAATACAGATCAAACCCAACTGAATCGATAAAGCCATGTTGTTGCGAACCAAGTAAGTTTCCTGCTCCACGAATAGATAAATCGCGCATAGCAATTTTGAAGCCTGAACCAAGCTCTGTAAACTCTTTCACCGCTTGTAAGCGTTGTTCTGCTACCTCTGTTAATACTTTATCTCTTTGATACATGAAATAAGCATATGCTATACGATTAGAACGCCCAACTCGCCCTCTTAATTGATAAAGTTGTGAAAGGCCCATCCTGTCCGCATTGTTTACAATTAATGTATTTACATTTGGAATATCAATACCTGTTTCGATAATTGTTGTTGTTACTAAAACATCATAGTCACCATCTAAAAAACGTAGGATTACAGATTCTAATTCAGACTCTGTCATTCGCCCATGGGCAAACCCTACTCGAGCATCTGGTACAAGCATTTGAATTTCTTCTACTTTACGGGCCATATCGTCAACGCGATTGTGTAAATAGAATATTTGCCCTCCTCGGGACATTTCACGTTCAATTGCTTCACGTACAAGGGCTCCATTATGCTCCATAACATACGTTTGTACGGGGAATCGATTAGCAGGTGGCGTTTCGATAACAGATAAATCTCTCACTCCTACCATTGACATATGCAATGTACGAGGTATCGGAGTTGCTGTTAACGTTAATACATCTACATTTGTCTTTAAATGCTTAATCTTTTCCTTATGGGTAACACCAAAACGTTGTTCCTCATCGACTACTAATAATCCAAGGTCTTTATAAACAACGTCTTTTGATAACAATCGATGTGTTCCAATAACAATATCTACAGATCCATCTTTTAGCCCTTTTAATGTTTCATTTTGTTGTTTACGTGTGCGGAAACGACTCAAAAGGCCAATTGAAATAGCTTGATCTTGGAATCTTTCCTGGAAAGTTTCAAAATGTTGTTGAGCTAAAATGGTTGTTGGTACTAAAAAGGCTACTTGTTTACCATCCATAACAGCTTTGAATGCAGCACGAATAGCGACTTCAGTTTTCCCGTATCCAACGTCCCCACAAACAAGACGATCCATAGGACGCTCTCTTTCCATATCTATCTTCACTTCTTGGATTGTCCTCAGTTGATCTTCTGTTTCTTCATAAGGGAATGCCTCTTCAAATGCACGTTGTTCATCACCATCAGGAGAGAATGCATAACCTTTTTCCGCCTCACGTTTTGCATATAGTTTGATTAAATCATCTGCAATATCTTGTACTGCTGATGATACCTTACTCTTTGTTTTTTTCCATTCTGTTCCGCCCAATTTGTGAAGTTTTGGCTCTTTATCTTCTGATCCAACGTATTTTTGGATTAAATCGATTTGATTGACAGGAACATAAAGCTTATCGTCCGCACGATATCGGATATGTAGATAATCCTTATGCTTGCCATTGACCTCTAGCGTTTCAATGCCGATATATTTCCCTATACCATGATGAATATGCACCACATAATCGCCAGGTTTTATCTCTGTGTAACTTTTTATTCTTTCAGCATTGGTCATTTTTTGAGGTCGACTTTTTTTCTTCTTCGTCTTTTGTTTAAAAAGCTCTTCCTCAGTGACAATAGCTAAACGTTGCAAAGGTAATTCAAAGCCTGCAGATAATTGGCCAGAAATAGCAAAGATACCTTCTTTTCTAGGTTCACCAATCTGTATATGAATATCGTAATCTGCTAAAGTTGTTTGTATGTTTGATAGACGTTCTTCATTTTCTGTTACAAATAGGACAGTGAATTTTCCTAGTTGCCAACGTTCTACTTCATTTTTCAACAAAGGCATTTGACCATGGAAATGTTGCATAGGTTTACATGAAAAACTTGTCGTCTTTTTAAAACGAATTCCTGAAAATGATCTCGCAAATAAAGCGAAATAAATTGACGGTAAATGTATCATCGCAATGATTTCTTTTAAAGAATATGAAGGTTTAACAGCATGCACTAATTTTCCTTCTTCAATTAGGGATAGATACCATTCTTTCTCTTCCTTTTCCCAAGCTTCCATAACTTCTTGAATACGTCCTAGCTCATCATATACAACAAGACCATCTTGAGCAAAATAGTCCCCTAGAAACGAAGGTTGGTCATATAATAACGAACCATATCTATTTATAAATTCAGGCAATTCTCCTTGTTTGAGTAGCTCTATATCCGTTTGAATGTGTTGATAGAGTTGTTCTTGTATTTCCCTATTTTTCACCTTTTTTAGACTATCTGCTAAAGCCTCATCCAACTTTTGCGCAACATGTAGCCGCTGTTCTCTCGTCAATACAAACTCTGAGGCAGGTAAAATATGAATCTGATCTAACTTTTCAATTGAACGTTGATCATCCGCTGAAAATGTTCGAATCGAATCAACCTCTGTATCAAATAATTCAACACGAATTGGATTTTCAATATATGGAGGATAAATATCTAAAATACCTCCACGTAAAGCAAACTCACCAGGCGTTGTTACCATATGGCTTCTTGTATACCCCATAGTCACTAGATTTTGAAGCCACTCTTCTACTATCAGTTCTTCTCCGACAGTTGCATTTAAATGTAAATTTAACCATTCCTCTTTCGGAGGCAAAACTTTACGCATACCTGCTACAGGAATTATATAGATACCTTTTTGTTGATGTAACATATGGTCCAATGTTTCAATACGCTGGGCACGTAATTCTGGACTCGCTGTTGCCATATCAGCAGCGATAAACTCATCGGCTGGATAATAGTGAACATAATCTTCACCTACAAGTTTCACTAAATCATCAAAGTTTTTTTGTGCTTGCAGTAAGTTTGGTGAAATTATGTAAATAGGTTTTTGAATATAATCATAAATTGTATCTAAAAATGCAGGTCTTGCACTCCCCGAAAGACCAGTAATCAGTTGTGCATCTTGACCACTTTTAATCTCTTCTAACAACCGTTGTACATGTGGGTCTTGCATTAACAATTGACGTAATATCTTCATAACGTCCTCCCTTCTTTGGTAAATACAATATATATTGTAAAATCTACAGAAAAAGGCCTTGGACGCCTAAGCGCCAAAGCGATTTACTGTAACCAATTTTTTAATGCATAATAATTTGGGAACTTCTTCAGTGAGTCTTCGCAATGTTCACAAATACTTTCTACTGTTGTATCACCATTTTGCTCATGACGGATAAATTCCTTAGCATCTTGTTCATTTAGTTGATGAAGTTTACGAATACTTTCTTCAGAATCAAATGGCAATACGCCTATTTCCGTGTTGCAATGACGACATCTGTAACGAATAGCCATAAGCATGCCTCCCTTTTATAAAAAGTATAGACAGCTTTGGTTCCTTTTATGCTTCACAATTTAGTTAAATCGATTCATCACTTCTGTGAATGGCTTTTCTAACCAATATTCACAGGCATCTGCTGCACGATTAAAGGCATCTTGCATTAATGGTTGCTCTTTCTTCGAAAATTTTGAAAGTACATAGTCTGGTACCTTCATGCCTACTGGTGGTCGATTAATCCCTACACGGATTCTGTTAAAGTTTTGCGTGCCAATGTGCTGAATCAGAGATTTAATTCCATTATGACCACCTGCGCTTCCTTTTTGACGAAGGCGTAATTTCCCCTTATCTAAATCTAAGTCATCATAAATAACGACAATATCCTCTACATCAATATCAAAGTAATCCATCATAGGACGTACAGCTTCCCCAGATAAATTCATATATGTAAGAGGTTTCATCAACATTACTTTACCTTCTGGACGATGAGCAGTGCCGTACATAGCGTTGAATTTTTGTTGATTTAATGGAATATTCCACTTTTGTGCTAATAAATCTATTGTATCAAACCCAACATTGTGGTGAGTATGTTCATATTCTTTCCCAGGATTACCTAATCCAATTATTAACTTCATATTTGACATCTTCCTTTTCTAACTAATCCTTGTTATTTTAACATACGCCATAATGATTAGAGAAAAGATTTAAGCTGATAGATTAGTCAATTTCCATAGTATTATGCAGTTTACTTAACATTATTACTAGAAAAAATAGCTACAATATATTAAAAAACCTCACGTTTTCATTTATAACGCAAGGTCCTGTTAAGGTAGAGTAGTTATACCGCTTCTTCTGGTTGATCCGTTATTTCAGTGTCTAAATCCATTCTTACAGTTGGTGTTGATACAACTACTAATGTTACTTGATTGTCACCTGAGATTGTATACTTTACTTTTTTTCGAATATCTCCAATAGTTAAAGCATGACCAATAGCTAAGTTGGACACATCAATCTCAACTTTTTCAGGGATTTCATTTGGCTTTACGATTAACTTCATCAATCGAAGAGGTTGATGTAATACACCACCTTCTTTAACGCCAATAGGTAATCCTTTTAATACGATTGGTACTTCAATACCGATTAACTTAGACATGTCGACTGACAAAAAGTCTACATGAATATACTTTTCTTTAGTAGTATCTTTCTGGAACTGAAACACTACCGCCTTTACTTCTTTACCTTCAATGTTTAGAGAAATGATGCTATTTTTACCCTCTTTACTTAATAATCTTTCAAATTCTCTTTCGTTTACAGCAATTGGTATTGGTTCTATTTGATATCCATATACCACAGCTGGGACAAAACCATTTTTTCTTAAGGTTGACAATACAGATTTCTTTCCGACCTCACGTTTTTTTACATGAACTACAGTATTCATAAATATGTTGTCTCCTCCTTTGTCATCTACTTTGCTAATTGTTCAAAGATCAATCTACATTAACAAAGTAAGAAATAGAATTACCACATTATCAAATGTGTCCATTTCTTCAAGGAATGAAACAATTATTTAAAAATAAATTTATATGTTTATAGTCGATATCTCTATTTTAAACAATTATAAAAGCCCTACATCTGTTTCTAGATGTAGGGCTAAACTTACGTTAAAAATTAATCAAATAATTTACTTACAGATTTATTTTCATAAATACGAACAATCGCATCAGCAAGTAATGTAGCAACTGATAATTCTTTAATTTTTGGTGTTTTCTTTTCCTCAGGTAATTGAATTGAGTTTGTAACAACTAATTCTTTAATTACTGAGTTTTCAATACGATCAATTGCTGGACCTGACAATACAGGGTGTGTACAGCAAGCATAAACTTCTTTTGCACCACTTTTTACAAGAGCTTCAGCGCCGATTGTAATTGTACCAGCTGTATCAATAATGTCATCGATTAAGATACAAATTTTCCCTTCAACATTACCAACAATGTTCATAACTTCTGCTACATTTGGTTTTGGACGACGTTTATCGATGATAGCAATTGGTGCCTTTAGTCGTTCTGCCATTTTACGAGCACGAGTTACACCACCATGGTCAGGTGATACTACTACAACATCATCTGGATTGAATCCTTTTTGTTTGAAATGATCAGATAACAAAGGTACACCCATTAGGTGATCGATAAGAATATCGAAGAAACCTTGAATTTGTGGAGCATGTAAATCTAGAACAACTACACGAGTTGCACCAGCAGTTTCTAATAAGTTTGCCACTAATTTTGCCGTAATCGGTTCGCGTGAGCGTGCTTTACGGTCTTGACGAGCATAGCCATAGTAAGGCATTACTACGTTTACTGTGCGTGCAGATGCACGTTTCACAGCATCAACCATAATAAGCAGTTCCATTAGATTTTCATTTACTGGAGCTGAAGTTGACTGAACAATAAATACGTCACAACCACGAATACTTTCCTCAATACTGATTTGAATTTCTCCATCACTGAAGTGTTTTACAGAACTTTTTCCTAATTCTACACCCACTTCTTTTGCAATTTCTGTAGCAAGTGGTTCATTTGAATTTAGTGAAAAGATTTTTAAATTTGAGTTAGCATATTGATACGGCATGATGGCCTCCTGTTAATTTTTAATTATTTTAAATTTAATTTGTTAACATAGTTTTCTTTGTTTTCTTGTCGAGAACGACCGATAGCAAGTGCATTTTCCGGTACATCTTTTGTAACAGTTGATCCAGCAGCGACAAATGAATTTTTGCCGACTTTGACAGGAGCTATTAAATTTGCGTTGCAACCAATAAAAGCATGATCTTCAATTACTGTTTGATACTTATTTTTACCATCATAATTAACGGTAATCGTACCACAACCAATATTGACGCTGGCACCAACTTCTGCATCCCCTAAATAAGTTAGATGAGAGGCTTTACTACCTTCGCCAAGTGTCGTTTTTTTCAATTCTACAAAATTACCAACTTTCGCATGATTACCAACATTTGATGCTGGGCGTATATGCGCAAACGGACCAATTGCAACATCATTGCCAATTTGGCTATCTTCCACAACAGAAGAATGTACAGAAGTACGATCCCCAATTTGGCTATGTTGAATATGACTATTCGGTCCTATTAAACAGTCTTCACCAATGACAGAATCCCCATCAATCATCACACCTGGTTGAATAACGGTATCGCGACCAATTTTTGCATCAACGCTGATATAAGTATTTTCGGGATTAATAATTGTAACCCCATTACGCATATGATTTTCGTTAATACGCGCACGCATAATACTTTCAGCTTGAGATAAAGCTACTCGATCGTTTACTCCAAGTGTTTCATAAAAGTTTTCTGTAACATTAGCTGCTATAATTTCGCCTTGTTTTTGCAAAATTTCAATCACATCTGGTAAATAATATTCACCTTGTGCGTTATCATTATTCACTAGTTTCAATGCAGCGAACAAAGCTTTGTTATCAAAGCAATATGTCCCTGTATTAATTTCGGTTACTTTTCTTTGTTCAGGTGTTGCGTCTTTTTGTTCGACGATTTGAGCTACCTGACCATCCTCTCCGCGTATAATGCGACCGTAACCGGTAGGATCTTTAGCTATAGCTGTTAAAATTGTGGCCTTTGCATGATTGGCTTCGTGATATTCATATAGCGCTTTCATTGTCTCAGGGCGAATTAAAGGTGTATCACCACATATAACAATTGTTGTACCATCTAGATCACCAAGGATTGGTTCTGCTTGTTGAACTGCATGTGCTGTACCTAATTGTTCAGCTTGTAATACATATTCACTTTTGTCCTTCAATTGTTCTTGAACCTTTTCAGCACCATGACCAACAACTGTCACGATACGTTCAACATTCAATTCTTGAATATGGTCTACCACATGTTCAACCATCGGCTTACCACAAACCGGATGAAGAACTTTATATAATTTGGACTTCATACGCGTGCCTTGGCCAGCTGCCAAAATTACGGCATAAATATTCGTCATTTCTTAAGTCCTCCAATTAAGCAGATTTTCTCTTTTGACTATAAAGCAAATTTAACTAATTTTCAAGACTTTACGGCTTGACAAAACAGTGAAGTTCAAATTAATATTATAAATTTTGTCTATTTTATTTTTGTAAAATTTTCTAGAGTGATAAAAATTTACAATTCCATACTTTTTGTACAATTCACAATCTCAATTAACCCTTCAGCAACCTTCTTTATATCTTCACTAGTTGTCTGACTACTAAAAGAAATTCGAAAGAACTGTCGTGCTTCATCTATATGATATCCCATCGCTATTATTGCTTTCGTTCCAACAGAACTATTCGCATCGCATGCGCTACCTGTTGAAATATAAATCCCACGTTCATTTAAGTGCAACATTATATATTGTCCTTCTAATCCTTTTATTTGCATGCCACAAATAGCTGGGTATTGCACTTCATTGGGTGCCTCAACAAATTGATAAGGACTATCTGCTAATAGTTCTTTCAATTTGTTTCGTAGTGTTGATAAATGAGATAAGTTTGTTTGTTCTTTAGTTTCTATTGCTGCTACTGCAAAAGCAGCGATTCCTGGTACGTCTACAGTGCCCCCACGTAATCCCCCTTCATGTGTTAATCCCGGAAATAGAAGAGAAGCTTTACATTTTGGGTGAATATATACTGCTCCACATCCTTTTGGTCCACCAACTTTATGTGCAGAAAATACCATTGCATCTACTTTACTCGCAAAACTTTCTAAGGGAAACTTCGCAAACGATTGAACACAGTCTACATGACAACGGATCTGATATTTTTTTGCTAATTTAATAATTTGTTCAATAGGCTGAATCGATCCTATTTCAGGATTAATATGCTGAATCGAAATAAGTATGGTCTCATCACATATTGCCTCTCGGATTGCTTGAATACTAACTTGCCCATTTTGGTTGAAAGGTAATCTGGTAATTTGAAATCCTTCTTGTTCTAGTGTATTCATAGCAGCATGCACAGAAGTATGTTCCGCAGCACTAGTAATGATATGTTTTCCTTTCTGAGCATTAGCTCGAGCAATTGATAGTATAGCAATTAGATTTCCCTCTGTTCCACTTCCTGTAAAGTAAATCCCCTCAGGCACAACACCTGCACAATGTGCAATCATACGTCTTGCATTTTCTAATATTTGTTTTGCGTTTGTTCCCTCATTATGAGGACTTGATGGATTCCCATAAAACCTTTTAGCAATATCCTTGTACGTTTCTATAGCATATTCACTCATTGGTGCTGTTGCTGAATAATCAACATAAACCATAGGTCTTCCTCCTTTCTCAATTACAATACATAAAGCCTTAAAAGTAAGATTATATTTAGCAGAGTTATAGCTTTAAAACGCTTGTTTTAATCAGTATTTTATGTCAATATATGTGACAAGACAACTGTAAACTATAATATGAAAAAGCAGAGTTATACAGTTGTCTTATTTAAAGTATTGGGATTACAGCACTTTAATTAGCTCACATTATTATTCAAAATCTTTAAACTACAAAGCGATAAAGGGGTGTATGGCATGAATCAACTAAAGCTCGAATCCATGCTTAAAAGATTTTTTTTAGAAGATATTGGTGATGGCGATATCTCAGGTGAACGTCTATTTGCAAAAAACACAATAGGAACTTTCTCATTCCATGCAAAGGAAGAAGGGATTTTCTGTGGGGAAGATATTATTACAATCGGATTTTCTATGTTCAATAATGGGGTGAAATGCAATCTATTAAAACACGATGGAGACTTATTAAATAAAGGCGATCTCATCGCAAAAATTGAAGGACCTATTCAAACGCTACTCGCTGGGGAAAGAGTTATCTTAAATTTAGTACAACGTATGTCTGGAATTGCTACCGCTACTAGACAAGCTGTTAATCAAACCGTTCATTCTACAGCGAAAATTTGTGATACACGGAAAACAACACCAGGTTTGAGAATGCTAGAAAAATATGCTGTACGAATGGGAGGTGCATTTAATCATCGAAACGGGCTTTATGATTGTGTAATGTTAAAAGATAATCATATTGCATTCGCAGGGAGTATAACAAGTGCGGTAAATACAATAAGGTCGCGAATCGGACATACTATTAAGATTGAGACTGAAATTGAAACAAAAGCACAATTGATTGAGGCAATCGAAGCAGGTGTTGATATTATAATGTTTGATAATCGTACCCCCGAAGAAATTAAAGAATGGCTTCCACTTGTACCGCTACATATTACAACAGAAGTATCTGGTGGTATTCAATATAATCAAATTAAAGATTACGCGGCAACTGGAGTTGACTGGATTTCACTAGGCTCTTTAACACACTCTGTTAAAGCACTTGATATAAGTGCACTCGTACAATTGAAAGGAGTTACCCAAATTGCTCACTAATCCTACATTATTCGAAAAAATGTCGCAGTTGCCACCTCACTATAGCACGCTTACAAAAGAAGAGATGGAATTGCGTGTTTGGGAGATTAAAAAACAATTAGGTAAGAAACTTTTCATACCAGGGCATCATTATCAGCGTGATGATGTTATACAGTTTGCGGATGCTACAGGAGATTCCCTACAACTTGCTCAAATTTGTGCTAATAATGTGGATGCAAAACATATCGTATTTTGTGGAGTACACTTTATGGCTGAAACAGCAGATATGCTTACAGAAGATAGACAAATAGTTTATTTACCTGATATGCGTGCAGGTTGCTCAATGGCAGACATGGCCAATATCCATCAAACTGAAATTGCTTGGGAGGCACTTCAAAAACTTTTTGGTGATACAATTATCCCTCTAACTTATGTAAATTCAACGGCTGGTATTAAGGCTTTTACAGGCCGAAATGGTGGGGCATGCGTTACTTCATCTAATGCGAAGTCAATGGTAAGCTGGGCATTTACGCACAAAAGGCGACTACTTTTTTTGCCAGACCAACATCTAGGTAGGAATACAGCATTTGACATAGGAGTTTCATTAGAACAAATGGCTATTTGGGACCCCCTAAAGGAAGAATTAGTTTTCGACGGGGCACTAGAAGATATCAGCGTAATATTATGGAAAGGGCATTGTTCAGTACATGAAGGATTTTCCGCTTATAACATCAACCAGGTACGTGATGAACATCCTGAAATGCGTATTATTGTGCATCCCGAATGTAGGCATGAAGTCGTCGCCGCAGCTGATGATAATGGATCTACCAAATACATTATTGATACTATTAAAGCTTCTCCTTCTGGTTCCTCTTGGGCAATAGGAACAGAAATGAACCTTGTTCGTCGAATTATTCGCCAGTATCCTGACAAAAATATTATTTCATTAAATCCAAATATGTGCCCTTGTATGACCATGAATAGAATTGATTTACCGCACCTCCTATGGTCCTTAGAGCTAATTGTAGAAGGAAAGAAGGGGAATATTATTACTGTCGACGCTAAGACGACTAAAGATGCTAAATTAGCATTACGACGTATGTTAGAACATGTTCAATAGTTTTCTTCTAAAAACTATCATGTCCAATAAAAATAGAGCCTGTTTCAATACATTATTGAAAGGCTCTTATTTTATACTTTTATCGTTGTTCTTCCAATATTTCTACTACTGCTTCCTCTGAATCGGCATATGCTGCTAATACAGATTCTTGAATCTTTGATCGTGTGCCCGAGTTTATAGGATGTGCAATATCACGAAACTCACCATCAGGTGTTCTTTTACTTGGCATTGCTACGAATAATCCAGCATTTCCATCAATGACACGGATATCATGCACGACGAATTCGTTGTCCAGTGTGATGGAAGCAATGGCACGCATGCGGCCATCTGTCTCAACACGTCGAAGTCTTACGTCTGTTACTTCCATTTTTTCACCACCTCTCATCTTGGGTGTAAATTAGAATCTATTTACATATATTCAAGAAAAGTATATCTA
Organism: uncultured Rummeliibacillus sp.; assembly: GCF_934216135.1. Lineage (NCBI taxonomy): Bacteria > Bacillati > Bacillota > Bacilli > Caryophanales > Caryophanaceae > Rummeliibacillus > uncultured Rummeliibacillus sp. Next base: position 16,070 of record NZ_CAKQBI010000022.1, on the reverse strand, counting down.
TTTCCTTCTTAATTTTAAACAATTTTTTCAAAATTTAAAAAATTATTTCGATTTTTATACAAAAATCCACTTAGATTACATAATATTTATTGATAAAGAGTTAAAAAAACAAGCCACGATAGAAAACGCGGCTTGTTTTTTAGAAAATTATTATGATTGATAGACTTTTACTATCCTAAACTAATGCAATGACTTCAATTTCCACTTTAGCATCCTTTGGTAGTCTTGCAACTTCGACCGTAGTACGTGCAGGTTTATGTACACCAAAGTGTCTTGCATATTCCTCATTCATAGCTGAAAATTCTTCCATATCCGAGATATATACAGTTGTTTTAACAACCTTGTCCAAAGAAGAACCTGCTTCTGCTAGAACTGCTTTAAGATTTTTGAAAACTTGATTTGTTTGTTCTGTAATATCACCATCAACAAACTCTCCTTCTGCTGTCAATGGGATTTGACCTGAACTATAAAAAAGGTTGTTAATAATCATGCCTTGAACATATGGGCCAATCGCTGCTGGTGCATTTTTTGTTGCTACTACATTCATTACTAATTTCCACCCTTCTCAAAATAGTTTCCTTCACATAAAGCTATGGTGTGATCTTTTTCATTGACTTCTTTTAATTTGACCAATGAATAATAATCATCCACAAGACGCTCATCGGGGTGTTCGGCTTCTACTAAAACAGCTATACCTGCTAAAGTACAGTCAAATTCCTCCAATAAGTTTTTCATTCCGTTCATTGTACCCCCGACCTTCATAAAGTCATCAGTAATAAGAACGCGTTGCCCACTTTTCATGCTTCGTTTTGATAGCACCATTGTTTGTATACGACGAGATGAGCCAGATACATAGTTAATACTAACAGTAGAACCCTCTGTCACTTTATTATCACGACGCACTACCACAACTGGCACATTTAAATGTCTTGCAATTGCATGGGCAATTGAAATTCCTTTTGTAGCTACTGTCATAATGACATCTATTTGTTGATCGCAAAAGGCCGAAGCAAACACCTTTCCTACACGGTTGATCAATTGGGGATTGCCCAATAAATCCGTCATGAATAGATATCCACCTGGTAACAAACGATCGGAATGACTTAACTCTCTAATCAACTCTGATATTACATCTTTAACAGCTATATCAGGGACTTTAGGTATATACTTTACACCCCCTGCAGCACCTGGGACTGTCACTAGAAGGCCAATCCCTCTTTCCTCAAATGTATCTTTAACAATCGACAAATCTTCACTTATAGAGGACTTTGCAGATTGATACAATTCTGCGAAAAATGTAAGGGGGATTAACTGTTGTGGATGCTCCATCAAATAATGCGTCATATCAACAAGACGCTCACTACGCTTCCATTTCATAAAATCCTCTCCTGAACACGAATATTTTATACAAAAAATAACACAAATATCTGTCTTTAATCAAGAACATCTAATTCGCCTAACATACGTACAGCAAATACTTCATCACAGAAACCTCTAAGACCGTTTACAATTCGGCTAACACGCGCCTTATTTTGTACCAGTCCAAACACTGTTGGTCCACTTCCGCTCATTAATACTGCATCCGCTCCGAAACGACTCATTTGTTCTTTAATAACAGATACTTCTGGGTGTAGCTTTAGTGTAACACTTTCTAATACATTACTTACTGTATCACATACTAGTTGGTAATTCTTATTTTCAATGGCTGCCTTCATTTGCATTGTATTTGGATGTACAACTTCATCCATATTCAAGCCACCATAAACAGCTGCGGTGGAAACGCCAATTGATGGTTTTGCTAAAACAACCCAACACGTTGGAGGTGTAGCAATATGTTCAATTTTTTCCCCACGTCCTCTGGCAATCGCAGTTCCTCCATAAACGCAAAATGATACATCTGATCCTATTTGTGCGCCCAAATCAGCCAGTTCATCGAGTGTTAAATTTAAATTCCATAATTGGTTAAGACCTTTTAATGTAGCCGCTGCATCACTACTACCACCAGCTAAACCCGCAGCTACAGGAATTTGCTTATCGATTGTTATAGATACGCCGTCTTGAATACTATATGTATCTTTTAATAATTTTGCCGCTTGATATGCTAGATTCCTTTGATCATCGGGAACAAAATTACTGCTTGAATGAATTAGAATCTGTCCATCATGACGGTTTTTCAAGCCAACGCGATCGGCTAAATCAACTGTTGTCATAATCATTTCAACCTCATGATAGCCATCTGGACGTTTATATAGTACATCAAGTGTTAAATTTATTTTGGCAGGTGCTTTTACGTAAAGCATATCTCCGCCTCCTTCCGATAAGTATAAAAAAACAAGATAAAGTTACTTCGTTCTTTTCACTGAATAATATTCTACCACAGGAAAAGAAAGTTGAGAAAAAACGTACATGAATCTTTAAGAGTTTTGCCACCCTTTATAAGTTATAAACAAAAAAGCAGTTCACCTCTAAAAATATAGAGGGAACTGCTTTTGTCAGTTCGCTTCATATGATTTTAAGATTGCCTACTTTTGGCTATTGTCACTTGCTTGACCTCGTTCAGCCATTTCGATTGCTTTCTTCACCATATTTCCGGCATCCCGTGCTTTGATTCCGCCCCATCCTTCACGTTCAACAGTATCGTAAAAGCCTAATTCTTTAGCGATTTCTACCTTCAAACGATCGGACATCATTGATCTTCTCGCCAAACGAAATTCCTCCTTTAGCGACTGACGCTACTAGTATGTCCTCAAAAATAAAAAACACTCATAAAACATTCCTTTGGACAAAAGAATGCTCTACAAGCGTCCGAACAAAATATTCGATTATAATTACAACTTACTTATTTGGCGGCGGCAATTTGAGTTGCTTCGTCGTCAAATGTAATCTCTACTGCCTCTGTTAATATATCTGTGTAGCTGTAAGAAACACGCTCAAAAGCGTTTTCGTCTTGATCAAGATCAACTACAAATACTGCGCGATATGTTTCACGTAATATCCCAGCGCGCTCAATCGTTTTCTTGCGACCACCGTTTGCTTTTAATTGCAGACGTTTACCCAAATGACAATCTAACGACTTTTTAATGTCAGCTAAAGTTTTTGGCATTTTCGCTTACACCTCACTAATAACAAGTATACATAATACCGGTGTTTTTGTCAACACAAAAATTATATTTTAACAATGAAGCTTTGCTATGTCAATAACTTTTTATATTAAACTCTATTTTTTCTTATTATTATACTAATATATGGTTTATTTTTTGAAATATGGGTATAAAGCGTCTGCCAATTGACCAAATTCTACGATTGATAATGTTTCCCCTCGTCTTGTTGGATCAATATTTACTTTGGCCAATGCAGATAAGATATTTTCCTTCTTTTCTTTTCCATTTGGCAATTGGGATTGTAAATTATTTAATATCGTTTTACGTCTTTGTGCAAAAGAACTACGAGTTACTTCAAATAAAAATGACTCATCAATAACCTTTATAGGTGGTTCTGTATGACGTATTAATCGTAGAACAGCAGAGTCAACATTAGGCTGTGGCATAAATACCGTTTTAGGTACTGTCATAACAACTTCTGCACTCATATAGTACTGCACAGCAATTGATAACGAACCATATGCTTTTGTACCAGGGACAGCTGAAATGCGATCCGCAACTTCTTTTTGCATCATAACAACCATTCCGCGAATTGGTAGACCTTCCATAAGAAGTTTTAATAAAATTGGTGTCGTAACGTAATACGGTAGATTAGCCACCACCATAATGTCTTTGTAGTCATTTAGTTCTTCTGTAATAATTGAAGCAACATCTGCCTTCAATACATCTGAATGAACAACTTTTATATTTTCATATGGGCTTAATGTATCCTCTAGTACAGGTAATAATCGTTGGTCAATTTCAAAAGAAACAACCTTTCCTGCAGCACGGGCTAAATGTTCCGTTAAAGCTCCTATTCCTGGCCCTACTTCAATTGCTGCACTTTCTTTTGTTAAGTCAGCATAGCTTACAATGTTACGCAAAATATTGGGGTCTATTAAAAAGTTTTGACCTAAGCTCTTTTTAAATGAAAATCCATATTTTTTTAATATTTCTTGTGTGCGCAAAGGTGTGGCAATATCTTTATGCATTTTGTTCCTCCTGATTGATGTGTGCAATTGCTTTTCCAAATTGCTCTTCTGTAATTTGAAACATCCTTAATCTTTTTACGAGTTGTTTACCATTTGTAGAACCAATATTTAAAATTTCCCCTAATCGTTCACGTCTTTTTTTGGCATCGGGGTGTGATAGCAATTTAGCAGCTATTAAGTCGTCTAACGTAATTGTATCGGGTGAATCCTGACTGACTTTTTGTGGCGTATAAACTTTGGACAATGCATAACGAATATCTTCATCCTTCGCATGTTCAATACCTAAACTTTTACCATTCTTAGCAATTGTCTTTTTCTTTGGCAAAAATGCATGTTTCACACCTTGAACACGCGCTTCAATAATTGCGCGAATGCGGCGACCCGGATAGTCTGGATCCGTAAACACAATGACACCTCGGACATCTTGAGCATGTTGAATATTACGGAGGGTTTCTTCCGAAATTGCTGATCCATTTGTTTCAATTGTGTCTGCATTAACTGCCCTTTTTATTGCTGTTGTATCGTCTTTTCCTTCAACGACAATGATTTCCTTTATATCCACGGATATCGAATCCTCTTTTCTAAAAAGTTCCTTTGACCATTTTACTTTGATTCTACACTTATTGTACAGTAACGGTACAGAAAATAGATATAAGTGCAGTTTATTTGCTGTAAAAGTAAAAAAGCTTTCTTCTACCAGTATGGAGAAGAAAGCTTAAAATTTTTCATTTTTTTATTTTTGAACTGTAATTTTAACTGTACGGCGTCCCCAATTGTACGCTTGCTTTTTCGATGGCATGAAAACATCAATTTTACGTCCTTTAATAGAGCCACCTGTATCACCGGCAATTGCCAATCCATAGCCATTTACATATACCATTTTACGAAGTGGTATTACTCGAGGGTCTACTGCTATAACTTTTTTATATGGATTTTTTCGTAAATTAATACCTATAGTTGTTTTACCTGAGCATCCGTTACAGTAAGCTGTATACGCTGTCGATGTTACATACATAGATTTACCATTAAGGGAATTTGATACCTTTTTGACTGTGCCTGATCGCAAGTATGCTTTTGATACATACCCAGTCTTGCCACTATAGGATACTTTATACCATTTTCCTTTTTTGCTTTTATATGTCACATTTTTACCCTTAGGTATTACTTTAATAACTTTGTATTTAGCTCCTGGACCTTTTCTCATATTTAGGTTACCAGTCGTGTGGTATTTTCTTGAACTACTAACTAGTGTAATTTTCTTGTTGGAATTTCTATTTGCATAAACTTTGGAGTCTTCCACTACATCGATGGCCTTTTCTACTCGAACGTCAGATGCAGCAGGGTCATTTATATTTTGCGTATCTTTACTTTCAAGAGTATCGCTATTTTCCTCTGACTCAACTGTAGGTTGCTTTAAAAAGTCAGCGACCGTAGTCGAAGTTTCTCCTGCTAAAATTTGAGATGTGTTGTTATTTTTCTGTTCGTATAAATTATTAATACTCAATGAGGTCGATTGGATAACATTGTTAATATATAAATTACTAACTACATTTCCCTGTTGTTTTCCTTCTGCTTTTACAGTAACAGGTTTACCAATAACGCTTAATATTACAGCAAAAGCTAATAGAATAGTTATAAAACCTGCCACTCTTTGCTGTTTCCTCAATGACTTTAAGAACAGAGTTTTCATGGAATTATTTGGCATGAAAAACGCCTCCTTATCACTCGTTGGATTATATAGACTCTTTTTTGATTGTCAACAGATAAGACTTTACAAATTATTAAAAAGAGAGTTGAAGATCCTTTTTTTGAATGTGGGAGACGTTTGTTTATTTCACTCTTTTTATGCTTCAATTTTAAAAAAACGATGCGCATTTTCGGTTGTTTTTTGCGCAACTTCTTCAACTGTTAACCCCTTCAATCGCGCTATTTCTTCAGCGACTAACGGTACAAACGAAGGCTCGTTTCTTTTTCCACGGTTCGGATGTGGAGCAAGGTATGGAGCATCTGTTTCAATCATCAAATATTGCAAAGGTATTTTCTCTGCTACTTCTTTCGGCTTTTTTGCATTTTTAAAAGTAACAGGGCCACCTAAACTAATCATAAAATTCATTTTGATACAAATTTCTGCGGTTTCTACGCTACCGCTAAAGCAATGCATCACACCACCAACATCTTCGGCGTGCTCTTCTTGCAAAATACGCACACAATCTGCAGTTGCTTCACGGTTGTGAATTACAATTGGTAATTTAACACGCTTTGCAAGCTGGATTTGTTTTCGTAACAACTTTTGTTGAGTCTCTTTTGGCGACTTGTCCCAATAATAATCTAGTCCAGTTTCACCAATTGCTACGACCTTAGGATGTTTTGCTAACTCTTCAATCCACTGCAAGTCTGATTCAGTACAATCTATTGCATCAACTGGATGCCATCCTATTGCCGCATATAGAAAGTCGTACTCTTCAATCAATTCCATTGCACGGTTGATCGTCAACCTATCAAATCCAACAACAACCATTTTTTTCACATTTGCTGCTAAAGCTCGATTAATTACTTCTTGTAAATCATCATTATATTGTTCTGCATTTAAATGGACATGCGTATCTATAAACATATTCATTCTCCTCACATGTTTAACATTTTAGCTAAATAAACCATTTCACAGTTCACAGAGAAATTACAAATATATTACAAACATTACATCTCACAATATACTTAATACCTACGAACTAACATCTCTCTTCAAAGGAATAGTCTATTATACCTATAATGATAAATCGTATTCACCAATTTTCAATCGATTTTTGTCTATTTTTTATATCAACAGATACAAAAACCTGCCGTCTATTTCCAGCAGGTTTTTTGTTACTAAATAGCATTGTATTTTACCAAATTATTCATTTTTTATTCTTTTAAATAAATAAAATATCAAAAATAAAACATTTTAACTTTAACTATTGTTATTCACCATAATGTAATTGGCCATTTTAATGCCGTATTATTATTTAACCTTAGCTCCATTTTCTAATTTCTCGTCCACAGTCGCTAAAGTCAATACACCATTCTTACTTCCAGCTAAAATCATTCCTTGTGATAATTCACCACGAAGTTTTACAGGTTTTAAATTAGCTACTACGATAACTTTGCGTCCTATTAACTCTTCAGGTTTGTAGTGTTCCGCAATACCAGATACAACCTGACGTTGTTCATAACCCAAATCCAATTGAAGTTTAAGTAGTTTATCTGCCTTTGGAACTCTATCACAAGCTGTTACAGTTGCAACTCTTAGATCTACCTTCATAAAATCATCAATTGTAATTTCAGGAATTTCTTCTTTCTTTTCTTCCTTTTTCGGTACTTCAACTGTTTTTACAGAGCCACGCATTTGATCACGAATATATGTTACTTCTTCTTCGGTATCTAAACGAGGGAAAATAGGAACACCTTTTTCGATAACCTTTGTACCGTTTGGAATAACACTTTCTCCATTTAGAGTATCCCAAGCAAGTAATTCCTCTGATAAGCCAAGTTGACGGACAATCTCTTTAGGGGAGTTTGTCATAAATGGTTGAATCATAACTGCCACACGTCGTAGACTTTCAGCTAAATTATTCATCACTGTTGCAAGTTTTCCTTGCTGAGCCTCATCTTTTGCAAGTACCCACGGTTGTGTTTCATCAATATACTTGTTCGTGCGCGATACTAATGCCCAAATATCTGCTAATACAACGCTAAATTGCATTTTTTCCATATCAGCTTCATATTTTTCTTGTGTTTCTTTTGCTTGTGCATGAAGCGCTTCATCGAAATCTGTTGGTTCTAAATCTTCAGTTGGAATGATACCATCAAAATATTTATTCATCATTGAAACAGTACGATTTAGTAAATTACCAAGGTCATTTGCTAGATCGAAGTTTGTACGTTCAACAAATGATTCTGGGGAGAACACACCATCTTGCCCAAATGGTAATTCACGTAGTAAGAAATAACGTGTTGCATCTAAACCATAACGTTCGATCAACATTTCAGGATATACAACATTACCTTTAGATTTTGACATTTTTCCATCTTTCATCATGATAAAACCATGAGCGAATACTTTCTTAGGAAGTGGTAAATCTAAAGCCATCAAGAAAATCGGCCAATAGATCGTATGGAATCTGACGATATCCTTACCAACGACATGAACATCTGCTGGCCAATATTTTTTGTATTCTTCATCATTCTCTGTGCCATAGCCTAATGTTGTTAGATAGTTGGTTAAAGCATCAACCCAAACGTAAATAACATGTTTGGGATCTCCAGGAACTCGAATACCCCAGTCAAATGAAGTACGAGAAACAGAAAGGTCTTCTAACCCTGGTTTAATGAAATTATTAATCATTTCATTTTTACGTGATTCAGGCTCGATAAATTCAGGGTTTTCTTCATAGAATTTTAAAAGACGATCTGCGTATTTCTTCATATTAAAGAAGTATGATTCTTCTTTTACTTTGTGAACAGGTCTACCACAATCAGGACAGTTACCATTATCTAGTTGTGTATCAGTAAAGAAAGATTCACATGGTGTACAATACCATCCTTCATATTCACCTTTGTAAATGTCTCCATTATCTAAGAATTTTTTGAAAATTTTCTCTACAGTCTTTGTATGGCGCTCTTCTGTTGTTTGGATAAAGTCATCGTAAGAGATGTCCATTGTTTTCCAAAGTTTTTTAGCTGCTGCCGCAATTTCGTCAACATATTCTTTTGGGTGTTTCTTTGCTTCTTCTGCTTTTTCTTGAATTTTTTGACCATGTTCATCCATCCCTGTTTGGAATCGAACATCATATCCACGTAATCTTTTATAACGAGCCATTGTATCAGCAGCTACAGTTGTGTAGGCAGTACCGATATGGAATTTACCACTTGGGTAGTAAATTGGTGTCGTTATATAGAATGTTTTCTTTTCATTTGTCACGAAAACTTCCTCCAGTGCTATACAGTATACCTACTATTTTATCGAAGTACTAAATACCTTTCAATTAAAGTTTATTTTACATGTTTTTGTCTAAATTTGTCGAATAATATTCAGAGAAAAAATATCTAAATTTATAAGCAAAAAACCGTATAAAGGAACAAATTTTGTGCAAAATAAATTAAATTCCTATGATGAATATCCTTAAAGAACGGAAATTTTTTGAAAAAAAGTTACTCATGTAGTGAAAAATAATTGACGGTTATGGCATTAGTTGGTATGATATAAAACAGAAGTAGAGTTTATGTCGAATTTTGACGAATAATATTATTATGAAAATATAGGAGGAACTCTTGTAATGAAATCTACTGGTATTGTACGTAAAGTTGATGAACTTGGTCGCGTGGTTATTCCTATCGAACTTCGTCGTACTTTAGGAATCGCTGAAAAAGACGCACTAGAAATTTATGTTGATGATGATAAAATCATCTTAAAAAAATACATGCCTAATATGACATGTGCAGTAACAGGTGAAGTATCTGATGATAACTTCCGTTTAGCTGGAGGCAATTTAATCCTTAGCCCTGAAGGTGCACAAATCCTTATGAAAGAAATCCAAGCTAAATTAAATAAATAATTTATTAAAATTAGCTACTCGAGCAACAAGATATAAAATAAGAAGTCATTTTTACTTTATTACCTTGCTTTCAAATGTGATTTTATATAAGAAAAAACCCATCCGAAATATTCGCCATTTCGGATGGGCTTTTTTATTATTTACTTAAAGATGTTGAGATAATTTCTCGCCATTTAGTTTTCAATATGATATTGTTGGTAGACTTCTCTTTTCGCTAATCCACGTACTTTAGCTACTTCTTTAATAGCCTCTTTCGAAGATAGCTTTTCGTTAGAAATTAATTGGTCGACATGTTCTATAATAGATAGCTGATCCCACCAATTCTCTTCTTCCTCATCTTCTCCATTTATATTTCCTTCAACAACTAAACAAAATTCTCCTCGAATTTCATTGTTATTTGCCCATTCGATTGCTTCATCTAAAGTTCCTCGAAGAAATTCCTCGAATTTTTTTGTTAACTCGCGAGCCATAACAACATGACGATTCCCAAATATCATTTGCATATCTTTTAGAGTATCCTTTAAACGATGAGGTGCTTCATAAAAAAGTATAGTTTCATGTCGTCTCTTCAATAATTCCAGCGAGTCACGGCGATCTTTTTTATGACGACTTAAAAAACCATAAAAGAAGAAAGGTTGTGGAGATAACCCAGAGGCAATTAAAGCTGTAATAGCTGCATTAGCACCGGGTATAGGTACTACTGCAAAATGTTCTTCAATAGCTTTTGCAGCAATATCTGCTCCAGGGTCAGAAATACATGGCAATCCGGCATCACTTACAAGCGCTACTGTTTTCCCTTCACGTAAAAATTGAAGTAATTTTTCTCCGCCTTGTTCTTTATTATGATCATGATAACTTACTAATGGTGTTTCTATTTCAAAGTAGTTGCACAGCTTTTTAGTATTCCGGGTATCTTCTGCTGCAATAATATCCGCTTCTTTTAATATTCGTATCGCACGCATCGTCATATCTTCCAAATTTCCAATAGGTGTCGCCACTAGATATAAGCAACTACCTTCTTCATGCATGGAACTTTTCTGTGATTTCACTCTTCCTCGCTCCTTGTTACGATATAGTTTATCTTCTGCTGTCTTGTTAGTCGTTTAAAATAATATTCTGCACTCATTGCATCATGCTTGTTTTCAAATACTTCAAAGTAAATACAATGTACAGGTCTTCTTGCTCTCGTATATTTTGCACCCTTACCAGAATTGTGAACAGCAATACGTTTTTCTAAATTATTCGTATAACCAGTATAATATGTGCCATCGGAACATTCTAAAACGTACATAACATGGTTATTGCTTGTCACCATATAGCATTTCTCTCACTTCAGATGTATATTCATCATCTGCTCCATAAACATATAATGGAGGCAGAATTTTCAAATCTGGTTTTCCATCTTTAATTCCTTCTATTAATAAGGTGTTTGCTTCTTTGCCTTCCTTTGGGTAGACAAAGCGAATGCGTTTTGGTTCAATACGGTTTGCACGCATTGAAGTTACAATATCCAGTAATCTTCCTGGGCGATGGACAAAAGCAGCCTTTCCACCCTGTTTTAAAAGTTTACTTGCTGAGAAAATCATTTCATCTAGTTTTAAATAGATTTCATGTCTTGCAATAGCAACATGTTCCTTTAAATTTTTTTCACTCGCCTTATGTGCAGGAAAATATGGTGGGTTACATGTCACTACATCATATTTCTCAATACCTAGTATTGGAGCAATTGTGCGAACATCACCTTGCATAACTGTAATCTGCTCTTGCAATTGATTGTATTGCACACTCCTACTAGCCATATCAACAAGTCGATCTTGTAGTTCAACGGCAGTAATATGCCCTTTTGTTCGAGCACTTAAAAACAGTGGAATTGCACCATTTCCCGCACATAAATCTACAATATTTCCTTTTTGATAAGGTACACTTACAAATTTAGATAATAAAACGGCATCCAATGAAAATGAAAAGACTGACGGACTTTGAATAATTCGCAAATCCTCTGCTAGCAAATAATCTAATCTTTCATCTTCTTTCAACCATTGTTTCATTCATTTACCCTCCAACATAGCAAAAGACTGACCTCCACTTTTTAATGGAATCAGTCTTCTTTCAATTATTGTTTATTTAAAAATGATAGGCAGAATAAACAATCTTCGCCTTTTCGCGAACTACCGAAATGGACATGACAAACATGAAACCCTTCATGATATAACCGAGCTAGATTATCATATCCTTCTCCTACATCAACAGTCTCCTGTTTTTCTTCCTTAGCATTGGACTTAACAGATTTTTCTTGCTTCGTAGAAAGAAGTTCCTCTAAACGCGTTCGAAGATGATGATTCTCCATCTGTAGTGTTTGATGCTCTTCCATCATGAGTGCAACAAATTTCTTCAATGCCTCAAATTGTGTTTGCATCGATTCAAGCTGTTGTTCGAACTCCATAACAGTGTCTAAGAAATTACGGTCCTTCACTCAAGCCACCTCATTATTTCTTCTATTGAACAGAACTATTCTCATATTGTAATAATTCATCCAATGTATATTCTAAGATTCGTTGTTCTTCAAATATTTCAACTTGAAGCACGCGTTCTAATATGTTCAGACCAATCACTTTTCCTCTACCATCTGGAGTTGTAATCGTTTCACCTAAATCTGGCATTTGTACTCGTGCTTCTTCATATTCATCATTTTCATATTTTAGACAGCACATTAAACGTCCGCATAATCCTGATATTTTTGAAGGATTTAATGATAAATTTTGATCCTTTGCCATTTTAATAGATACTGGTTCAAAATCCCCCAAGAATGTGGAGCAACATAACATTCTTCCACAAGGTCCAATACCGCCTAACATTTTAGCTTCATCACGGACCCCAATCTGTCTAAGCTCAATACGCGTTCGAAAAATGGCCGCAAGATCTTTTACTAATTCACGGAAATCTACTCGTCCTTCTGCTGTAAAATAGAAAATAATCTTATTACGGTCAAATGTATATTCAACATCTACTAACTTCATTTCTAAACCATGTTCTAATATTTTACTTGTTGCCAGGTCAAAAGCACGCTTAGATTCCAATGCATTTTCATCAACTTGAATACGATCCCGTTCATTTGCAGGACGTACTACTTGCTTAAGTGGCAAAACAACATCATTTTCCCCAACCTGTTTCATAGGAACGACGATTCTTCCATACTCAATGCCCCTGGCAGTTTCTACAATTACATATTGACCCTTTTCAAGCAAATACTCTCCAGGGTCAAAATAATATATTTTACCCGCTTTTTTAAAGCGGACACCTACTACTTTATACAAAGGATTTTCCCTCCTGCAGATTCAGCATCAACTGCTCCATCATCAACGTCTTGTTCATATTACTCTGCAATTGTTTTCGTGCATTTAATATTGCTTGCAACTGCGCCGATAACTTATTGAAGGTTGTGTGAAGTGCAGCATCCTTCCATGTTGGAACTAGATCAGGATACGTACACATCGCTTCTGGGTTTGCTTTAACGGCTACTATATCTCGAAAGGCAAATAACAATAGATCTAATGCCATTTCAACTTGCTCTCTCTCTTTGAAAAGAGGTAACCAATCTTCATGTACTACTAGCATTGCTTCATGTACATTTTTAAAGGTTGCTTCTACCAATTTTAACACTGTCTTTCTTGACAGTGCAAACGCATCATCTTTTGCAAGAGAAAAAGCTTCTTCCAAATCACTCGTCATCATACTTACAGTAGCTGCCATAGATTGAGTTATACCACTATCAACCAATGTTTTCACCATAACATCTCGTTGGATTTCTCGAAATTTAATATGCTGACAACGTGATCGAATCGTTGGTAAGATTGCATTAATATTTTGTGTGACAAATATTGCAGTTACAATCCCTTCAGGCTCTTCTAAGAATTTCAGTAGCGTATTAGCTGATTTAACATTCAGTCTTTCAGCACTATGAATCACATATATTTTGCGTCCAGCTTCTAAACCTGTTTTGCTCATCTCATTTAATAATTTTTCAATAGCATCTACTTTGATAAATTGCCCTTCAGGATATACTTGATGAAAATTAGGATGATTTCCTGACTTAATGCGTTGACAGCTTCGACATGTTCCACATGGAACATTATTTTTAGGATTTTCACATAATAATAGCTGAACAAAGAAAAGCATCATCTCTTCCGTACCAGTACCCTTACCACCCTCGAATATGTACGCATGCCCTACCCTGTCTTTCTCAAAGATCATCTGTAGTTGCTTCATCACTACTGGTTGTAATTTAAGTAGTTCTTCAGCTGTATGCATCATCCATCACCTTTTCATTGTTTGAAAAAATCCCGTGCTTCGGAACACCGAAAGACACGGGTTTTACGTATAAAGGTTGATTAACAATCCTTTAATCTCACCTATTTTAGCTAATAAATCGACAGAATCTTTTTCTTCATTTAAAACGTCTTCTGTTAACTCAATCAGTTTTTCGTCAATTGTATCTACTATTTTCAAGCGACGACCTTCTCCAAAACGATTCCATGTATGAGATTGTTTTAACTCCATTCCATAGGAAACAGCTTCTTTTAAAAATCTCTTAACCAGCATTTTAAACTTTGCTAAATCTCGTAAATTTCTAGATTTTGCAATACGATCACCTGCAGTTGAGATATCGCCTAATAATTTTGTTATTTGTTCTGTTTGCATGCGTTGTCCGGACTTAACAACTAATTCACCAAAGCGTGTTGTTGTTTGGTGAACCGGCAATTTCTGTCTAGTTGTATCCAACCCTATACGCAGGTCTTGATTTATTTTCACCTAATTGTCCCCCATCTTTAAAAATGATGAAACTGGTCTATTGGTAAAACAAAAACAGTTGCTCCTCCTACCTCAACTTCTACTGGATATGGAATATATGCATCTGCATTTCCGCCCATTGGTGAAATAGGTGCCACCATTTGTTCACGAGAACGACAATTATCTCGAATTATATCTAATACCTTTTGGACTAGTGAATCTTCAGTACCTATCAAGAAAGTTGTATTTCCTGAACGAAGAAATCCTCCTGTACTGGCCAACTTTGTTGCGCGAAAATTATTTTTCGTCAAAGCGTTTGAAAGACGGTTACTATCCTGATCTTGAACAACAGCCACAACTAATTTCATCGGCATTCACCCCTTAATATATAGGTTCACTTATAATTATAACATATTTCCTATTAGCACTTCATTTACTTTATATTGCTCTTTTCAAAACTTTCCAGACATTTAGAAAAACTTCTTCTAACGGTTTGCTGGCATCAATTACATAAATTCTTTCTGGGAACTTTTCCGCAAGTTTTAAATATGCTTCCCTCACTTTTTGATGAAATGCCAAGCTCTCAACATCTAGGCGATTTATTTCTCGATCTTTATGCGAATTTATTCTCTCTAATCCTATTCTAGGATCTAGATCAAAAAGAATAGTCATATCTGGCATTCTTTTACCGATTGCAAATTCGTTAATTGATTTTACTCCTTCTATCCCTAAAGAACGACCAACACCTTGGTAAGCTAACGATGAATCGATAAATCGGTCGCAAAGAACTACTTTTCCTTGTTTTAATGCTGGTTCAATTTTTTCAACAAAATGTTGACTTCTAGCCGCAGCATATAATAATGCCTCTGTTTTTGCATCCATTTCTGTATGGGCTGGGTTTAAAATCACTTCGCGGATTTTTTCAGCTATCACGCTACCACCTGGTTCACGTGTTGCGATAACTTCTTTTCCTTCCTCTTGTAATTTATTTACTACCATTTTTAGGACAGTTGTTTTACCTGCCCCTTCTGGACCTTCAAATGTAAAAAATAATTTATTCGTCATGATTAAACCCTTTCCTATATACTATTACGTTTATTATACATGATTGACTTGATATGATGCTTTAAATAAACTATTTATCTAATTAGAAAGTACATTTACCCTTCATATTTTGTATTTAACTAATTTTACTTACTACTAGATTATAAGGTCATTTATATAAAATTATACTATTCACTATTTAAAATTTATTAAAGTGTCCTTATTAGCGAACGCTTAAAGTATCTTTAATAAATTGGCATAATAAAAAGCGCAACTGAATAAACAGTTGCGCTTTTAGTGTGCCTAGCAACGTCCTACTCTCGCAGGGGGACAGCCCCCAACTACCATTGGCGCTAAAGAGCTTAACTTCTGTGTTCGGCATGGGAACAGGTGTGACCTCTTTGCCATCATTACTAGACTATTGAGATTGCTCTCTCAAAACTGGATAAACATTCATTGAAGTTCTTAAAAACTTTTTGGTTAAGTCCTCGATCTATTAGTATTCGTCAGCT
>NZ_CAKQBI010000021.1:0-56517 GCF_934216135.1 uncultured Rummeliibacillus sp. | reverse complement strand
TGATATCTATTTTGTCTTTGTTAAAAACAAAGTTTATTGATTAACATCTTGCTTGTTCAGTTTTCAAGGTTCATATCTCGTCGTCATCTTAACGACTTATATATCTTAACATGTCTTTTTCTAAAAGTCAAGAACTTTTTTTAAAAGTTTTAAGTCATATTTTGTCGTTTTATTTACTTACGAGTCAACGTTGTTAACTATACTCTCCTATTAATCGATTGTCAACTTAAAATCAAATTTTATTTTTAACTTAATCTAGATAAACTACAATAAACAATTTTAAATGCTCAATTATATATAGATAGCCTCTCTATTCCACCCATACTATATATCAATTTATCAAGCTATGAAATCCAGTACATAAAGCAAAAGGCAGCATTCCCTTGTCGGAATGCTGCCTTTTCACTTTTATTTTCTATTATTATTATCTTACCCAGATAAAGTAAGCTAAGAAGACGAAGAATAAAACATACATTAATGGATGTACTTCTTTTTTACGTCCCGCAAGTAACATTGTAATTGGATAGAAGATAAAACCAACTGCAATACCCGAAGCAATACTGTAACCCATAGGCATCATAAACATTGTCATAAATGCCGGAACTGCAATTTCGAATTTATCCCATTCAATTAATCGTAAAGACGATGCCATCATTACACCGACAATAACTAACGCTGGGGTTGTTACAGCCATGGTAACTACACTTAATAATGGCGAGAAGAATAATGCTAGTAAGAACATCACTCCTACTACAACTGCTGCGAAACCAGAACGTGCACCTGCACCAACACCAGCTGTAGATTCTACATATGCAGTAGTTGTTGAAGTACCGAAGATAGAACCAACTGTTGTACCTAAAGCATCTGCTAGTAAAGCTTTACCTGCACGAGGTAATTTGTTGTCTTTTACTAACCCAGCTTGGTTTGCAACTGCCATTAAAGTACCTGCTGTATCAAAAAAGTCTACAAATAGGAACGTTAAGACAACAACTAAGAATTTCACATTAAATAAAGAAGATGGATCATGAATAATCGGATCTAATGCAACCCCAAAAGTTGGAGATACACTTGGAATTGATGAAACAATTGCTTTTGGTACTTCTACTAAACCAAAAATCATACCAATTACAGCTGTAATAATCATACCGTAGAAAATACCAGCTTTTACTTTACGTGATAACAAGATAACTGTGATGAAAATACCTGCAATTGCTAATAATACATTTCCATCAGTGAAATCACCTAAAGTAACAAATGTACTTTCGCTAGCAACAACAATCCCTGAATTTTTTAAACCAACAAATGTTATAAATAATCCAATACCTGCAGATACAGCATATTTTAGCTGAACAGGAATAGCATTAATAATCGTTTCTCGAATACCTGTCAATGAAAGAATGATAAAGATTACACCTGAGAAGAATACACCTGTTAAACCTGTTTGCCATGGAATATGGTAAGTTAAAATAACTGTATATGCGAAGAAAGCATTAAGTCCCATACCCGGTGCTAAACCGATAGGATATTTTGCAATAAAGCCCATGATGAACGAACCAACTGCTGCAGCCAAAGCTGTTGCAACAAATACAGATCCGTAATCCATGCGCATTGCATCTGGTAAGTCTTTTACATCTGCTAATGTTAAGATTAGTGGATTTAGCGCTAAAATATACGCCATTGCTAAGAATGTTGTAACTCCCCCAATTATCTCTCGGCGATAATTTGTACCAAGTTCTTCAAATTGGAAATACTTTTTCATGATCAATCCTCCGTATGCCGTCTTATACGTCATGAGAATAAAAAAGACAATCAACTTAATAATGAGTTGACTGCCTACGATTCTTCACATTCTATGAATCATGTAAAGATTTAAAAGAAGAAATTATTATTTTATCTTCTTTATTAAAATCGTAGTCAAGTCATTTACGGTAACTCGGTAGAAACTTTCGGGCCATATTCCCGACATTATACGACGACGTTATTTAATTTACTTTGATAATATAACATGGTTCTATCACTAATTCAATACTTTTTCCGAACATTTCCTATACATTATCGTAAATAGTTCGTGAATAAACATTGAAATTAAAATAAGTCGTCGATGATAAATGAAAACAATTTATCTTTGCTCGAAAATATGCGACATTATACTTACACTTACTAACTAATTTTTAATGAGGTGATTCTAATAAACAAAATAGTAGCTCCTTCTACCAACTATACTCAAATCATTCAAGCCGAAAATTTATTGATTGAAGAAATTGAAGAAAACACACATCTAATCGATTGTGAAATTGATTGCCGTTTTGGTAGAAAACAATTACAAGAAGTTCAATTTGAAAATTGCCGATTCTTATTAATTGATTATTCACAAATGGAATTTTTAGATATCATATTCAAGAAATGTGACCTTTCTAACTTCAACTTTTCCAAATCCATATTTTATAGATGTAAATTCCAAGCATGTAAATTAATCGGCTCGCAATTTATTGGCAGTACATTGAAAGATATATATTGGCAAGACTGTTTTATGAATTATGCTGTATTCTCCGATAGTAAGTTAAAACAGGTTTGTTTTGAGGATAGTCAATTAAAAGAGGTATTTTTCCAAAGCGTTAGTTTTAATAAAGTTGATTTTCTCAAATGTAATTTACAACTCGCTGATTTTACAGAAAGTAAATTAAATGGTTTAGATTTTTCAAATTCAGATTTTATAGACATAAGACTTACACCCAACTTAGCAAAGGGGATGTCAATTCGGTTTGATCAAGCAGCTTCTATTGCTGCTACGCTTGGTGTAATCATTAAAGATTAGTGAATAATAGCCCACTTACCTTAATAAGATAAGTGAGCTTTTTTGTGTGAAAAATCTCATATCATAATCATAAATTCAATTAGATTGTATATACCTAAAGAACTTCTTATCGTAACATCTGCTTATCCAATTAGGATTTCTTTTTCTTTCTGTTTGATTGTTGAGTTTTATCGTGGTTTGTTTTGTTGTTTTTGTTTTTAGCTTTTGAATCCCATTCAGCAGCAAACTCTTCATGTAAATTGTCTTTAGGATTATTGTTATTGCTATTGGTATCATCTTTATCTGTACTTTTATAAAGATCGAAAGGATTATGAGTTCTTACGTTCATGGTCCTCTTGTTGTTTTTATTGCCCATGGCGTATCACCTCCTAACAATAATTTGTTCTTTTTGGAGGTTTTTATGCTCTATCCGTTTTATATTATTTTTTGTCGGTTAGTCTTGAGTTAAATGCCATAAGCGATTCAACGGTAATTCATCTTCTGTAATATTTTTCTTTTCAACTAGAACACTATTTAAAGTAAGTTCTATTGATTCCACATAAAACGATATGACGACATTACAATGTGCTAAAGCAAGATGATTTGTTACGCTTTTTGAAAATTGATCTAAATCATAAATGTGATTTTCCTTTACTGGGGTATTGGAATAAACTTTTGCAGTTACTAAGTTTTTCCTTAAGACATCCTCCCAAAAATCATTATCTTCATAATCACCTAAATCAAAATCGTCTTGTCTTGAAGGACGATTTTCATCAAAAATAAACATTCTGTATGTAATTCTATCAATCTCAATATCCCATATTTCTATGTCTTTAAACCGGAACACTCGGTTGAAATTATCAATTATATTAATCACCCTCTATTTAATACATAACGAATTCCATAAATAACTAACAATTTAAATATATGTAATGAAAAGCATTAAATCAAATTATCTGAAGCTTATGTCTCTGGAGGTCATCTATTAGTTCAATAATTTTTTTACATAAAAAAACTCCCTTATTTTCAAAAGTAGAAAATAAGGGAGAACATATTTATAATTTCAATTGTTACGGGTGTGAGCAATTCCCTCAATCTACACTTGTATTTCTCGGGGTGCTTCGCATCCTCGTCGCAATGTGTCTATTCCCACTCGATAGTAGCTGGTGGCTTAGAAGTCACGTCATACAGTACGCGGTTAATGTGGTTTACTTCGTTGACGATACGTACTGAGATTTTTTCTAGTACGTCCCAAGGGATACGTGCCCAGTCTGAAGTCATGCCGTCGATAGACGTTACTGCACGGATACCGATTGCGTAATCGTAAGTACGTTGATCGCCCATTACACCTACTGATTTGATATCAGGAAGTACAGTGAAGTATTGCCAAATGTCACGATCTAGACCAGCTTTAGCAATTTCTTCGCGTAAGATTGCATCAGATTCGCGAACGATTTCTAGTTTTTCTTCTGTTACTTCGCCTAGAACGCGGATTGCAAGACCTGGTCCTGGGAATGGTTGGCGCCATACGATTTCGTCAGGAATACCTAGTTCAGTACCTAATGCACGTACTTCGTCTTTGAATAATGTTTTAAGTGGTTCGATTAGTTCGAACTGCATATCTTCAGGAAGTCCACCTACGTTATGGTGAGATTTGATTGTTTGTGCAGTTGTTGTACCACTTTCGATAATATCAGTATATAGAGTACCTTGAGCAAGGAAGTCCATACCTTTAAGTTTTGAAGCTTCGTCATCGAAAACATAGATAAATTCGTTACCGATAATTTTACGTTTTTTCTCAGGATCACTTACGCCTGCAAGCTTGTCCATAAAACGTTTACGAGCATCAATTTTAATCATGTTAATACCGAATTTACCTTCGAATGTTTGCATAACGCTTTCTGCTTCGCCTTTACGCAATAAGTTGTGGTCAACGAACATACATGTTAGTTGGTCACCGATTGCTTTATGGATTAACACTGCAACAACTGAAGAGTCAACGCCACCTGAAAGTGCGCAAAGAACTTTTTTGTCTCCAACTTGTTCGCGAATTTTTTCAATTTGCATGTCGATGAAGCTATCCATTGACCAATCACCTTTAGCACCACAAACATCAAATACAAATTGATGTAAAATATCATTACCATATACAGAGTGACGTACTTCTGGATGGAATTGTACAGCATAGAATTTACGTTCAGCATTTGCCATTGCTGCAATTGGGCATGATGCACTTGTAGCGATAGTAGTGAAACCTTCTGGTGTTTTAGTAACTAAATCACCATGACTCATCCAAACAACTTGTTCTTTTGGAAGTTCACCAAATAACGCATTATCTTCTAATACTTTAATTTCTGCTTTACCGTATTCACGATGGTCAGCTGATTCCACTTTACCACCTAAAGAATGCGTCATTAATTGCATACCGTAGCAAATACCTAGAATTGGTAAGCCCATGTCGAAGATTTTTTCATCAATATGGAATGCATTTTCATCGTATACTGAGTTGGGACCACCAGAGAAAATGACACCAGTAGCATTCATCGCCTTTAGTTCTTCAGCTGTGATTGTGTGAGGATGTAATTCACTATAAACACCGAACTCACGAATTCGACGAGTAATAAGTTGGTTGTATTGACTACCAAAATCAAGAACGATAATTTTTTCTTGATCTTTTAAAATTGTACTAACTGACAACAGTTCCACCTCTTCTATATTTTATAAATGAAACTTCTCTTATATAAGTTACTAATATGAAAAGAACGCGTTGAAAGTAACATTCTTCCTACGCGTTCAGTCTCTACAAAAGGCAAATAAACTATGTCTAAACATAGCTATATTCACCTTCATAGTCAAACCATTTACGGTAGCTTGGTAGAAACATTCGAACCATATTTTCGAACATATACGAGGGCAGTTCAATTATTTATAATTTTTCTTAATCTTACAGTTTATAAGAGCCAAAATCAACCTGTTATACGATTGATTAAATATTCCCAACATTCTATAATTTTATCCTTATCCATTGTTGAGGCCCCATTACTATAAAGATATTCTTCATAAATGTTCGTCAGATTGCTCATATGGTCGGTACCAAGTTTTTTATCAACAAGTTTGGCAAATTCACTAAGAGTTTGTCCTTCTTCTTTTGATAATCCATTTAAAGAAAGCTGATGAAGTAAATCATTATACAGACGATCTATGGTTATATTATTTTTTCCTTTAAATCGATATTTCAACAATAGCCACTTTGGCATCCATTTTTTTCGTGTTAAATAGCCGAGAGCTGTTAGTATTAAAACGATTACTGCAAAAATGGTAATAACTTTGTTCCACTGTTTGCTTGTCGTTTTTGTTTCATTTTGACTTTGCTTGTCTTCTAGTTGCTGCTGTTTTTTCTTTTCTTCTTTTTTCGCTTGTTCTTTCTCTTGCTTTGCCTTTTTCTTTTGCTCAGCTTTTTTTTGCTTTTCTTCTTTTGCTTTTTCATTTTCCTTTTGCTTTGGATTGATGGTTCCTTCATTTTCTTCATCTTTCACATCGTTTAGAACATTATCAAATCCATCGAAACCAATTGTTGGCTCGAAAGACATCCAACCCACTCCAAGTATATATGCCTCTACCCAAGAATGTGCATTGTTGTTTGTGACAACAAAACGGTGAGTACCGTTATCAGAAGACACTTCATCTCCTTCTGAAAATCCCTTTACCCAACGTGCTGGAATGCCCAATGTACGAAGCATCACAACCATTGAAGTAGAGAAATTGTCACAATATCCAGATTTCGTATCAAAGAGGAATTGATCTACATAATCTTGGCCCTCTTTCGGTACTGCTACATCTGTTCGTGAATATTGATAACCGTTATATTGAAAATAAGAAACAATGGCATTTGCCTTATCATAAACGTTCTTTTCACCTTTTGTTATTTCTTTCGCCAAATTATTTACACGTTCAGGTAAAGTAACTGGAAGTTGCAGATACTGATCGTATTCTTTTGGAAGTTTTCTTAAATCCGACATTTTCGTTTTTTCTAACGCTTTCAAACTATATTCAGGTGTGGAATAGGACATTGAATACTTTGGTAAAAGTACCTTTTGCTCATTAATAGAAGGTCGTATTTTTTCACCATCAATCTCAATATAAAATGACTTTTCGTCATTTGGTTGATCAATCGATTTTAACCCATATGGTTGCATGATAAACTTATAGTCTTTCTTTAAAGTGATTGTCGCAACATCTGTGTTTTTTTCCTTACCAGGTTTTAATGACATTGGGATATCTTCACCGTATTCAAAGGTATGTACATAGACATCTCCTGGTTTTCGTACCCACCCTTTTCCGGTATAAATATTTTTCGTTTCGATACGCCAATATTGATTTACTTTTGCTGCTACTTCAAAAACAGGACGACTATCTTCTTCAAAAGGACCACCTAGTTTACTATCATCCTCAACATATCCTATTTTCCCGATACCAGCATTTTGACCATTCTTCCAATCCATTAGTTTTGCGATAGAATCTGGTGTATTCACTATAGCTTGTTTTTTAGGCATTAAGAAAGCAAATACAGAGCTACCAATAATCATAAGAACAAGTGGTATCAATAACATGGTATAGTGTTTTGCCTGTAA
Source organism: uncultured Rummeliibacillus sp. (assembly GCF_934216135.1). Taxonomy (NCBI): domain Bacteria; kingdom Bacillati; phylum Bacillota; class Bacilli; order Caryophanales; family Caryophanaceae; genus Rummeliibacillus; species uncultured Rummeliibacillus sp. The sequence goes on along the minus strand of NZ_CAKQBI010000021.1, from coordinate 49,092 downwards.
TTTAACCTGACTACCATTAAATAGACGGTTTACAAACAATACGCCCATTAGTAATGTTCCTAATACCATGACGCGGATTATGGCAGAGTCGGCATTATACTTAGTCAGTGAATCTATTAAGCATAAGAAAATGATTGTTGTTAAAAAGAAATATACAACAGTATGCTTGACTGTTAACCAATGATGGATTAGATAGATTGTCATCCATAATAAAACAAAAAATAAAATACTACGAAATGAATCCGTTACATCATTCCAATCACCTGCTATTAACGCTTTCACGCTTATCCCAAAATCACCAGCAATTTTCATCATACTGTCTACAGAGAAAAATTTTGTCCCCAAGTATACATACATAAGGAACCAAATGATATATAAAAACTTAATCGCAAAAGATAGTACACCATTTAAGTTAACGATGTTACTTCCTAAGCAAAGCACTATAAAAACAAGAAATAATCCAAGATGTCCAGTGCTCGTCAACTGTACAATAGGCATGAGCCATTCTACCAACATCCAAAATATAATAAGATAAAGGCCCATCAAGCTCGTCCATTTCACTATTGATGAATTGCTCATTTTAACACCTCCGTAAAGGCATCTGAAAATTGTTCACGTGTGATTGGTAAGACAAATATTCCATTTTCCTTTGCTATGATCTCCATCTTTTCCTCTTGCTCTGAAATAACTTGTTCTGGATTTCGAATGATAAAACAAATTACAGCTTGGGATTGTTTGAAGTTTTTTTTCAAGATATTTATCCATTCAAGTGTGAGAGATCCTGTAACAAAATAAAGCATTGTTGCGCTAATTAAATTACGATTTTGCACATATTTAGGCCCAACTTGTTCAACTAAATTTGGTTTTACAGCTGCAAGATAATAGAGTGCTTGTTGTAATTGTTCCACGGTCTGAATTTGATTGAAAAAAGCTGGTTTCGCTCCTGCAGATAAAAACGACATCGTAAAATGCTGATTCGTAACAGCTGTTAACACAGACGCACAAAACTCTACTTGTTCCTCAAATAAATCAGAAGGTGACTCATCTAATACTAGACAAACATTTAATGATTGTTGGTCTTCAAATTCTTTCGTTTGTAAGCTTTGTGTTTTGGCAAATGTCTTCCAATGAATCCACGTCATACGATCTCCAGGTTGATATTCGCGAATACCTGAAACCATAGTTGTATCACGTACTATCGCGCTATGCTCTGTACCTGCACCACTATTTCTGGAGATTTGTAACGGCGTATAAACTATATTCGTAATACTTGGATAAACAACAATTGAACGATTTGCTGGTATTAAAACTTTCTTTTTTACCCAACCAAAAAAATCTGCAATGGTCAGTTCAATTCCTTCTAATTGGTAATGACCACGTGGCATATTTGGAATTTCATATTGCCAAGAGAATTGCTCTTTCCAGCCCATTATTAAAAAATGTCGAGTTTGGTCTACCTCTTCAACAAATAGCTCATTTGGCACGCTTTCCTGAATTATCGTATAGAGTAATGGAAATCGCGAATTTCTCGTCAACGTAATCTTCATCCGAAGAGAATCACCTTGTTCTAAACGTCCAGAAATCATTGTCCTTTCAACTGAAAAATTTTTAACTGGCACAAAAAACAGCATGATTGAGTAAATGGCAAAAGGTAAAAACATAAAGAATATAAACCAGCTGACAAACCCACCTTGCATCAATGCAAAAGATAGAGAAATAGCTAACAAAAATACAACCAATATAAAACGTATAATCGCTTGCGATAGCCACTTTACTTTATATCTTTTCATCATCTTGAAGCCCTTTTAATCGGTACAGATGTATTAATAATAACGCGACCAATAATTTCTTCAGGTGTAATACCGTCATAGCGTGCTTCTGGTTTTAAAATGAGACGATGAGCAAAAACAAAAGGTGCTAAAAATTGAACGTCATCTGGTGTTACAAATTGGCGTCCTTTCAACAAGGCATACGCTTGGGATGCCTTCATCAAAGCGATGGAACCACGAGGACTCGCACCGAGATATACATATTGATGTTCACGAGTTGCTCTAGCTAGTTCCACAATATAGCCTTTCACTAATTCATCAACATGGACTCTTTTCACTTCTTGTTGTAGAACCTTCAATTCATCTAGCGTAACTACCGAAGTCAACGTTTCAATCGGACGTGTTCCTTCTGCTCTTCGTAATACTTCAATTTCATCATCATGACTTGGGTAACCCATTTTCAATTTTAATAAGAAACGGTCTAATTGTGCTTCAGGCAGTGGATATGTTCCTTCATACTCAATAGGGTTTTGAGTAGCCATTACAAAGAAAGGCTTTGCAATTTGAATGGTTTCCCCATCAATTGTAACTGCAGCTTCTTCCATTCCTTCTAATAGGGCAGATTGTGTTTTAGGTGATGTACGATTAATCTCATCGGCCAATACGATATTCCCCATTATTGGACCAGGACGAAAATGAAACTCCATATCTTTTGGATTATAAATGGAAACACCAATTACATCCGATGGCAGCAAATCGGGTGTAAATTGTATTCGTTTAAAATTAGCACTTACGGATTTAGCAAGTGCACGAACCATCATAGTCTTCCCTACACCTGGTACATCTTCCAGTAAAACATGTCCTTCTGCCAACAATGCCACAACACTAAGTTCTGCGATATGCTTTTTGCCAATCATTACTTTTTCTATATTATTGATAATGGATTGTAACTTTTCTTGTGTCTCCATTAATTGGCCTCCTGTCAATTATCCTTTTTATTGGTTCTTTTTCTCAATTAGCATTATTATAGCATGATTGTTTTTAATCCTTACAAAAAACACGACTTACTATTTAGTCGTGTTTTCATACATTATTACATTTATTTCTATTTTTGAATGATTTCATGCATAAAAAGTTCTTCTAAATGCAATGTTTTTGAATCTTGTAAAACAGATTTAATATTTCCATGTTTTAAAACATGCCCTTCATGTAGCAAAAGTACATCATCTGCTAATTCTTCCGCAAAAGAAAGTAAATGTGTAGAAAATAGAATCGTTTTACCACAGTCTTTTTGTTCTTGTAAGATCGTTTTCAATTCAGCAATCCATCGTATATCTAAACCATTTGTTGGTTCATCTAAGATTAATAATTGCTCATCTCCTAATAACGCTTGTGCCAAGTTAATCCGTTGGCGCATTCCCTTCGAAAATTGGCGAACTCTTTGTTTGCGAAATTCCCATAGTCCTACTCTTTTTAGTACTCTATCAATTTCACTTGATGGTATTTTCTTTAATCCTGCAAGTAACTGTAAAATTTCTAATGCTGTAAGAGTTGGCGGGAAGTTTACATCATCTGGCATATATCGAATTGACGGATGTGTAACCCATTTCAACTCACCGGAATCTGGCTTCTCTTGTCCGATTAATAGGCGGATCAGTGTACTTTTACCAGCTCCATTACCACCCGCCAAGGCGATAATTCTCCCCTCTTGTAAGGTAAATGAAACATCGTCTATTCCTTGAGATTCCGAATACTTTTTTACAAGATTTTTTCCTTCTACAATCATGCTTGACGCCCTCTTTTCATTAGCACCCATTTTACAAATACTAGCGGTATTACAATCCATAAGATTGTGACAACTGCATATAATACATAGCCTACGGTAGAACTATAAAATTCAGTAAAACTATAAAAGGATGGTCCTAATACAGATGTTTGATCAGAAAATAGGAAATAACCAAAACGAACCCATTCAGCAGGGTTGATGTGAAGTATGATAATCGTTAACTTCTGTAAGACATGTCCAGCTACAACTGTTCCAATGGCCATTAAAGCATACGATAGTAGCAATAATGATACTGCCCATACTACTAATGATAAAGCTAATGCATGTAAACGATTTTTTGCAAAACTACCGCAAAGGATTGCGATAGACGAAAATAGTAGTACTGTCATAATAGATAATCCTACAAAAAGAAGTGGCAGATGTACTTGACCAGATATTCCACTCATTCCTAACACAACCGCAAAAGCTAAACATAAAATAAGCATAAATGATAGGATTAATGCGATATATTTGCCAAATATATATTGTGTAATTGTCATTGGATATGTCTTTAACAAAGAAAACCATCCAGATTCTAAATCACTTGCGACCCCCATACTACCAATCGTTAAGATAAATAACGGCAACAAGAATAGAAGTAAATTTAAAAAACTAGCTGTTTGTCTTGTAAAACCATTGAAATCAGGTAATGCAATTTGTTGAATTAGCGAGATGGCCGCAAATACAAAAACAAAAAGTACTGCTACTAATTGCATCCATCGACTTCGCAACATTTGTCTCCACTCTAAACGTATAAATAGGTGATTATTCAATGATGCACACCCCATTTAAATGTATCTAAATCGCTATAACTCAATAATTCTCCTTTACCTTCTTTTGCAATATATTTTTCCGCTTCATCTTTTGTTTGAAAGGCAATTACTCCATATGACATGGGCGTCCAAATATCTTTGTCATACACATAAGAAGCTGTTTTAACATCGAGCCATTTTTTTCCGCTTTCATCCTTGATAAATGCCTTTCCTAAATCATCTTCGTCCATATCTTTCATATATTCGACTAAACAACCTAAATCATCAAATATTTCGTAATCTCCATTTTTCAAAGCAATTTCCCCTGCATATTCTTTATGAACAATACTCATATTGCATATTTTACAGATGTCAGTTTCACTAACAATTTCTCTAGGTTTATATTCTTTGTTTCCACAAGCTTGTAAACATAGTACTAAAGCGAAAATACCTATCAACCATCTCTTCTTCATCCTCGAATTTCCTTTCTCCAAAACCATAGTATTGTGAACACAAGTCCAATTCCTAACACCAATTTCCAAACAATCATTGTATTTTTCCTTTTTATAGACATAGTGCTTTGCATTAAAGGTTCTTGATCAACTAGTTGTTCTTTCTCAATGACATTTGTTTGGCGGTCTATCTCATTAAGTAACACTACACTTGGTGATTCGATAAAATATTGATAAGCGGGTTGTCTAACCATCCATTGTCCAAAGCTTTGAAGTGCTACATAATTGCGGTCACCAATACCATCGCTATTAACATCAATCCCCGCATAATCATCATAGTAATTTTGGACAATCTGACTGCCTGTTCCGTCTGAGCGGAGATTAACAATATTCCCGATAAAATTATTTCGCTTCACTTGATTTTCTTCATTTGAACGAATAAGTTCTATTGCTGATTGATTCATTAAAAATACATTCTTTTTTATCGTCGAATTTGTTAAATTTTGAGCCGAAATTGCTGTTCGATTATTTTGGAATTCATTCGCAAATATTTTTATAAGTTTGGACTGGAATAATGTCATTCCTGAAGCATTTAGTCCATTTTGGTCATATAACTGATTATCGTCTAGCTTTACATTTTCAGACATCATTAACATAATGCCCGTTACATTTTTTTTAAATGTATTCCCTGTTGTTTGCGCATTTTTTGTATACATAAAGTGGATACCGTAGCGTCCATTATAAATTTTGTTATTCATAAGAGAAATCTGATTGACCGATTCTATATACACACCATCTTGTACATGTTGAATAGTATTCCCATGCACCTTTACATTTGCACTGTTATAGAGGGCAATTCCATTTCCTTTTTTTGAAAAATGTCCTGGTATACCGGTGATTTTCAAATGCTTGAGTGTTACGTCATTAGTGTTATAGAGCTGGATACCACTCCTCACATTTTTGAAATGAAGATTTTCAAAACGAAGATGTTGCGATTTCTTGCCCGATATCCCTAGATAAGAGTTTTGCAGTGCAACATTGTTTATAGAGACATGTTCTGCGTTTTCTATTTCTATAGCAGGCTTTTGGTTCAAGCTTTCCAATACCGTATGCTCAGATCCCTTAATTGTGATATTCCTATGTATCACTACATTTTCCTTATAGATAACGTTTGATAGCTGTAATGTTCCATTTTCAGGTGTCTCATCAATTAGTTGTTGCAATGTTTTCGTTTTTGCATGTGCTTGTGGTACAGCAAACGTAAATGCGATAAAGAAAATGAAAAGTAATAAAACACGATTCATAAGCACACCTCCATTCTACGACAAAAGGGCGGAGTATACTCCAGCCCTTATAAAGGATTATTATTTTCCATGACCTTCAGAATCATCATTATTCATGTTCATATCCATCTTGTCACTAGAGTCATTATTTTTCATCTTTTGCATTTTCTTTATATATCGTTCATGTGCTACATCATCAATATCTGATACTTCAACAACTTTTGCTCCTGCATTTTCTTTTATAAATGCATCTGCACTTTCTTGATCTTTAAAGAACGCATAGCCATAATTCATCGGTGTTTTTATGTCTGCTTTTACAATGATAGCATCATCTAATTTCAACCATTCTTTAGAATTATAATCGCGAACATATTTATCATATTTAACTTTATCTTTTCGTTCTTGATTTAACATACAACCTGCATCGTCAAAGAAGATTGTTGAGCCATCTTTTTTAATTGCTTGTGCTGAAAATGCGCCCATTTCATGATCTACATCGTACACTTTCATATTGCAAAATTCACAAACAGTATCTTCTTTTGGCTCTTGTAATTTTGAATTGACTTTGTTGAGAGATGCTACATTTGTTGATTGTTCTGTTTTCTCTGTGGTATTAGTATTATTTGCATCCTTTGTCTTAGCATCGTCTTGACCACATGCTCCTAGCAATACTGCTGCCAAAATTACTGTTACACCTAAATTCTTTTTCATCATATTCTCTCCCTTCAACTACCTAATACTTTACCTTTAGGTTGTGAAGAAAGTTCAAAAATTATATGTCTATATTTTGACTTATTACATTTTCCATTTCTTACAAAAGAAAAAGGCTGTCCTATAAGTAACTAAAAAACTTACAGGACAGTCCTTTATTTTGCTAAACTTTCAATTTTAAAAAATATTTATTTTTTCCAAAAGTCATCGAAAATAGAAATTGGTAAGTGGCGTTTGTGTTCTGAACGTAAGAAATGCCCTTCAATTTGTTTTTTTGCGTCTTCTGGAATCTCTTTACCTTCTAAATAGTCATCTATTTGATCATAAGTAACACCAAGTGCTACTTCATCCGGCAATGACGGGCGGTTTTCTTCTAAATCTGCAGTTGGTGTTTTTTCGTATAAATGTTTTGGACAATTAAGTTCGGCAAGCAATGCTTTACCTTGACGTTTGTTTAAACGGAAGATGGGTGTTAAATCAGCTGCACCGTCACCAAATTTTGTAAAGAATCCCGTAATTGCTTCTGCTGCATGATCTGTACCTAGTACAACTGCATTATGGTGAGCTGCAATAGCAAATTGAACTTTCATACGTTCACGCGCTTTTTCGTTACCTTTTAAGAAATCAGTAAGTTCTATTCCTGCTTCTTTTAATGATTGGACGCTTACATCTACTGCAGGTTTAATATTAACTGTATAGACTTTGGTTGGTTGGATAAATTGGATAGCATCTTGACAATCTTGTTCATCTGCTTGGACTCCATACGGTAAGCGAACTGCCCAAAAAGAGTACTTGTTTTCTCCAGCTTCTTCATTTAACTCATTTACTGCAAGTTGTGCTAATTTACCAGTCAAAGTAGAATCTTGACCACCTGACAATGCAAGTACAAAGCCCTTTAAAAAGGTATTCTTTGTAGCATATTCCTTTAAAAAGTCGACAGATTTACGAATTTCTTCTTTCGCATCGATTTGAGGAAGTACATGTAATTCCTCTATAATTTTTTGTTGCAAAGACATAGCCATTAAATATTCCCCCCTAAACTAGCATCAATATCTCGAACCATATCTTTCACGTCTTGGATATTTCTCATTCTGTTATCCCAGCATTTTTGGCTTAAATCTACAGGATACTCTTCAGGGTTCAATGAACGTTTGTATTCGTCCCATAGCAATTCTAGATTTTCAGAAGCATAGGCTCTCATATCTTGTACTGAAGGGCTATCATATACGATTTTACCTTTTTCAACTACCTTTTTATGAAGATCTTTTGCTTCAAAGTTTGTGACAAATTTTGAGATAAATGTATGGACTGGATGGAACATTTTAATACGTTCTTGTGATTCAGGATTCTCATCCATCATGGTAATATAATCGCCTTCTGCCTTACCATTTTCAAGATCAATAATACGGTATAATTTTTTCAATCCTGGTGTTGTCACTTTTTCAGCATTGGCAGAGATTTTAATACGATCTTTCATCCTGCCATTTTTATCCTCCAGTGAAACAAGTTTATAAACTGCTCCTAATGCAGGTTGGTCATATGCAGTTATTAGCTTTGTACCAATACCCCATTGATCTACTTTCGCACCTTGAGCAAGCAAGTTTAGAATCGTATACTCGTCTAAATCATTTGATACAACAATTTTAGCTTTCGTAAACCCTGCATCATCTAACATTTTACGAGCAGCCTTTGACAAGAATGCGATATCGCCACTATCTAAACGAATTCCGATAAAGTTAATCTTATCTCCTAGTTCTTTTGCGACTTTAATCGCTGTAGGTACACCAGATTTTAATGTGTCAAAAGTGTCGACAAGGAATACACAGTCTTTATGTCGTCTTGCATAAGCATGAAAGGCTTCATAATCACTTTTATACGCTTGTACTAAGGAATGAGCATGTGTACCTGCAACAGGTATATTGAATAGTTTACCCGCTCTTACATTACTTGTAGAATCAAAGCCACCAATAATTGCTGCTCTTGTTCCCCAAATTGCTGCATCCATTTCTTGTGCACGGCGTGTACCAAATTCCATCACAACATTATCTTTAACAATTTGTTTAATCCGGCTTGCTTTTGTTGCTATTAGAGTTTGGTAGTTCACAATATTAAGTAATGCTGTTTCGATTAGCTGTGCTTCTCCTAGGGGCGCTTCAATTCGAACAATCGGTTCATTTCCAAAGACAAGTTCCCCTTCAATCATAGAGTAGACATCACCTGTAAAGCGTAGATTTTTTAAGTATTCAATAAAATCCTCATCATATCCAACAACTTTTTGTAAATACTCTAAGTCAGATTCGCTCATTCGAAAATTACGTAAGTACTCCAACATTCTTTCTAAACCGGCAAAAATAGCGTAACCATTCCCAAATGGTAATTTTCGAAAATAGAGCTCGAATACGGCTTTGCGATTATGTATTCCGTCTGCCCAATAAGATTCTGCCATATTGATTTGATATAAATCTGTATGTAGCGCTAGGCTATCGTCAGGATATTTTGTCATCATGCTATTCCCTTCTTCCACCATCTTAATACATCATAGTATACACTATTTATTTTTAAATATGTCTTTAAAAATGCTAGTATGTCATGACAGCTGTAATATCAAGATCTTTTATTTTACCTTTCACAAAATCATTATTCTTTATACGGTACATTTTCTATCTGAAGCAATGCCTTTTTTAACGGAATACCCGCGCTAAAACCTGTCAGTTTTCCGTTCTTCCCAATTATCCGATGACAAGGAATCGCTATTAAGATTGGATTTGCGCCTATTGCTCCGCCAACAGCTCTTACCGCTTTTGGACGTTTAATACGGTTAGCAATGTCTGAATAGCAAGTTGTCTTACCGTATGGAATCTGAAGTAATCCTTTCCATACTTCTTTTTGAAATGGTGTTCCTTGTAAATCTAATGGCATATCAAAGATAGTTCTTTTCCCTGAAAAATATTCTTCATATTGCTTTTGGTATTTGATCAATTTTCCACTGTTTTCTACTAATTCGAATGTTTTATAATACTTTTTACGCCATGCCTCAATCGATTCTTTTGATGTTCCTACATAACATAATCCATTTTCCGTAGCTGCTAGGAAAATGTCCCACTCTTTTTGGTTGAATGAAGTCCAATAGATAATCTCCAAAATTGTTCCTCCGTTATATATTTAGATAATAATTATCCATATTATAGGATACTTACAAAATAGATTCATCTTTCAAAGCAAGTATGATTCCAACCATCGAAAGTCAAAAAACAATTGGGTTAGTGCAACTACCCGGCATGATGAGCGGTCAAATAATAGCTGGTGCTGACCCTGTTCAAGCTGTTCAATTTCAATTAATGGTCTTATTTATGTTACTAACTTCTGCTGCAGTTTCTAGCATTATATTGGGGTTTTTATCCTATCCAACATTGTTTAATGATCGTATGCAAATGTTAAAAGAAAAATTTTAAGCATGGAGAATCTATTAGACCATTAAATAATCATTGATAGCAAATGCTTGCTATATTCTAAATATGCAAAAAAACGTTTTCCCTCTTCCATGAAGGGAAAACGTTTTTTGGCGTCATAATATTAATTTTGTACCTATGTACTAAGTTACAGATTTTATAGGATGAATGCAACTTATTTGTCATAAAAACCAACAAATTTCGACACAAATGAGCCTTAGAACGTATGGAGCCTTATTTGTTCTAACTTAACTGCCACACATTTCTTCATTTAAGCCTTTTATCAAAAATAATATAGCAGTATATACATATTTATCCTCAACTACAAGGATATCTTTTTATGGAATATTTTTTCAAAATTCTGTGATATAATCTATTAAAATATACTTTCATCATAAAGGGGAATAGCATATGTCACTTAAAGATTTCTTTATCGCGTTATCCGAAAACCAATTTTTAAATAACAATGCTAAGAAGTATGGATTGAAATTAGGTGCTGCTAGCGTAGTTGCTGGGACTAACATTGCAGAAGTAATGGACAGTATTAAAGAGTTAAACTCACATGGTATCTCTTGTACAGTGGACAACTTAGGGGAATTTGTTCATGACCAATCTGAAGCAACAGCAGCAAAAGAACAAATTTTAGCTGTTATTGAAGCTATTCACCAAAACAATGTAGACGCGCATATTTCTTTAAAGCCTTCTCAACTTGGTTTAGATATTGACTATGACTTTTGCTATAGAAATTTAAAAGAGATCGTTGCATTAGCAGACCAATATAATATTTTCGTGAACTTCGATATGGAAAATTATGAACGTCTACAACCTTCTTTTAATTTACTTGAAAAATTATCAAAAGATCATCAAAATATTGGGACCGTTATTCAAGCATATTTTCTTCGTGCTAAAGACGATATTAAAAAATTTAAAGACTTTCGTTTACGCATTGTTAAAGGGGCCTATAAAGAATCAAGTGACGTTGCTTATCAAGAAAAAGAAGATATCGACCGCAATTACATAGACCTTTTAGAATATCATTTATTACATGGTAAATTCACTTCAATTGCAACACATGATCACAATATTATTAATCATATAAAGAAATTTATCGCTGACCATAATATACCAAACGAAAAATACGAATTCCAAATGTTATACGGTTTCCGCCAAGATATGCAACTTCAACTTGTAAAAGAAGGTTATAATTTCTGCACATACGTTCCATTTGGACAAGATTGGTATGGCTACTTCATGCGACGATTAGCTGAACGTCCACAAAATATTGAACTTGTGATCAAACAAGTTTTTAATAAAAAAACAAATACCTTACTCGGCGTAGCGGCAGCAGGTTTTATAGTTGGGCGTTTAACAAAACGAAGATGAAGCTAAAGGGTTAAGCAAATTTTCCTTAATAAGAACAGGTATTAAAAATCCCGATTACCTCCAGAAGGATGTAATCGGGATTTTTACTTTTTATTTATTCCAGCCTTTTTCTTTAAATCTCGCTATAGCTTCGATTCGATTGCTTACTTCTAGCTTATCTAAAATTGTCGATATATAATTTCGAACAGTCCCAGGAGATAAAAATAGTTCACTTGCAATCTCTTTTGTTGTTTTTCCTTTTGCCACAAGTCCCAATACTTCGCTTTCACGATCAGTGAGGGGATTTTCTGTTTCTTCTTCATAAACGATGTCGATCAATTCTGGAGCATAAATTCTGCGACCATCCATAATTACTCGAATAGCATTTACTAATTCCTCTATCGGACTATCTTTTAGCAGGTAGCCTCTAACTCCCGCTTTTCTTGCTCGTTCAAAATAACCTGGTCTAGCAAATGTCGTTAAAATAATGACTTTGACGTCTTTTTCTTTCAAATCCTCTGCAGCATCTAACCCTGTTTTTTCAGGCATTTCAATATCCATAATGACAATGTCTGGCTGATACTTATCAACCAGTTTTAATGCATCTACACCATTATGCCCTACTCCAACAACTTCCATATCATCTTCCATATTAATCAATGACTTCAAAGCTCCTAGCAGCATTCCTTGATCTTCAGCAATTACTATATTAATCATCTTATCCACTTCCTTTGAAATGACTTCCGATTCTCTTTACGTTAATTATAGCAAATAATCGATTATCCTCGACTTTTTTCGATTTTCATTTTTCTAAAATAAAAGCCACCCCTATTTAGGAATGACTCTCAGCTCTTTATGATATTTTTAGCGATCTTAACTTGTAATCATGAGAAACGACACGTTTTTTCACTTCTTTAAACGTTACAAAATGTTTGTTAGGTGAATCATACAATTTGTAACGTAATGATTCCATACTTGTCTTAATAGTGATGGTCGTTGCATGTTGCAATGGTGGTGTTTTTGTATGAGCTTCTTGTAATTTATAGTTTGGTACACGTGGTGCTAAATGATGTACATGATGGAAGCCAATATTACCTGTAATCCATTGTAAAACAAGTGGTAGTTTGTAATAAGAACTTCCTTCTATTGCCGCCTTTACATAGTCCCAATCATTTTGATTTTCAAAATAAGAATCTTCAAATGTATGTTGGATAAAGAATAACCAAATACCAAGCGATCCAGCAACAAACATTGTTGTACCATGAATGATTAAAAACGATTGAACATTTGTCAGTAAAATGATGCCAGTAATAATTGCGGCGATGCAGATATTTGATAAATAAGTATTTAAACGTTCCTTTTTCTTTGCGTTTTTGTGATTAAATCGGCTATCGATTAACACTAAATATAAAGGTCCTAATCCAAACATAACAAGTGGATTACGGTAAGCTCTGTAACAGAATCTTTTCCATTTAGAAGCTTCTAAATATTCATCAACTGTCATTACCCAAATATCACCGATTCCCCGTTTATCCAAGTTAGAACTTGAAGCATGATGAATCATATGCTCTTTTTTCCACTTTTCATATGAAAATAACGTAAGAACTCCTGTTATAAATCCCATGAAATCATTTGCTTTTTTATTCTTAAAGAACGAACCATGTGTGCAATCATGGAAAATGATAAATGTACGAACTACGAATCCTGCTGCGATGATACTAAGTCCAATTGCCCCTAACATTGTGTAAGGAATAATCCAATACGCAGCAGTTAATATTGCGAGTAAGGGAATAATTGTATTTATTATTTGTATGATACTTTTTTTTGTATCAGAAGTTGCGAAAGGTGTAACTGCCATTTTTAGCTGTTTTGTTTTTTCACGATCTGTCAAAGAGATCCCTCCAACCTTTTTTCCTGTTGGACTCATCATACTTTCACTCATCGTTTTACAATAGATATAGATGTCATGAGGTAGACATGACATTTATCATGTTCTCGGTGCTAAAAGCAATTAATTATTATGTACTTAATGATAATATTGGAAAAATATTTTGAATAATATTTTTCTTCACCTATCCTTATCATTTAGAATAGATACATAGAGTATAATAATTAATACCCAGAGTAGATTTTTTAAGAATTTTGGGGATTATTCTAGCCATTTAGTTTTATGGAGGGATTTTTTTGAATCTTTTTCTTCAACAACGCCAAGAACTTAAATTGTATATGACAACTCAGCTAAGACAATCTATAGAATTACTCCAATACTCAACATACGATTTAGAACAATTTATACGCCAGCAAGAATTAGAAAATCCATTGATTGACCTTCAAGAAAAACCAACGTCACCACAAATTGAGAAACTTCCACCTTTTAGACCATCTAAATATGCAAAACAGGCAACATCCGATATTTCAAAACCAATTGAAGAAAATCTAAGAGATTATTTGTTGAAAATGGTCAATTTAAATTTTAAAGATAGAGATACACAAAAATTACTAAAGTATATTATCAATAATTTGAATGATTTTGGTTACCTAATAATAGAAGATAGCAATGCAATTTATTCTGCAGAATTCATTACAAAGGGGATTGAACTTCTTCAACAGATTGGACCGATTGGAATTGGAGCAAGAAATTTAAAAGAATGTCTAATAATGCAATGTCAATATAGATATCCGAACCATCTTATTTTACAAGAATTAATTCAAAATCATTTGCCATTACTTGCTGAAAACAAGTGGCAAATGATTGCTAAAAATATGAAATGTTCCGTAGAAGTCATACAACAATTAAACAAACAAATCCAAACACTCAATCCAAGACCTTGCAATTTTTCTATTTCTGATAGCATTGAATATGTGCAACCTGATATTATTGTAGAATTTCAGGAAAATGAATTGACATTCTACTTAAACGATTATTATCTTCCTCAAATCCATCTAAATAAGCATTACTTAAATGTACCAACTATAAATAGTGAAGATAAACAATATATCCTTAATCATCATAGGAATTACCAGTGGCTCGTAAACAGTATTGAACAGCGCCGAAATACAATTATCAAAATAATGCATGTACTAATCAATAAACAATTAGATTTCTTTAAAAATGGCATTGCCCATCTAGCACCATTAACTTTAAAAGAAGTTGCAGAGGAAATTGATATGCATGAATCTACCGTAAGTCGTACAACATCAAATAAGTTTATCCAAACGCCTATCGGAACATTTGAGATGAAATCATTGTTCACTTCTAAAATCTCTAAAAATGATGGCGGTCAAATTTCTCAAGAAAAAGTAAAAGCATTATTAAAACAAATTATTCAAAGAGAAAACAAATATAAACCATACTCCGATCAAAAAATCTCGGAGTATTTAAATTCTGAATACGCTATACAAATAGCTAGAAGAACTATTAGTAAGTACCGTGATGAGCTGCAAATTCCAACAGCCAGTATGCGAAAAATATGGAAATAATCAAATGTAAAAGCCCATCTAGTCCGCAGCTAAAGATGGGCTTTTGACTATTTTATTCTACATTAAAATACCGTGCATCTGGGTGTGCAAAAACCATGGCACTAACAGATGCTTCTGGAGACATCATGTAACCGTCGGTTAATGTAACACCTATATCTTCTGGCTTGATCAATTTAAATAGTTTTTCTTGATCTTCGAGATTAGGACAAGCTGGATAGCCAAATGAGAAACGTTGTCCTTGGTATTTTGCTGCAAAGCGATCACGCATTGTAAAATCAGTACCATCAGGGAATCCCCAGAAGTCACGCATTTCTTGATGTATCCGTTCAGCAAATCCTTCCGCAAGTTCTAAAGCTGTGGCTTGTAATGCATGACTTTCTAAGAATTTTCCTTGATCCTTTAAACGAGTAGCCGCCTCACGAACACCATGTCCTGCTGTTACTTGCATAAATCCAACATAATCCATTTCTCCACTATCTACCGATTTTAAGAAATCAGCCAAACATAAGAATGGCTTCTTTTGTTGACGTGGGAATGTAAAACGTTCAATCTCTTTTTTAGTATCATTAGGATCATAAATAATTACGTCATCTCCATCTGATTGTGCTGGGAAGAATTGATACATACCAGATGGGCTTAAAATCCCTGATTTTAAAAATCCTGTTACTAATTCATATAGTTCAATAGCTCGCTCATCACCCTTTTCGAGCATCGTTTCATTGAAACCTTTTAATCCAAGATGATGTCCGATTAAGGTTCTCATATTCACATATGGTTGAAGATGCGCAACGGAATAATCTCTTAATATATGTCTTGTTAAATCTTGAGGTACAAATACAGGTACATCATTTCGTACTGTTTTAACAGGTTTTGGAGCAACAGCAACGGCCGTTCTCTCTCCTCTTTTTGCTTCTTGTGCCATTCTTTTTTCTTGAGCTGCATATATTTCATGTAAAAGATTTTCTTTATCATCACTTTGCAATCGGTTGGCTATTTCAAGTCCTTGCATCGCATCTTTAGCATATAACACAGGACCACCGTATTCCTTCGCAATCTTGGTATCTGTAAACTTTCGAGATAATGCAGCCCCACCAACCATAATTGGTGTTTCAATCTGTGCCTCTTTAAAATCTTGTGCAGTAACAACCATTTGTTGAGCTGATTTTACAAGTAAGCCTGATAAGCCAACTATATCGGGTTTTTCGGTACGAATAGCCTCTATTAACGCTTGAGGAGTCACCTTGATTCCTAAATCTATTACTTTAAAGCCATTATTACTTAAAATAATATCTACTAGGTTTTTCCCAATATCATGTACATCCCCTTTTACAGTTGCAAGGATTACTTTGCCTTTCCCTGTATCATCTTCTTTTTTCTCCATGAAGTCTTCAAGGAATGATACCGCCGCTTTCATAACCCCTGCAGATTGCAGTACTTCCGCAACAATAAGCTGGTTATCGTTGAAAAGTTTACCTACAGTAGCCATCCCATCCATAAGAGGTCCATTAATAATATCTAACGGTGTATCATATTGTTTCAAAGCAGCTTGTAAATCCGGTATTAACCCCTCTTTTGTACCTTCAACTATATAATAAGCTAAACGTTCTGGAACTGTTTTAGGAATATCTGCTTCTGTTTTTTCCTTCTTTTTATCACGATAGAAATCTGTAAACTTCGCTAATGTTTGATCTGTTGTTTTAAATAGTAAATCATTTGCTAATTGTTTTTCATTATCAGGGATAGAAGCATAACGCTCAATCTTTTCTGTATTAACAATGGCATAGTCAAGACCTGCTTGTGTACAGTTATAAAGGTACACAGCATTTAATACTTCACGTCCAACTGGCGGTAACCCAAATGAAACATTACTAACACCAAGAATTGTTAGAGCTCTTGGTAGTTTTTCTTTAATTAACCGAATCCCTTCAATTGTCTCAACAGCTGATCCTATATACTGCTCATCACCTGTTCCAACTGGAAAAACAAGTGGATCAAAAATAATATCTTCTGGTGCTATTCCCCATTGGTTAACGAGTAAATCATAAGAACGTTCAGCTATCTCTAACTTACGATGTCGATCAACCGCCATACCTTTCTCATCAATTGTGCCAACAACAATTGAAGCACCATATTTTTTGACGATTGGTAATACTGCTTCAAAACGTTCTTCCCCGTCTTCTAAGTTAATAGAATTGATAATTGCTTTTCCTTGTGAGTATTTTAGTGCTTCTTCAATTACCTTTTCATCAGTTGAATCAATTACAATAGGTACCTTAACTTTTTTCACAACTTCTTGCATAAAGTTCTTCATATCTTCCAATTCATCACGATCTGGATTTGCTAAACATATATCTAGAACATGCGCGCCATTCTTCACTTGAGCACGAGCAATTTCTGATGCTTCTTCATACTTTTCCTCTACAATAAGTCGCTTAAATTTACGAGAACCGATAACATTTGTCCGTTCACCAACAAATAGTGGACGCATAGAATCGTCATAAACCAATGAATCAATACCAGATACTACATGACCATGCTCATGATCAGGCTTCTTGCGTGGTTTTTGGTCTTTGACAACCTCTCGTATTGCTCGAATATGATCTGGCGTTGTTCCACAGCAACCACCGACTAGATTTAACCATCCTTTATCTGCAAAGCCTGCAAGTTTTTTTGATAAGGATTCTGGGGTTTCATGATAATGTCCTTCTTCATCAGGGAGACCAGCATTTGGATAACAGCTAACATAACTTGTTGCAATTTCAGACAAAGAGCGCAAATGATCTGTCATAAATTCAGGACCTGTTGCACAGTTTAATCCAACTGATAAAGGATTAATATGTTCAATTGAAATATAAAATGCTTCGATTCCTTGACCAGCTAGTGTTGTACCCATAGGTTCAATTGTCCCTGATATCATCACAGGAATCTTTTTATGTAGCTCTTCAAAAGCTTGCTTAATCCCTAAAGTGCCCGCTTTGACATTTAACATATCTTGACTTGTTTCAAGTAGAAGAACATCCGCTCCGCCTTCAATTAGTCCTTTCGCTTGTACATAGAAATCATGTTGTAACTCATCGAAAGTAATACCACCCGTTACTGAAAGTGTTTTGGTAGTTGGGCCCATAGAGCCCGCTACAAAGCGCGGCCAATCGGGAGTTGAAAATTCGGCCGCCGCTTTTTTTGCAATTTCTACTGCTCTTTTATTGATTTCCTCTGCTCTATTTCCTAAAGAATATTCATTTAAAACAACTGGTGTCCCGCCAAATGTATTTGTACTAATAACATCTGAACCTGCTTCAAGATAAGCACGATGTATCGATTCAACAACATCTGGTCGAGTAATATTCAAATATTCGTTACACCCTTCATATTCCTCTCCACCAAAATCTTCCGCTGTTAAATTTGCATTTTGCAACATCGTTCCCATGGCACCATCTAAAACTAAAATGTGATTTTCAAGTCGTTCTTCAATGAGATGCTTTGACATAGTTGCTTTCATCCTCTCTCTTGAAATCTAATTCGCGTATATAGTTCATTAACTCAATTGACATATCATAACGCATAAATGGTGTGATTAAATAGATTCCATTAAACAATTCGGCCGCTGTATCAATCAGCTCTTTTGCAATAGCAATTCCTTCAAATCTCGCGGCTTCCTTATCTTCACCTGTCGCTCTCATACGTTCTAATACTTCTTCAGAAAGCTTAATACCCGGCACTTCATGATGCAGAAATTCCGAATTTCTTACACTTGTAAGTGGCATGATACCAATGAATATAGGCGTTTCTAAATGTTTTGTTGCTTCATACACTTCAATAATTTTTTCTTTACTATAGACAGGTTGTGTGATGAAATAATCTGCACCCGCTTCGATTTTTTTCTCTAACCGACCAACTGCACGCTCTACTACACGTACATTAGGATTGAATGCTGCAGCTACTGAAAAATTCGCTTTTTTCCGGAGTGGCTTTCCAGAAAATGAAATACCTTCATTCAATTTTTTTATAAGTTGGAGAAGTTCAATACTAGAGACATCATATACACTTGTTGCGCCTGGAAAATCCCCTACTTTGGATGGGTCGCCTGTAACCGCTAAAATATCATGAATGCCCAACGCATTTAACCCCATTAAATGTGATTGCAAACCGATTAAATTCCGATCACGACAGGTTATATGGGCAAGAGGGCGAATATTATTATTTAGCTTTAATATTGATCCCATCGCCATATTACTAATTCGCGGTGAGGCAAGTGAATTATCTGCCATGGTCACAGCATCAGCTCCAGCTTCATATAAAGCCTTGGAACCTTCTATAAACTTTTCGATTTCCAAATGCCTTGGTGTATCAAGTTCCACTATAATAGAACGTTCCTTTTTCGCCTTCTCATGAAGTGGCTTATAACTTTCTTTTGTAGCTTCTTTAATCAATATGACTTCTTTATGCTTAACTACTTTATGCTGAATTGGTGGTAGATCTGCCAAACGGTGTTTGACCGCTTCTATATGTTTTGGTGTTGTTCCGCAACATCCACCAATCAACCTTACTCCCTGATCTCTTAGCAATACTGCGGATCTGCCAAAGTATTCTGCCTCAGATTCATAAACTATTTTGCCATCTTCAACATCTAAAAGGCTTGCGTTAGGATAAGCCGAAAGAAAGGCTTTTGATGGGAGTTCTACATCTTCAAAGGCTTGGATAGTATGGTGTGGACCTAAGCGACAGTTAACGCCTACGATATCAGCGCCGATTGCTTCTAATTGGTGAAGAGCATCATTTAATCGTAAACCATTTTGCAAAATACCTGGTTCATGCATCGATACTTGCGAAATTATTGGAACATCAGTGATTCTGCGCAAATGCTTTACTGCTGCCTTTAATTCATCAAAATCATAATAAGTTTCAAGCAAAAGTCCATCCGGATTACCAGCTAGTAGAATTCCTGCCTGTTCATCCAACGACCGAATGATTTCGTCTAAAGTCGCATCACTTTTTCGAATACCCCGAATACCACCGATTGTCCCTAAAACAAACTGTTCCCCTTTTGAAGCAACTTTTTTTGCAATCTGAATGGCACTCTCATTTATGGCTTTCACAGAATTTTCAAGACCATATCGTTCTAATTTAATAGCGTTTGCTGTATAAGTATTCGTTTGAATAATGTCTGCACCTGCATCGATATATTGTTGATGGATATTCTCAATAACTTCTGGCTTTTTAACATTTAATTCCTCATAACAATAGTCGATTCCATACGAATATAATAATGTTCCCATTGCACCATCTGCAGTTAAAACTTGCGATTGAAGTTTTTCTAAAAGTCCCATACTGTCCTTCCTTTCTTTTCCACCGTAGTCCTACCACTCGGTATTATTTTCCACATTGAGCTTGTGAGAAAAATCGATGTGGGAATTTCATCAAATTTAAAATAAAAAACCTTCTTAACAAAAAATAAGAAGGTTTTAGAATGCATATTGATTGCTCCTTCTTATCTACAGGATTACTCCACTGGAATTAGCACCTGACCAATTGGCTGGTTGCTGAAGCTTCATAGGGCCAGTCCCTCAGCTTCTCTTGATAAGAAATAATATTTAATTTTTAGAATAATTAAAAGAATCATACTCCTTAATATACTTTTCGTCAAGGACATATGAAAAAATGAGTTACATTTGTATTTTTTATAATTGCAACTCATTTTACGGTTGTAAAAGGAAAGACTTTTAGTAAGCTATAAAAATTTATTTTAACTTAAAATAGCTCGTATCATCAGTATATGTTTCTTTCTTAATGAGTTTTCCGCGAATAATCATACGTTTTTCACCATTATAGTTACAGGTGACAAGTGTGATTAGCTTTTCATCTCCTTGATCTTGAATCACTTCTACTTGTGTTGGCTTGACGATAAACATATCAGAAATTTGATATTCGTATATATTTCTGAAATCTGTAATATAAACTTTCATACCTTCTTGTGCTTTTGTTAATGGGCTAAATAAGGTTTTACCATTATTCATATTATGCCCAGCTAAAGAGTAATTTCCTTGTCCCATAACTTGATCTTGTTTCATCGTTCCTGCACCAACCGTTAAATTAATATTTGAAATTCCATAGACGATTGGTAATTGCATATGAACATCCGGTACACTAATTGCTCCAATTGCATGTACATCTTTCTTTTTCGTTTGGGCATCAAGTACATCTTGTAAACGAATATTTTCCACCTTTGCAAAATCGAAAGTTGCCTGTGGTGTTGTCTTTGCTTTTTCAATATTGGTCTTTTGGATTGTTTCCTTAGACATGTTATCTACCAACAATACCATTATTGGTTTTTGAAAGGTCAATACTAATCCCGTAAAGAGTAATAAAATACCGAGCACTAAACTCAACTTTCTCATCATTTTATAAACCTCTTTCTTTTTTCTTATCTTTCCATGTTACATAGTGAGTTCCAATATTACAATAAAAAAAGACCAAGAGAGAGATTAGCTCTTGGTCATAGAAACTTAGAATTATTAAATTGATTGGATAATTTTTTCTGCTGTGTCTTGTCCGTTTTTAATGCAATTTCCAATGCCTACTCCATAATATGAGCATCCTGCTAAAATAACATGTGGATATTTTTCTTCTAATTGGGTAGTCAATGATTTTACCGTTTCTGCATGTCCCATACCATAGACAGGCATTAAATCATTCCATTTTGTCACATTTACAACAGCTGGTTCGCTATCTAATTTTAATGATTTCTTAATATCTTCCAATGCTATTGCAGTTAACTCTTCTTCGTTTAAATGTTTGAGCTTATTGAATATAGGATTTGAGCTTTTATAAAATAGACGGACAAGTAAATTACCCGATTTAGATGTATGGTTCCACTTGCGACTTGTCCAAGTACAAGCATTGCATTTTACATCACTATTTTTTGATACTATATAGCCCGTACCATCAGCTGGTAGCTTTTCATCAGGAATATTAAATCCTACATAAATGGTAATAATAGAAGCATTATGAATGGTATTTAGTTCTTCATCAATTCTTTTGTCTTTTAATATCTTACTCGTTACTGCATGTGGGGTTGCTAATACAATATAGTCGGCGATAATATTTTCATGTTTATCAAACGAACATATATATCGGTCATCACTTTTTGTAATATTCGTCGTTGCTAGACCTTTTATAATTTCTACATCTGTTAACGTTTCTTCTAAGCGATCAATCAATTGTGAAAGTCCATTTTTAAAAGAGATAAACTTTTTGTCTGATGACTTTTGGAATTGCTCACGGTTTGCGCCAAACCCTTTGATAATACTGCCATATTGTTCTTTATAATCTAGTAAATATGGTAATGTAGATGCCATTGTTAACTTATACAAATCACCTGAATATACACCCGATAAAACAGGAGCAATTTGCTTTTCGACTAACTCTTTTCCTAAAAAGTATTCAAGAAATTCACCAATCGAGCTATCCTTTGTGAAACGGTCATTCGGTAAATCTAAGTCTTTTAATGCTTCTTTTTTTCCCTCTGGTGAAACTAGTGTACTGCTATTTAATGATTCGATGCTTGTAGGGATCCCAAATACGCTATCAGCAGGGATAGCATGTAATGTATTATTCGTATATATATATGATATACCCGTGCCATTATAAACGAGGTCAGTTTCTAATCCAATTTCTTGGACAAGAGGCAATACACTTTTATGGCGGGCAACGATTGAATCAGCACCTGTTTCCATGATGAATCCATGGTTATGCTCCGAATGTATTTTGCCTCCTAGATATTCATTTTTCTCTATTAGCACAAGATTTATATCTAAATTTTTTTCTCTTTTCTGTTTTTGTAAATAATGCATAGTGCAAAGCCCAGTAATGCCTCCGCCAACTACAACAACTGTTTTCAAGTTGTCCAACTCCTTTATATTCACGAGATTATTCGATTCTTGACAAATCTTAGTATAATCTTTCATATCAATGGATGCCATGATTTTGGTCACAACAGTTTAAGTGATTTATGACGATTTTTAGAAAAATGGATATTGTTTGTAGAAATTATTTTAATATCTTATTATTTTTAATTAAGGAGTGGAAAAGTTCCACTTACATAGCGAGGATGATGAGATGGATTTATTGATGATTATTCTATTGCTAATAGGTTGTTTGCTTATTTCAAATATAATAGGGCACTACTTACCTTTTATTCCTACAGCTCTTATTCAAATTGCTATAGGAGTTATATTAGCACTTTTATTTAGTAATATTACATTAGAACTTGAAACAGAATGGTTCCTTTTGCTGTTTGTCGCACCACTTTTATATAATGATGGTCGTAATTTTCCCCGTGAAGAATTATGGAATATGAAGATGCCTATTTTGGGCAATGCCATTATTCTAGTACTAATTACAACTTTAGCCGGTGGTTACTTTATACATTGGTTAATACCTTCTATACCTTTAGCTGCTGCATTTGCACTAGCAGCCATACTTTCTCCTACAGACCCCGTTGCTGTAAATGGTATTGCAAAGCGCATTCAAATACCTGAGAAAATTTTAAATGTTGTACGTGGGGAATCATTGATCAATGATGCCTCAGGACTAGTAGCATTTAAATATGCAGTTGTCGCTGTCGTCACTGGCTATTTCTCTATTAAAGAAGCGTTATTAAATTTCTCTTACACATTTTTAATTGGCGGAATTTTAGGTTTAGTTGTCGGTACTATACTAACGCAAATCCGTTTTTCATTACGCCGTGCTGGTATTCGAGATGTTATTTTCCATACGCTTTTGCAATTGTTAACACCATTTATCGTCTATCTTGTTGCAGAAGATGTCTTCCATGCTTCAGGTGTTATTGCAGTTGTCGTTGCTGGTATTGCTCAAGCTTTAGTTAAAGATAAGACGGAGATATTACTAGCAGAAGAACAATTACTAACTGAAAATACATGGTCGATTGTCTTATTCATCCTAAATGGTATTGTATTCCTTTTACTTGGTTTGAATATTCCTTCCTCCATGGAAGAATCGATTGAAAATACAAGTATCAATAACTGGAAGTTAATAGGATACGCACTTGCAATTGGTATTGTCATTCTAGGGATACGTTTCCTTTGGTCTCATTTCAATGCTATTTACTCATTTAAAAAAGGAAATGATGATCAGCCAACTTTGAAAAAAAGCTTACTTAGTAGCTTCGTAGGAGTTCGGGGAGCTGTTACTATGGCTGGTGTATTATCATTGCCATTCATCACGGAAAGTGGCTCATTTTTCCCCGAGCGCTCATTGATTTTATTTCTAGCTTCGGCTGTAATCTTATTTACGTTAATCGTTGCAACAATTTTCCTTCCTATCCTTATTGATTCAAGCGAAGTTGGGGATGTTATCGAAAAACAGCACAATTTCAATGAAGCAAAAAAGCAACTTTTACTTGTATCTATTAATCGAATTCATCGTGAAATGAATGATGATAATCGTAATATAGCTTACCAACTGATTGGAGAATATCAGCAAATGTTTCGTCAAGTACAAATTGATACTAGTGCTGCCAAAACCGGAAAGCCTAAATACCAAAGTGAGATTACAAAAATTCGTTTACAAGCGTTGGTAGTTGAGGAACAATATATTGAAGAACTATACAAGGGACACCATTTAGATCAAGATATGTATACGGCCATTCAATCCACTTTTTCAGAAAGAAAACGCATTATCCAACACAATATGCAAAAAGGTTTTTCGTTTGTATTATACCGGATTATTCGAGAATGGCGTATGGCGCGGAAAAAATACCTGTTGAATAAAGAAAAGTTCGTCTCTTATGTTCGGATGAAACAAGTAATCAGGAAAAATGCATACGAGCATGCTTTAGAATTTCTAAGAGAACAGGCAAAATTGGCACCAAATCCTGAAATTTATTATATGATTGCATTCGAATATGAAAGAGCCATTTCTCTAATAAATAAAGAAGTTACAACAATTTCAAATAAACATGAAGAGTTAAAAAATGAATTACGGACAGTGATTACGGAAACCGAACGAGCTGAAATTCATAGGATGTACGAAGCTGGCGAGATTAGTAAAGAGGAAGAACGAGATTTACGAAGGTTTGTTAATTATATTGAAAGTGTCAACTTGTATGAACATGTGGAGTAAGCCGTGTTTCTAAACTCTTGATAATCCTTCAAAAATTTAGGCTACGATAATGTGGATTCCACTAATATCGTAGCCTTTTTAGAAAGAATTATCTTTCTCCTGTTGCGATTTTATTGCTGATTAAAGCTGTATAATACTTCGCACCTTTTTGGTTTGGATGTATCTGATCGTCATAAAACAAATCATACTGTCTATTTGTCATACTATACCAATCAATTAGCTTCACGTTTTTATGGCTTTTTACTGCACGATTGATTTTGCGATTGACACTGTTTTGCCAGTTACGTGGAACTCGTGTATTCACAAGATAGATATGGCGATCATTACCAATTTCTTTCAATAAATCTTCTAGTTGAGTTTTGCTGAAATCTCCATTAGATCCTAATCCGAGCAAAACTACTTTGCCTAACTTACCTTTTCGCTTTAAATTATTAACAACTTTAACCGTTTCATATACTTGTCGTCCAACTTTTGCATCCACGACAATCTGTGGAATTTGCTTCTTTAATGAGGATGCAGCACTTAACATAACAGAATCTCCAATAGCCGTCACACTTATGGATGGGGAGACGGTCATCGCCTTAATATCTTTACCTGTTGTTTCTTTTTTAGCTGCTACAGCTGTTGCAATCGACTTTTTTTCATGCGCAGTTTCCACATTTTTAGTTACTTTTTCCTTATCTAATGCTGTTGAAGATGGTAGTGTCTTTTCTTTTATATCTTTTTCTTCGCTTAACTTTTTTTGTTCGTCTTTCAAATGTTGCTCTAATGCTTCACTATTTGTTTGCTTTTGAGCGGGGGTAAATACCATTCCCATCGCAAAGACGATAATAATACACCCTACAAAGGCAGAGCCTATTCTATAGGGTAATGCCCATTCTTTCCAGTTCCAAGACCATTCATGGGTTTGAAATTTATGTAACCAAATCTTCCATTCTCCTTTTCGAACTGGATCTTCAACAAATCGCCAAGAAAGCTCAGCTAAAAGAAGCGTCAAACCAATGATGAAAAGCGTTCTCCACAAAGGAACATCTACCCCATCCACACCTGCACCCATCAAAACAACTAGTGGGAAATGCCATATATATATACCATAAGATCGAACCCCTACCCATAAAAGCGGCTTAAAGCTCAATATATCTCCAACCTGACTTGCTGGGTGTACAATGGTTGCGATTAAAATAGCTGTTACGATAGAAGCAAATAACATGCCCCCATAATATAAAAATGGTCCTTCTTCATGCATGAATATAAACATTAAAAGAAGAATTAAGAAACTTCCTGTCCCAGCCCAGTTTAATAATTTCTTTGCTTCATCTGTAACTTTTTCTTTCAGTTTTCCACTTGGCCATACAAATGCTAATGCTGCGCCTATTAATAGTGAAAATGCTCTTGTATCTGTACCGTAATATACACGACTAGGATCTTCTCCTGGAGTATACATAATTGCCATCATTATCGCCGATATAATAGCTCCACCAATTATCCATAAAGCAAATTTCTCCTTTTTGCGTATAAAGGATAAAGAAACTATTAAAATAAGTGGCCATATAATATAAAACTGTTCCTCTACCGCTAATGACCACATATGTTGTAAGGGTGATGGCGGAGAAAATTTTGTAAAATATGAATGCTCCTGAACAACATAAAACCAATTACTAATATAAAATGCAGCTGCTAATATTTCGGAACGCAATCCCACTAAAAAAGAGCGTTGGAATAACGTAATCCAAAAACCAATTAGTATTAACATGATGAATAATGCAGGGATTAATCTTCTAAACCTCCGTATCCAGAAGCTTTTTAAATCGATTTTTCCGTACTTTTCATATTCATTCAACAGTAAATCTGTGATTAAATAGCCTGATAACACAAAGAAAATGGTAACGCCTAAATAGCCACCCACAATTCCACTAACATGTAGGTGATATAAAATCACTGCAATTACCGATATAGCCCTCAGACCGTCTAAACCACTTATGTATCTGTGATTTGTTTTCACCGGTTTAGGCATGAAGGTACCCTCCTACTTCTACTTATAAAAACTGATTATCTACAAGCACCTTGACTCAGGTATTTCGATTTTCCAATAGTTATTGTAATTTCAAATATACTTTTAAGCCAAAAATAATAGGATATTTAGACAAAATTCGTCAAATAACCCATACATCTTATTTTGCAATAATTTGTCGATAATCACAAGGTACTATTGATGTGAACAATTGTAGGGAATAGTTTGTTTTAATAGGTATTTAGAATAAAAAAACTAAGATTAACCTTCTGATTAATCTTAGCCTCTTCTTACCATAAGTTATCTTTCGCAAGCGTATCCATCATGATCTCTATCCATTTTTTCTTGATATGCTGGATGAGATTTAGGAACACCGTTTGGATAATATTGACGCAATTCAGTGCAATTCTTAAAATTTGTTTTTGTAGTAGTCTTTTTAGGAGCTGTTATCTCTTTTTTACCGCTCCACAATCCTACTTTCTTTTTCTTTGCCTGAGCTTGTAATGTTCTTAATCTTTTTTCATAAGAGTATGTTCCGTAATCATAAAACTTTTTAACATAACCCTTTTTTACTAAAGACTCTTGCAATAGCTTTCCGTCTACCCAAACCCAAACTAATGTACGGCCATATTTATCCTTTTTAGGTCCATCATATTGTAATTGAATTTTCTTTGCTTTTTTAAGTTTTGTACAAGTATACTTGGAAGCTGTTTTACCATATGGTTGAATTTTATTTGTTGACTCTGGAGTATCTACATAAAGAAATCTAGAATATCCAGCTTTTTTAAAATATGCAGTATCGCCATCTACACATTTAGTGACACGATCTGTAAATTTCTTACCTGCTTTGGCATCAGCAGTTGTTGGTAATGTAAGACCAACAATAATTGAAGAAATTAATATCCATCCAGACAAAAATGATGCTATTTTTTTCAAACTATCCACCTCAATTTATTTTTAAGAAAAATATATTTTCTTTATAAATCAAGATATCACAGTGTAAAAGAAAAAGATGTAACCAAGTGATACGTTACATCTTTTTTAAGTGGAAATTTTTATATATTAGCCAAAAAGTAATAAGTATTATTACAATAATTATAGTATATTTGTACATTAATAATGTAATGATACAACGAACAATCGACAGCCCGAATTTTAAAAAAAATAATATTCCAAGCAGAATCATCACATTTTTCAAAAGTCGATTCAAATGATATCACCAACCTTACACAATGATATCTATTATAGCATTATAACAAAAGAATAGATTTCCTCTTTACCGAATGACATATTGTATATATACTTTTCATTTTATGCTCATAAAAAGAGAACGTAAAACCTTACATTCTCTTTTTCGACTATTCTGCTTTGACCTTACCATAAGCGCCACCGCCTCCACTAGATAGAGATAATTTCCCATTTTTCCCTTGTTCAATTAATGTAGCAATTTTTGTTGGGACCACTTCTTTTAATTCTGATTCAGTTATTACATGTAAAACAGCCATCTCAGTTCCAAAATTACTTAATAATTTTTGAATTGTTTTAGGACCAACACCAGGGATAAAGTCCAATGGCACTTGGTGAATATATGGCGGACGAATGCGCGATGTCTCATTAGTATCTTTAAGTTCCTCAATCCTTACTGCTACACCTTTTACAAGATGCTTTCCTCCACAGTTTGAACATGGTGTTTCAGTTGTTCGATGCCCACAGTCTGCACAAGCAGTTTCATGATACTTTCCTAAAAGCGGATTGAGTCCATAGTTTGCAATAATCTTCCGTCCATCTATTTCGTGCAAAGCCTTTTGCAATTCATCAAATGTCGCTTCTTGCAATCGGATTTTTTGATATTCCCGAGCCATCTTACCAAGTGAATGTGCATCGGAATTTGTAACAAAGGTATATTTGTCCAACTCACTTATTCCCTTCACCATATCCGTATCCGAACTAAGTCCCAATTCAATTGCGTCTATTTGATCCATATCAAATACTTCTGCAAGACTCTTTTTCACACCTTTGCCATAAGCACTTTTAAATGGTGTAAAGACATGTGCTGGTATAAATAGACCGCTTAGTGCATGTACTTTATGTTGCAATGTAATGGCATCACAGGCTATTCGCTGCGTACTTAAGTTAATGTTCGTTACATAGTTTTGCATCCATTTAGAAAACTCTCGCATTGCTTGCCACGATCTAAAAAATGCAAGTACGTGTAACGGACCTAAACAGTTGCTATCATTGACTTCAATTTCAACTCCTGGTATTAGCGTCGTTTTTTGATATCGTAAACCGCCACCAGCTAACTCAACTAGCTTATTTTCTTCTATTAGAAATGCCATTTCATCTAACACTTCAGGCGAATGACAATCTATCACACCAACAATATCTAAGCCTTTTTTAGAAGTTGCTGCATCCAGTATATTTTCAAGTGTTAATGTTTTACTTCCCGTTATTTTTACTGGTTTTCCTTTCCATGTTCGACCGATATGAATATGTAAATCTGCATAGTAATCTGTAAACAATGCCTCTCACGTCCTTCAATATGATTTTATCAATAGAAAAGAGCGTGTATGAAAGTTGAGACACGCCCATTGCAATGGGGATGATGGAATCTTGATTTGACCACCGCAGGATATATACTTCACAGCAGATATTAGAGAAGAGGAAAGCCCCTTCTCTAATCTAAAAAATTCACTTTCGTTGCCCCTGATTATTTGCAGTATCAAATGCTACTAATGTAAAACCAAATTTCTTTTCTAACTCTTTTAATTCTTTTACCTTTTTATCATCCAGCTTTGCATATTTGTTTCCTTCCATTTTCACCACATCCCTTCTTACTATTTATTTTGTCTCCTTTATAAACGATTATGTATTAGAGTTCTTTTACATTATTCAACAACTTGGAACAAAAATGTATATTGCGAAACAGGTATTCATATAGATACATTGATGCCAAAACATCAGAAAGGAGGTTTATATGTTTACACAATTCAAATACTGGAAGCCTTATATTAGCCCTTTCGATCCCTGTGAGCCTATTCGTATAAAAAGCTACTCCACTCCTCCACAACTCTATATCCAATTCCAACCGCCTGGATTACCACAATATCCAACCGCAAAACAAGCACTACACTGCGGAACACTTTGGCCAGACCTTTTCAGCCCTTATCCGAATCCTGAAAAAAAGGGGAATTAATATGACTACAAAAAAATTACCTCCTGAGTATTATCAAATGCTTGAGGAAATTCAAGCCAATGATTTTGTCGCTTTAGAATTAAATTTATACTTAGACACCCATCCAAATGATTTTGAAGCGATTAAGCAATTTAATGATGTGTCTTTAAAAAGTATGGAGATGAAAGTTGAATTTGAAAAACACTTTGGCCCACTGATGAATTTCGGTAGAAGTTTTTCAAACTACCCTTGGAATTGGAAAGATGCTCCTTGGCCTTGGCAAGTATAGTAGCTCTATGATTGTGAATCAGTGATGATAGGAGGAATAGTGGATGTGGTATTACGAAAAGAAGCTACAATATCCTGTTAAGGTAAGGGAGTGTAATCCTCGTTTAGCAAAATTTTTAGTCGAGCAATATGGTGGAGCTGATGGAGAACTGGCAGCTGCACTCAGATACTTAAACCAGCGTTATACTATTCCAGATAAAGTAATTGGTCTTTTAAATGACATTGGCACAGAAGAATTTGCACATCTCGAAATGATCGCTACTATGATTTATAAGTTAACAAAAGATGCAACACCTGAACAATTAAAGGCTGCAGGTCTAGGAGATCATTACGTTGCGCATGATAGTGCACTTTTCTACAATAACGCTTCTGGCGTTCCATTTACAACTGCATATATTCAGGCAAAAGGAGATCCAATTGCTGATTTATATGAAGATATTGCTGCAGAAGAAAAAGCACGTGCAACGTACCAATGGATTATCGATTTATCAGATGATCCTGATTTAAACGATGGATTAAAATACCTTAGAGAAAGAGAAATTGTCCATTCCTTGCGTTTTAGGGAAGCTGTTGAAATACTGAAAGAAGAAAGAGATCGAAAAAAATTCTTTTAAGACATTTGGCGTTAAGGATCGACATAATTGTCGAAAACTAACGCCTTACTTTTTCCTCTTCCACTTCCACTGTGAAAGATTCCCCCCAAAAATCTGTACATGCCCCTGTTACAATTATTCGTGATGGAAAGCTTTTAAAAGATGAGCGGATACAATGAAGTTTGGTTAAAAAAGCAACTTTCCTCTCATAATATTTCTAATTATAAAGATGTTTTTTTAGCCGAATGGCTTGAGGGTGATGGCATTTTTATTCAAAAGCTATAAGCTTCTATAAAACATTATAAAATTTTTAGAATGATTTTTATTATTTTGTTAAGAATAGTAATAGTAAATTCTAACAGAGGTGATTACTATGATACTATTTGAATCACGTATTGAAGGTAAAAAAACTGAGTTTGGCTATATTCGAGATGTTTTCGAATCATTCGGATGTAGTTTCTGCTCTAATTTTGAATATCATGAAGGAAAATTCGATTCCATTCTCTATCGGGAAGATGGGGAAACCGTTTATCTTCGAATGCCCTTTAGAGTAATTGATGGAGAACTAGATCATTATTCAGCATATATACAATTTGAGAGACCTTTTGTGATCAAACACGTTGTAAATCTTGGCTTAGATTATGACGAGAACTCATTATTAACTGTTACAGGCGGACTTAGTCAATTTCAAGATCCTATTGATAAGGATGGGCATATAAGAGATAAAAGTCGATGGGTAAAAGCCGGTGAAGAGAAGATCGAAAAGATGTTAAGTTCAATTGATCATGAATTAGTATCTTGAATTTTCCACATTGTATACCGTAATTATAGGTCTGCAATTTTTAGAGACTTTTCCTTTTAAAAAATTCTTTAAAGATTTCGTACATATAGTACGGGATGAAGCACATACTACAAGCATAAAGGAGGGATTTATATGCCTATTTTAGAGAATTGGCAACAATGGACATCATTTTTAGGTCAAAATGTAGACAAAGCTGAAGATGCTGGTATGCCTAATCATGTAATCCAACAAGCAGCTGTACAAATTGGAGAGTATTTAGCGAATAATGTTGATCCAAAAAACTTACAACAAAGAGTACTTTCCGATATGTGGGGAGTTGCTTCTGAAAGCGAAAAAGAAGCACTTGCAAGTTGTGTTGTTAAATTAGTCCAAAATAATAAGCTACAATAACAAAGAACAACCCCGAATGGCGTACATTTATTATACCCAATCGGGGTTTTCCATTAGTATAGGGAGTTAAAATATGAAAATTCGTTTTGGTTATGTAGCGAACGCATTGGGATTATGGGATGCAAGTCCATCAAAAACTTTAACTTTTGCCCGTTATTCTGCTCTACCAAAAGACCAACGACTGGATAAATTAATATCTATTACAACCCAAAATTTAGCACATACAAAAAGAATTTTACATTATAATATCGCTCATGAAATCAATTTATATCGATTTTCAAGTGCACTCGTTCCTTTAGCTACTCATCCAGAAGTGATGTGGGATTATATTACCCCCTTAAAAGACCAATGGAAAGAGATTGGACAACTGATACATCATTTTAAACTATCCCCTAGCTTCCACCCCAATCAGTTTACGATTTTTACTAGTCCACGTGATGATGTAACCTATAATGCTATAAAAGATATGGAATATCATTATAAAATGCTCGAAGCTATGGGCATAACAAATATCGGAAATATAAACATACACATCGGAGGCGCTTATGGGGATAAATCCATCGCCTTAAGACAATTCCATCAAAATATAAAGAAATTACCATCAGAGATAAAAATGATAATGACATTAGAAAATGATGATAAAACCTATAATGTTGAAGAAACGCTTACTACTTGTGAAAAGGAACATATACCTATGATTTTAGATTATCATCACTATATGGCAAATAGAGGAGATATAACCCTGTCACATTATTTGCAAAGGATCTATGATACTTGGCATAGAACAAATAAAAATCCAAAAGTTCACCTTTCTTCACCTAAGTCAGATCAGTTTTATCGTGCTCATGCAGATTTCGTTTCATTTGATTTTGTCTTACCCTTTTTAGAAATGGCTAAACTAAATGATCAAGATATAGACGTTATTATTGAAGCTAAACAAAAGAATCTTGCCATGCATAAACTTATAGAGGACATTGCCTCACTTCGTGGTGTCAAACGAATTTCAAGCTCTACAGTAGAATGGTAATTAAGAATAAGGCTCTTCTTTTCATCTAAAGAATGACTAGAAGAGCCTTTTATAATATATGGACATGTTTAACTTCTATAAAACCAATTCTTCAGATGGAACACCTTGAGTATTTAATAAACGTATAATTTTCGGTTGTATCTGAATAAATACATAGTTCGGATCATCAGGACCTTCAAACCATTGTTTAAATGATTCTTCCCAAAACTTTGTTTTTAAATCTTGAGATTTATTTAGCTCAGCTACTCCAGAAATTTCTACATACTCATCACTTAGTCCATTTCCTTCATAACCAAGCAGTACAGAAACTGCGTTGTTGTTTTCGATTTCTTCTATTTTTTCTTGATTCAATTTAGTTGGTGTAAACAAAGTGAAATGATCATTATAAAATGTCATATACCTTGAATGGGGCTTATTATTTTCAACTGTTGAGAGAACACCATTTTTATGATGCGAAATTAGTTTGAGTACCTTTTCTTTTAATTGTTCATTGCTCATTTTCTCTACTCCTTCCATATTCTTTCTAACTTACCTTTCCTCATAAAGAGGATAATTATACTTTCCAAAGTCCTTAACAAATTTTATTTTTCCAATAGAAAGAAAACATAATTCAAACTCAAAAGGTAACACTTAATCATAAAGCACATTCAATCCTCCTTGAAGAAATAAAAGAAAATGGTGATAATATGAATGATCCTTTTATGCCAAAACTGGTTTACTTTGAACCAAACGCATTAGACTATCCATTAGGAAAAGAACTTTTTGACAAATTCACAAAACTAAATATAGAAATAAGATATACCACATCACACAACCAAGTCCGTAATCTGCCTGGAGAAAACGACTTTCAAAAATATCGTAATGCCAAATCAACATTAGTAGTTGGCTTACGAAAAACATTAAAATTCGATACTTCAAAACCTTCTGCAGAATATGCTATCCCGTTTGCTACCGGTTGTATGGGACACTGTCATTATTGTTATTTGCAAACGACTATGGGAAGTAAACCTTATATCCGTACCTATGTAAATGTAGATGAAATTCTTGCTGCTGCAGACAATTATATAGAAGAGCGTGCACCAGAAATAACTCGATTTGAGGCTGCTTGTACATCGGATATTGTAGGAATCGATCATTTAACTCATACATTAAAAAGAGCCATAGAACATTTTGGACAAACAGAGCTTGGACGTTTGAGGTTTGTAACAAAATTTCATCATGTAGATCATCTTCTAGATGCCAAACACAATGGAAATACAAGATTTCGTTTTAGTATTAATGCTGATTATGTTATCAAGAACTTTGAGCCAGGAACCTCTCCACTAGCTAAACGTATCGATGCTGCTGGTAAAGTAGCTCGAGCAGGATATCCACTCGGTTTCATCGTTGCACCTATATACCTTCATGATGGTTGGCAAGAAGGTTACTATCATATGTTTGAACGTCTTAATGATGAGTTACCTCTTGAAGTACGTGATGATATAACATTTGAATTTATCCAACATCGTTTTACCAAACCTGCCAAAAGAGTAATTGAAAAAAATTATCCTAAGACAAAACTTGAACTAGACGAAGAAAAAAGACGTTATAAATGGGGAAAGTATGGTATTGGAAAGTACATTTATCAAAAAGATGAAGAAGAAGAGATGAAGAGCAACTTATACAGTTATATGAACGAATTTTTTCCAAACGCAAAGTTGGAATACTTTACTTAATCGGATAAAGGAATGTAACTTTCTAGGACAACTTGCTACACGACGTAGCATTTTTAATCGGCTTACCCCACATAAATAAGGATAGATGAGAATAGGATGTTACTCTCCTATTCCATCTATCCTTTACTTTTGAATCTTAGTTACGATGCTCGACTAAATCAATGGCCCCTAGCACAACATGTGCTAAACCAAAGCCTATGATGGATCCTCGAATCCAAGGTGTTATACTTCTATTATTTCGCAATGCCACTCCAGTAGTTGTTACAGCAGTTCCAAGTATTGCTGGTATTAAACCCTCTCGTATGTTGTCCATATTATAACGCTCCTCTCATTTATCCTTTGATTCCCCTTTATAATTTGCATTAACAATCTGTTTATACAGATGAACGAAAAATATATGATGCCTCCAAAAGATAAATCCAATCTTTACTAATAAAATGCATTTCAATGCATACAAATAATTAGTAGCTAGTCAAATATCTTGGAGGTGGGTAAAATTTTATCGGCTATTTTAGTCTTTATTGTCGTGTATTTACTGTTTAGTCTTTCCGGAATTCTATTTCCTGTTGATCGTACATGGTATGCATCGTTAAAAAAGCCCTCTTGGACACCCTCTGGTAAAACAATAGGAATGATTTGGGGCATTTTATATGCATTAATCGCATTGTCACTAGCTATTATTCAATATAAAATGGGATTAAAAAGTACAAGCATTTCGTTTATCCTATTATGGCTTATCAATTATTTAGCCAATCAAGCCTTTAGCTTTTTCCAATTTACCGCCAAAAAACTCGACTTAGCTTTTCTGGATACACTTGTAGTTGTCATCACTAATATTTTACTTATTTATTCAACCACTCAATATTCAGGACTTGCCGCTCTATTGCTAATCCCCTACTTAATATGGTCTCTTATAGCTACCACATTAGCTTGGTCTATTTATCGTTTAAATTCTTAAAACAGAAAGCCATGCATTCGCATGGCTTTAGGATTCTTACTATTTGTTGTCGTCTTTATCTTTGACATCTGTAAAATCTGCTTCTTCACCAAATTCAGTGGACAATTCAGAATTTCTTCCGTATTGGCGTTCTGATTCTGTATGTTCTTCACTATCCAAAGGAGCAAATAAAAGACTTATACAAACCAGACCGCTTAAACCTACAAGACCAAAAATGACTCTTGATAAAAAGGCGCTTTCTCCTCCAAATAGGTTTGATACTAAATCATATCTAAAAAACCCAATTAGACCCCAGTTGATAGCCCCAATAATTACTAAAGCTAAAGCTATTCTTTTTAATACTTCCATGGATATTACACCTCCTTCAACAAATGATAAGAATCAAACTTATCTTCTGCATTTAGGAAAATTTAATACTAAAACAGAGAATATACCGAAAATATTTTATGGCCCTGTTTATATTCTTTTCCAAATAAAAAGCCCTTATCGAATAAAACTTCGATAAGAGACTTTTTTACACTAGGAATGATTTAATTTACAATATTATGTTGCATTAAATAACTATACGTAATATCCACAAATAAAAATTCATGCTCATTTAAAGCCATTGAATAGGTACGAGTTAGCTCACCAGTTTGAATATCGCTATATATAGTGGATAAATCACCTTTTGCATGATTTTGCAATTTTATAATATTCAGAAGAAAATAAGGACGCCAACTCCAATTTTTTCCTATTGCCTGTTCTTCTATATTCCATTCATTGTTTAGTCTAACGATATTAGGTGAAATTTGAAAACCTTCATCATTACAAATGTACAATCGAAAGGCGTAATTTTCTAATTTTTCAGCCAGTTCATAAAGACTTTCAATATTCAAACTCGTAGGACTAATCTGCTTTACCATCGTTGTAATGTGCTTTTGAAGATTATTTATCTCTTCGTATTTTAAAGCCAAAATCTTTTTCTCAGTCGAAATAAATTGCTGACATTCGCTTCTAAAACGTGTCTTTAAAATGTCACGATTAAGAAATTGATTAGATGGTTTTTCTAAATAGGCACCTTTAAAATAGCGCGCTCCGTTTTTCCAAGCATAATGCAACTCATAGCTCGTTTTAATATTATCAAACATAAATGCTGCACCCATTTTAACTGCAATGGACTGAATAGTGGTGAACATATGATTTTGAGTTCCCCAAGCGTCATAATCAAGGCCACTCACTTCCATTTTCAATACTGAAGGTTCTAAAAGTAAAATTTGATCCAATTTACTGTCAGGTCCAATATCAGCCATGACAGTTTTTACTCCGTATGTCTTAATATAGTATATTGGATGTCTAAATTGATTGATATCCCCTTTAAATTTTTGCATTGGAATTTGTAAATAAATATGTGGTAAAAGACTTTCCTCTACTAAATCGGTTAGCGTTTTAAAATAGGCTTCACCGAAGTCCAACATCAACAAATTTGGATTACATGGTATATAGAGATTCGTTTCTTTCAATGCATCAGTCGCGAGTTCTATCGCCTTTTTTATCAAAATTTGTTCCACTTCTGCACGAATATCAGCTGGAACTGTTTCATCATATGTAAATTCAACAATATTGAAATTGTGAGTATCATTGTTCAATTGGCCAATTACTTCATAAGCAACTATGACATGCTCATCTGCACTAAAAATCGGTTCAAACAATATTTCAATCTGATCTAATTGATCGAGAAGGTCGAGAACATCCATCTACTAATCCCCCATTCTAACATACTGTCTATATTATATCTTATATTTCTATGCTAAGCATCGACACATTTATTATTATTTTTGAAATATATTAATATTCGATACATTCAATTTAGTAATTCTCACAGCATTTACGTTTACTTTTAGCTGTTTAAAGCCATCCTAATTGATGTGTAAAAAAGCCACCTCTCAATTTTTTGTGAGAGATGGCTTTTGATTTACGATTCATCTATAAGTAATACTACTTTTTATAGAAGGAACGAAAGGCTTAAATTTAGAACAATTCAAACTGAATTGAATATCGTCTAAACTTTGGTATTACATCATACCGCCCATGCCGCCCATATCAGGCATTGCTGGAGCTGGAGTTGGTTCTGGAATGTCAGCTACTACTGCTTCTGTAGTTAATAATAGAGCTGCTACAGATGCTGCATTTTGAAGAGCAGAACGAGTTACTTTTGTTGGGTCAACAATACCAGCATCGATCATATTTACCCATTCGCCATTTGCAGCGTTGAAACCAGTACCTACTTCTTCACGTTTTAAGCGATCAACGATGATTGAACCTTCAAGGCCAGCGT
This sequence comes from uncultured Rummeliibacillus sp., assembly GCF_934216135.1. NCBI lineage: Bacteria > Bacillati > Bacillota > Bacilli > Caryophanales > Caryophanaceae > Rummeliibacillus > uncultured Rummeliibacillus sp. Next base: position 10,593 of record NZ_CAKQBI010000021.1, on the reverse strand, counting down.
TGTTTGCGATTTGACGAACTGGTTCTTCTAGAGCACGTAGAACGATTTTTACACCAGTTGCTACGTCACCAGTTTCAACAGCGCCAACTTCAGCTACTTTGTTGTAAACACTTACTAGTGCAGTACCACCACCAGCAACAATACCTTCTTCTACTGCTGCACGAGTTGAGTTTAGAGCATCTTCAATACGTAATTTACGTTCTTTTAATTCTGTTTCAGTTGCAGCACCAACTTTGATGACTGCTACGCCACCAGCTAGTTTTGCAAGACGTTCTTGTAATTTTTCTTTATCGAATTCTGAAGTAGATTCTTCATATTGTGCACGGATTTGTGCAACGCGAGCTTCGATTGTATCTGCGCTGCCTGAACCTTCGACGATTGTTGTATGATCTTTTGTTACAACAACTTTGCCTGCGTGTCCAAGCATTTCAATTGAAGTTTGTTTCAAGTCTAAACCAATTTCTTCAGTGATTACTTGGCCACCAGTTAAGATTGCAATATCTTCTAACATTGCTTTACGACGATCACCAAATCCAGGAGCTTTAACAGCTACTACGTTGAATGTACCGCGAAGTTTGTTTAGGATTAATGTAGTTAGTGCTTCACCTTCTACATCTTCAGCAATGATTAATAATGGTTTGCTTTGTTGAACAACTTGTTCAAGCACTGGTAAGATTTCTTGAATGTTAGAGATTTTTTTGTCAGTGATTAAGATATATGGATTATCTAAAACAGCTTCCATTTTATCTGTATCAGTTACCATGTAGTGAGATAGGTAACCACGGTCGAATTGCATACCTTCAACTACATCTAATTCTGTAGTGAAACCTTTTGATTCTTCAATTGTGATAACACCGTCGTTGCCAACACGTTCCATAGCTTCTGCGATTAGTTCACCGACTTCATCGTCAGCTGAAGAAATTGCAGCTACTTGTGCAATAGCTTCTTTGTTTTCTACTGGCTTAGAAATTGTTTTTAATTCAGTAATTGCTGCTGCAACTGCTTTGTCGATACCTTTACGAATGCCGACTGGGTTAGCACCAGCTGTAACGTTTTTCAAGCCTTCACGAATCATTGCTTGAGCTAAAACTGTTGCAGTAGTAGTACCGTCACCAGCGATTTCGTTTGTTTTAGATGCTACTTCTGAAACAAGTTTTGCACCCATGTTTTCGTATGGATCTTCAAGTTCGATTTCTTTGGCAATTGTTACACCATCATTTGTAATTAATGGTGAACCGAATTTTTTTTCAAGAACAACGTTACGTCCTTTAGGTCCTAATGTTACTTTTACTGCGTTAGCTAGTTTATCTACACCTTTTAACATAGCGCTACGAGCGTCTTCACTAAAACGAATATCTTTTGCCATTTTAAAAAACCTCCTAATAATTTATCTATTTTTTATTTGATCATTAATTTATTATTCAACGACTGCTAGAACGTCTGATTCACGAAGAATTAAGAAGTCTTTACCTTCGTATTTTACTTCTGTACCTGAGTATTTAGAGAAGATGATGTTGTCGCCTTCTTTTACGTTAAGTGGCACTACATTACCACCATCTGTTAAGAATCCAGTACCAACTGCAACAACTTTACCTTCTTGAGGTTTCTCTTTTGCAGAGTCTGGTAGCACGATACCGAATGCAGTTTTTTCTTCAGCTTCGATAACTTCGATAATGATACGATCGCCTAATGGTTTTAACAATTGAAACAACCTCCTAGAATTATGAGTAAATATATTTTATATATTATTAGCACTCCTTCTTATTGAGTGCTAACACAATTATTATATTAATGAATTACAATTGTTTTTGCAAGTATGAAGCATAAAAAATTTTGTTTTTATCCGTTTATATTTTAAAATGAAGTAAATTAAGCAATTTAGAGAGGGTTCTGATTTTGAAATCCCAAAAAACAGCGTTATATATTTTACTGGTTTATATCTTAATGCAACTATCTGGTTTCTTTTTCATACGACCATTATTTCACTTTATCCAAGGTCGTAATCCTGAATTGAGCAAAAATGAACTTATTTTAACTACAAATGGTTGGTACACCTTTATTAGTATGGGTATTGCTCTTATCATTTCCATACTATTAGTTTCACGTGACTCAAACTTTTGGAAAATCTATAAAGGTAACAAAGCTTCCCTTCCTATATCTATTCTATGGGGAATTATAGGATTCTTTATGGTAATGATTGGGCAGTCTATTGGTGCTATTATAGAGAGTAATTTAGGTATTAAACAAGGTTCTGAAAATACTGCTAGTCTTTTATCAATAACTGATGTTGCACCGATTATAATCATTGCAATTGTCTTTTTTGGGCCAGTTCTTGAAGAGTTTGTATTCCGACGCGTTATATTTGGGTCACTCGTACAAACTACTAATTTCTTTGTTGCTGCCCTAGTTAGTTCAATTGTCTTTGCCATAATTCACCTAGATTTTCCACACATCATAATATATGCAATATCTGGCTTTATATTCGCATTCCTTTACCATAAGACAAAACGAATTATCACATCTATTATTGCTCACATGATGTTAAATGGATTTATAACTATCGTTCAATTTTATAGAGAACCGATCAACGAATTCATAAAACAACTTCAACAAATGCAATAATCTAGATAATTCTCCAGAAAAGAAGAAAATCCTTCTATCTATTTGATAGAAGGATTTTCTTCTATGGAACTAATTGCAAGATCCATTTGACGTTGTTGTTCAGCTTTCAAATATTTTCGATACCCTATACGAGATATTATTATACTAATCTCATATAAGACACATAACGGAATCGCTACGATAAATAGCGATACAACATCAGTTGGTGTAATTAAGTCAGCTACAACTAACAAGATAAAGTAAGCATACTTACGTACCTTACTTAACATTTGTGGTGTAATAATTCCTAAACGAGTTAAAAATAGTACAACCACAGGTAACTCAAAAACAATCCCGAAAGGTAAAGTAATCTGTATTAAAAATTGGAAATATTCATTGATACCAATTGTTTGTTGTACATCTAATTCTGAAGACATCTTCTCCATAAAATTGATGATATATGGAAATAGAATTTCATATGAGAACAGTACACCACCAACAAACAATAGTACAATGTAAGGAATATATCTTAATGTTGCCCTACGTTCTTTGGCATATAATCCCGGACTGATAAAAGCCCAAAATTGATATAAGATAATAGGCGATGTTATAACAGTAGCCAGTATAAATATTACTTGAAAATAGATTTTAACAGGATCTGTTATTTTAAATGCATGAAGCTGTAGTTTCTTTGCTTCACTGCTATATTGTAAGAAATGGATTAATGGCTCTGCTAAAAAGAAACTACCTATAACAGCAACCACAAAGAAAACGGCAACAATATATAGCCGCTTTCTTAACTCTTCTATATGTTCAACAACAGTTAGTTCAGTATTATTCATTCAACTAACATCCCAACTTATTTATCTTCAGTTTTTGCAGATTCAGACACTTTTTTTGTTGTTTCGTCATCATCCGCTAAACCTTTAGTAGCGTTTTTAAATTCACGGAGAGTAGATCCCATTGCTTTACCAAGCTCTGGTAGTTTCTTCGGTCCGAAAATTAGTATGGCAACAATCCCTATGATAATAGCGCTCCCAGCACCAATTCCCATTACAGACACCTCCTCATAATATGACTTTATTTTAACCCAAAATTATATTTTTTACCATTTATACTAGTACCCTATTTGTGAATATTTTACGTCACTACTTATCATTACGCATAAAATAGCTTAAAGTTTGCAATTCAATTGTAAGGTCAATAGTATGTACTCTAACATAGTCCGGCACACTTAATCTAACTGGAGTAAAATTCAATATTCCCTTCACCCCTATTGCTACTAACCTATCTGTCATAAATTGTGCTGAACGAGCTGGTACAGTTAAAATTGGTAATTCCACATTATATTCTGCAAATTTCTCTTCTAATAGATCTGGTGGATAAACCGGAATATCATTAATATATTTCCCTTCCGGTGTACCACTCGTATCAAATGCCACAACAATTTTCATATTATGGCTCTTCTGAAAGTTATATTTTAGCAAAGCACTACCGAGATTCCCTACCCCTATTATCGCTACATTCATTCGTTCATCTTGGTCTAATACCTGTCTAAAAACATCTAGTAAATATTGAACATCATATCCGTATCCTTTTTTACCGAGAGCCCCAAAGTATGAAAAATCACGACGAATGGTTGCCGAATCAATTTTCATTGCTTCACTTAGTTCTTTAGAAGAAATTCTTACTTGTCCTGCTTCAGCAAAGTTTAGGATGAAGCGATAGTAAAGAGGAAGTCTTTTTGTAGTAGCTTGTGGTATTTTGTTTGAAGCTTTCACAATTTTTCCTCCTACAATCAATTCGAAATCCATTCAATAGTACATGAGGATTGGCTATCTGTAAAGCTATTCTCGTTGCACACATATGTATCTTCCATTAAACTAGAATTGAACTGAGGTGTCTAATATGATCGTATTACAGGTCAATCAATTATATAAATCATATATTGCCGATGAGATTTTAAGCGGCGTTAAACTCGAAGTGCAGCACCGGGATCGCGTAGCACTAGTTGGTCGTAATGGTGCAGGTAAATCCACACTATTAAAAATAATTGCCGGAAAGCTTTCTTATGATTCCGGCGATATTATTATGCCAAAAGATATTCGACTAGGTTACTTAGATCAACATGCAGGCCTTGAATCTCCCCTTACTATTTGGGAAGAAATGATGACAATTTTCGAACCATTAAAAAAGCAAGAACAAAAACTTAGAAAATTAGAGCAGAAAATGGCTGAGCCTTCAATTTTTGAAGACGCAGATTCCTACTCTAAAATAATGGCTGAATACGACCAACTCCAACATGATTTTAAAGAGCAAGGTGGTTACCAATACGAAGCTGATACAAGATCTATTCTTCACGGTATGCAATTCTATCCTGACAGCTATGATCAGAAGATTTCTTCCTTATCAGGTGGGCAAAGGACGCGACTTGCTCTCGCTAAGTTACTAATAAGTAAGCCTGAATTATTAATTCTCGATGAACCTACAAACCATCTAGATATCGAAACATTAAGCTGGTTAGAAAACTTCTTAAAAAATTATGATGGCGCTATTCTTATTGTATCTCATGACCGATATTTCTTAGATCAAGTTGTTTCAATTGTATATGAAGTCTCTCGTCATCACGTCACAAAATTCACTGGTAATTATAGTGATTATCTAAGTGAAAAGGCAAAGAACTATGAACGTGATCGTAAGCTCTATGAAAAACAACAAGGAGAAAAGGCAAAGCTTGAGACTTTTATCCAAAAAAACCTTGCGCGTGCCTCAACAACAAAGTTAGCTCAAAGCCGACGCAAAGTTCTTGAAAAAACAGAGTGGATGGATGCACCTGATGGCGATGAAAAATCTGCAACTTTTACTTTTGATATAAATCGACAAAGTGGAAATGATGTCCTATCTATTAATGACCTATCTATTGGATATGACAATCATGCAATTTCAACTAATATTCAAATGCGCTTATACAGACAAGATCGTATCGCCCTCGTTGGACCAAATGGGGTTGGAAAATCCACTTTACTGAAGACAATTGTAAAAGATAAACAAGCACTTGCTGGCGATATTCACTATGGAACCAATGTTCAAATTGGTTACTATGATCAAGAACTAGCCAAACTAACAAGTAATAAAACAGTTTTAAAAGAGCTTTGGGATGAATGGCCTTTAATGAATGAAAAAGATATTCGTACTGTCCTTGGTCGTTTCCTATTCTCAGGTGAAGATGTAGATAAGATTGTTCACGATTTATCCGGTGGCGAAAAAGCACGACTTTCATTAGCAAAACTAATGCTACAAAAGTCAAATTTACTTATACTAGATGAACCGACTAACCATTTAGACTTGGATAGTAAAGAGGTTTTAGAAAATGCCCTTATTGACTATCCTGGTACATTACTTTTTGTATCTCATGACCGTTACTTTATCAACCGCATTGCCACAAAGGTTGTTGAACTATCAAATGACGGAGCAACTGAATATCTCGGCGACTACGATTACTATATTGAAAAGAAAAAAGAACTTGAAGAAATTGCAGCCGAAAAATTAGCAGCAATTCCCCAAATTCAAGATACTGTCGTAAAAAAACAAAAGAATAACCAAATCGATAAAGAAGCAAAGAAAAAGGAACGCAAAATAAGAAGACGTATTGAAGAAATTGAAGTCTCACTAAGTGACTTGGATCTTCAAATTAAAACTATAGAAGAGCAACTTTGTGATCCAGAAATTTTCCAAAACCATGAAAAAGTAATGATATTACAAACTGAGTTAGAAACAATTAAAGAACAACGTGAAGAAATTGAATTAGAGTGGCTAGAACTAAATGAGCAACTTGAGGAATTTGTATAATTCAATATTTAAAAAGGCTACTAAATGTCCATGTGCTAATACATTTAGTAGCCTTTTATCGTTATTTTTTAAGATAACAGATCAACTTCAACGTCTCAAATAAAAGATCAAGAAAATTTTATCATGAATTATTTGTCGAATTGCTGTATATATTGTCTATATATTGGTCAATACTAAATATTCATCATTTTTTTCTCCACAAATTTATACACATTATAAACCTTTATATTTCAATGTTTGAAAATACTTTTCCACATTATCCACAGATTTTATATAAGTTACGCACAGATAATTGTGAAAAACTTACTACTATATATAGAAAACACACATTTTATCCACAACTTATCAACAAACTGTGGACTATTTTAGAATTTTCTTATTATTTTTGCAAAGAAAAAGGTTATCGACTTATAGCGATAACCTCAACTTTTAATAAACTTATTTATTCCATGAGACTAATTCTAAACCTGGACGTCCATTTAGAGTAAGATCACTTCGTTTCCCTGCTTTAAACATAGATGAACCAGCAGCTGCGATCATTGCCGCATTATCTGTGCACAATTTTAATGGTGGTACATAGAAAGGAATACCTTCTTTTTCAAAGGCTTCTTCCAATGCTGTCCGCAAACCTTTGTTTGCAGAGACACCACCAGCTGCGATAACTTGCTTAACATTAAATTCACGCGCTGCTCGTAATGTTTTTGCAGTTAATACCTCTACAACACTATCTTGAAAACCTTTTGCTACATGCATCGGGTTAATCTCTTCTCCACGCTGATCTGCATTATGCTTATAATTAATAACAGCAGATTTTAATCCACTAAAACTAAAATCATATGAATCGTGGTCTAACCAAACGCGAGGAAAATCTACTGCTCCATCACTCTCGTGAGCTAGTTGATCGATTTTAGGTCCACCTGGATATGGAATATTTAACACACGCGCTACTTTATCATAAGCTTCACCAGCAGCATCATCACGTGTTTCTCCAATTAACTCAAAACAACCATCATTCTTCATAAGAACAAGCTCTGTATGACCGCCAGATACGACTAACGCTAACAATGGGAATTCCATAGGTTGGATTAATGCATTAGCATAAATATGACCTGCTATATGATGCACCCCAACTAACGGTAAATTGTTAGCAAAAGCAAAAGCCTTCGCAGCATTAATACCTATTAATAATGCACCTACGAGCCCAGGCCCTTCTGTCACACAAACTGCATCCAAATCTTCAGGTTTCATATTTGCTTGTAGAAGTGCTTCTTCAATTACAATTGTTACTTGTTCAACATGATGGCGGGAAGCAATTTCAGGAACAACTCCACCAAAACGTTTATGACTTTCTATTTGAGATGCTACCACATTGGAAACAATCTCATGACCATTCTTTACAATTGAAGCAGCGGTTTCATCACAACTACTTTCAATACCTAATATATATAAATCTTTTTCCATTATAAATTCACCCACATGACAAGAGCATCCTCTTGATTATCAGTATAGTAACCTTTACGAATACCGCCTTCTTGAAATCCAAGTTTCCGGTATAAATTCTGCGCGACAATATTAGTTACACGGACTTCCAAACTCATTAAGACGACGCCATGTTCCTTTGCAATTCGAATTGCTTCGCGCATTAAACCTTCACCAGTGCCTTTTCCTCTACCAGCAGGTAGAACAGCGACATTCGTAATTTGACTTTCATCTAAAACAATCCACATTCCACAAAAACCTACGATTGAATTTGTTTCATCCACAGCAACGACATATGAGGCTTGTGTATTTGTTGTCATTTCATGATAAAAGGCATCCATTGTCCAAGGTGTAGCAAAGACGGACTCCTCAATACGATGTACTGCCTCTACATCATCAATAGTCATTTGTCGATACGTAATCATCCACTCACCTATTGTTTGCCTTTCTGTTCTTTCAACCAATTTGCCTCTGCTTCTGCTAAGCGGCAATATTTTGGCACGAAGGTATGTGTAGCATCAATCGATGGTAACTCTTGTTGTTCCGCAAGATGAATAAGCTGTGCTGCACTCGGTAAGTCGAGAGCATAAGGTGCTCTTATTGCACTATTTCCTAACTCTTGTTGGATCAACCCCCAAAAATTATCAACATCATGTCCTACAAAAAGAACCGGCTTTCCTATTTCTTTAAGCTGTTCTAATAATCCAAGCATACTGTAATGACCATCCTCCACAATCGGAGCAAGTCCCATCGTGGAATCATATGCAGCAGCATAAACATTTTGACGTCTAGCATCGATTAGAGAACAAATAATACCTTGGAACATTGCAGCATTTGCTGCAAGAACTTGTAAACTTGAGACTCCTACTAAAGGCTTTTGCAATGTCCATGATAAAGTTTTTGCAATGGTAACACCAATACGAACACCTGTATATGAACCAGGTCCTTGACTAACAGCAATTGCATCTATCTCTTTCGGAGAAATGCTGACCTTCTTAAAAATATGTTCAATCGCTGGCATTACACCAGCAGAATGATTAACTTTAATATTCGTTACTTCAGCTGTAAGTATTTGTCCATCTTTAACGATAGCAACAGCCAAAGGCGAATTTGCAGTATCTATACCTAACCAAATCATTTTATTAACTCCTCACACAATTGTTCATAATGCTGACCAATTGGTTTCAATAAAAATCGTCTTGTATTTTCATCAACACGTTGAATCTCAATTGCCAAACGCTCAGCAGGTAGATCTTGTTCTATTAAGTGTGCCCATTCTACGACAGATACAGCATCTCCATAAAAAATTTCATCCCATCCAAGATCTTCATCACTATCTGCTAAACGATAGACATCTAAATGATTAAAGGGTATGCGTCCCTCATATTGCTTTAAAATTGTAAATGTTGGGCTATTCACAGTCCGTTTAATCCCTAATCCTTTTGCTAAAAATTGCGTAAACGTGGTTTTACCCGCACCAAGATCTCCTTCTAACGTAATCGTATCTTGTGCTTGTAATAATTTAGCTAACTTTAATGCCAATTGGTTCGTTTCTTCTAATGAAGCAACCATTATTTCCATTTGTCTTCGTCCTCTCAGCTTCACATTAATTATAGTTTACCTAAACCTACAAAAATGTTCAAAGTGAACGAGCTGTATTTCTCTAAACACAAAAAAATAACACAGCCTCTTAGCTGTGTTTGCATGAACATTTAAGATAAATGGCGGTCCGGACGGGACTCGAACCCGCGACCTCCTGCGTGACAGGCAGGCATTCTAACCAGCTGAACTACCGGACCTTCTTTCTGACAATGTTAATTTTATCAAAAATATATAATTTTAACAATACCCTTCTTAATAATTACTTTTCTATCAGAAAAAAGCCGCCTTATTTAAATATAGCGGCTTTTAAAATTAGAATATTCAAAATTAATTCAATGAAATGGTCTCATTCATCTTCTCATTATAAGAATTATTACCAGTTATCTTTTGATAAAAATAAATCATCTGTTTGACCATATTCCCAGTTTCCCAATATTCAGCAGTTTCCACTTTTACTTTCAATAGTATAACATTTGGATCATCATAACTTGTTTCCATTAACTTTTCATAAGCAGCGTTCCATAATTCTTTCTTTTTATTTATGTCCTCTACAATTTCAGCCTTTCCACGTACTGATACATAAGATTTCCCTGCATAAGTTACATTGACATCTGAATTTTGGAGAATCTCACGATACTTATCTGTCTCTTTTTTTGTGAAAAACCATAGATCTCCATCAAATTCAACTTCCTGTGTTTTCATTGGGCGTGAAACTAAACCATCTTCAGAATTTGTTGTGAACATTGCTGTATCGATATTTTTAATTAGTTCTCTTAATTTGATAATTTCCTTCTGTTTGTAAGTCTTATTTTCCATTCGATTAATCACCTCGTTTGTTATTATTCACTATGGTGCCCTAAAGAAATAAAATTATAAGAATGTACTCAACAAATACGATAATCATTAAAAGATACAACCAAATAAGTAAGCAATAGATTCCATTTCTGAATATACGAAAAAAACACAACTGAATAAACAGCTGTGTTTTTAGTGTGCCTAGCAACGTCCTACTCTCGCAGGGGGACAGCCCCCAACTACCATTGGCGCTAAAGAGCTTAACTT
>NZ_CAKQBI010000020.1:0-59114 GCF_934216135.1 uncultured Rummeliibacillus sp. | reverse complement strand
GGTTGACCACTCAAGCATCATACAAGAGGGCTTTTTTGTTTTCAAGTCCCCGAAAATACTTCTAACAGGAATGCTCCCTATTCAATTTTGCAGGACAAAAAGAAGTGATGCTTCATTTTTATAATTATTATGGTTTTTATACAGGTACATTTTATCCACGAGAACAAAAAGTTTCTGGGATTGTAACAGTGAAGCAAAGTGAACACTATTTAAAGAAAGAGAAAAGATCGTTTCTTGCCAAGGTATTTGTTCAATCTGCAGCTTTTCATATGGTTCGAACGTGTCGAAAGAGAAAAAATATGAACTCACCAGCAGTTCAAGAGATAATTAGGTTAAACAAAGAAGTTGAAAAAGCAACAAGCGTACAAGAAATAATGGGATTAGAAGGAATGATTCGCAAAAATTATTATAGAGCTCTAAATGAAATGGTCCCTGAAGAATTTGGTTTTACTGAACGTAACAAAAGACCACCTCGAAATCCTTTTAATGCTTTGATTTCGTTTGGTAATACAATGATGTATACGACAGTACTTTCTGAAATTTATAAAACACAGTTAAATCCAACGATAAGTTATTTACATGAACCATCACAAAAACGATTTTCTTTATGCCTTGATTTAGCTGAAATTTTCAAACCAATGCTAGTCGACCCATTGATTTTAACATTGGTTAACACAAAAAAGATACAATCAAAACACTTTGATGATCATGAAGGAATGGTTTATTTAAATGATGAAGGAAGAAAAATAGTTATAGCTGCGTTTGATGAAAAATTAAAACAGACTATTCGTCACCGAAAATTGAATCGAAACGTTTCCTATAAATATCTAATCCGCCTTGAATGTTATAAGTTAATAAAACATGTTATTGGTGACACAATTTACACACCATTAAAGGCTTGGTGGTAATCAATGTTTGTCATTATAACATATGATATTAATGTTAAAAGGGTAGGAAAAGTATGTAAGAAACTACGAGAACACCTTACTTGGACACAAAACTCTGTATTTGAAGGTGAATTGACCAAAGGGCAGTTTATGAAATGTAGAAAAGAAGTAGAAAAAATAATTGATCCTAGCGAAGATAGCATTTATTACTATATTGTAGAAAATCCAAAACATATTAAAAAAGATACAGTTGGAAATGAAAAAGGAGATTTTGACCTTTTCTTCTAATTTGGTACATTCTGGAAGTAATCGTATAATCTTTAGTAAACCTTGATATAATCATGTTATGAGCAATATTTGCAATTTAACAAAAAACCACATTGAAGGTTCACTGCAAATTCACTAACACAAACGTTGATTTCATGCGGTTTGAATGTAGGGTTTTATCTGAACATAGAGGGATTTAAAGTTTGTTACTTCAATATGTGCGTCGAATGTAATTTCAGTTTTATCTGAACATAGAGGGATTTAAAGGAATCTTTACTCTCTGAAATTACTCAACAAAGAAAGCGTTTTATCTGAACATAGAGGGATTTAAAGCATCGTCGGACTCAATTAGTTTTTTGCGTCTTCGATTGTATTATCTGAACATAGAGGGATTTAAAGCATGATCGCAATTTAAAGATTACGAAGATAGCGAATGGTTTTATCTGAACATAGAGGGATTTAAAGTTAGTTAGCGTGAAAGAGCCATATGATACGTTATAAGTTTTATCTGAACGTAGAGGGATTTAAAGATTAATTCAATCAAGAGTGGCAATTTGCACATTGATTGAATTAATACTTTTATTTAAAAAACATAAAAAAATAACCCATCCTTGAGTTAGATGCTCGAATGTGAGGCACCTCATATCTGAAGTCATATACTAAAAAGACTTAAATTGCGTTGGATGCCTAGCATTTTTCACTACACCGTGAATCATTAAAAAGACTTAGTATTAAAGATAAACCTGCAACTATTCCAAAAATATTTGAAGAAGACCTAACATTTATAAGCCAATACAAAATAGAGGAATTAGCGATAACCTCAGGTAAATTATTAAAAGATGCGAGTGTTGCAGTGATTGGATATGTAAAAGATAGTAGTAAGGATGGAATTGATACACACCATATTAAAGATGGATTTATTTTAAATGACCATTTCTTCACTAATATAAGAGAAAGATAGAGACCAAATAGAATGGAGATAATTACTTTAAACCAAATTAAAGGAATTAAATTAAATGTTGCATCCGCAGATTGTTTTGATTGAATTTCATAACTGAAACTGAGTCTAGCTAATATGATTAGCCCGATAATCCATAAAATTTTCCAAAAATAAGATAGCCATTTGTTTCTTATCATGCAAATCCCTCCTTTTCTACTATACGTTAAAAGAGGAGATAAAGTTTCAAAATTCTATAATAAATCCGATATATGGAACTTATAGAATTAGAGATTTTGCTTTTTAAGAATGTATGTTTGGTATTATCTATTTAAGATAGTTGGAACTCAAGGGTGGTTGGCTCACTCCCGTTAGAAAGGGGGTGGTGCCTATGACAGTATATGAAGCATTAATGTTTGCAATTGCATTTGCTGTATTGATGTTGTCGATACTTTCATTTAAAAACCATAAAAAATAACCCATCCTTGAGTTAGCGGCTCAGATGGGTTATTCCCTCATTTAGCCAATCCCCTTAAGGGAACCAACTATCTACTTGACCGTTCGATGCCACAACATCGGCGGTCTTTTTAAGTTATGCTCTTACTAATTTTAGTATACGTAGAGATTATATAATTTTCAAGAAAAGCAAATTCCGAGTAGTTGCGGACACATTTCAATAATTTTCAAGAATATAGTTTAATGTCATGTCCAATCCTATATTTTAATAAAGAATTGGATATCCACGAATTTTATCCGAACTCCCGCGGTTTTGAGTGAAACTCCCGCGATTTCCATCCAAACTCCCGCGATTTCAAAATCTCACATTCTAGGATACCCTGTCACTTAATCTCATTTTATCTTCCGAAGCTCTTCATGTAATGCTGTCCTTCTCGGATACATATCCTTTAATTGCTCGATAATTTCTGTTACATCAGTTCTAAATCCAGCATCACAGAATTGTTGTAGAGCATTCCGCAATATTTGGTAATCACTACGATTGGCTATAGTTATCGCTTGTTTTTTGATGTCTTGATAGAATAATGCTTTAACTTCTTCCGAAAAATCCTCTTTTAGATAAGTGGAATAAGTATAAATGCGACTCGGAGATTGTTGACAATAGATGAGCAGTTTTGCAAATTTCTTCTCATCAATAAGAAGATCTGGGTACCAAGAAGGAAAGTTAGCTAGTTCATCAAATGCAACGATTAAATCTTGGACGATGTTGTTCCATTCTGCATGATTATATAATTTTTTTAGTTCTTGATAAAAATACAAGTCTCCTTCAGCAGCAAGCATAAAGGCTATTCCACGCATAGCTTCTTGATTTCCTAACTTTTGATGTGCATTATAAGCATATTGCTCCCATTTTGAGCGTAGTTTTACTTTTCCAAAATCACTGTCAATTCCTTCTGATGCTAGTTTAAGTGCTTTTTCGAAATCTTCATCCTCAAATGCAATGTGGATTAATGTTTCGCGAACGTGCGGATTTTGTTGATGCTTATCTATAAATAATTGAATCTGTTCTTCATCTTGTGAAATAATGAGCGCACGGAGTATTAAAGCTTCTGCTTGTTCTCCAAAATCTTCACTATTGAAAGATATCTTTGGAATAGTTGTGCAATAAGCGTTTGAAAATACTGGGTCTTCACAAAATGGTAATGCCTGTTTCAAAAGTTCAAGCTTCCAATAATCCTCTTCTGTTTCAATGGCAACGTCGAAAAGTTTTCTTAAGATATCTTCTTGCTGTTCGATGGAACAACTAGTAACTCCAGGAATAACCTCATCTAAAAGGCTAACGCACAATTCTAACACTTCATCTATCATCAATGTATGATTTGAAATGTCATAAAGTTTAGCTGTTTTTGAAAAGCAGAGTAGCGTAAGCTCACTGGCTAAATGAAGTTCTCCTTGTTTGATCAAATCATGCACTTGGTTAATCACTTCTTCTACACCAATTAATACTAAGTCCTCTTCATTTGATGAGATATACCCTTTTTTTATTGCATTTTTCATTGGTTTTAATATAGTCTTTTCTGCTTTTTTTAATAGATTTGTTTGCGAAATAGTATCATTCATAAAAGATTTAAAAATTCTTTGCTGGAAATGTGAATCCTCATGAGCTACATCTAGTAGAAAGTGAACAAGTGAATCTTTTGTTTGTTCATTAAGAATCGTTTCTAGTGGTGGATGGTTGAGCACCATTTTTGGTTCGTCTTGCAATGCGTAGAAAACAGCAACTTCGTGTTTGCAATAAGTACCATCATAAGGACAGTTGCATCTTGAAGATGTAATCTCTTCTTCAGATGATAATTTCACATGAACTGTATAATCATCCGTTCCTTCTACGGTTGCTTCCCAATCTGTGTTTGTCAATTGAGTAAGTTCAACTATATGCCCATTCTTAAAATAATTTTTCCCTCGTTTCACGATTGTACTGGAAATATAATTTTGGAAATTCGTTAAATTCATGTACAGTATATCCTTTCAGTTTTATTCATTTTCATAATATAAAAAATTAGTCGTAAAGAAGGCAATCGATTGAAATTTATAAATATATAATACACTATTCAAATTAGAAGGTTTTACTTTACGTGCAAGTCCAGGTTTAGAACTAGTAGATCTTGAGGCTTTTTCATATTATTGCTAAGATATTTTTAAGTAATATCGCCAAAATACATATTTCTAAAAACAAAAGTAAATAAAAATTCTAAATCTAACGCCAAGAAATCGGGGTCTGACAATGCTAAAACAAGGAATCTACGAGGAAATTATAAATCAAAAACTAAAACAAGAAATGCAAGTTTTAGATATAACAACCTTTGATATTGGAAAGGAAAAATTAGATGTAGAAGAAGCTAGAAAATTACTTTCTTCCTATATTTCACTAGTTACGAGAAAAGCACTTCGTTTTGTACGAGACAACGAAAAGAATGACCCAAAGCAAGCACTTATTAATCAGATTCGTACATGTAATGACATTATTAGAACGTTGAGTGAGCGTTTGGATGATGAGGAGTTCCGTCAGTTGCAAATCGAAGAAGAAGGGGAGGTCCTTACTTCCATCTATTCACGACTTAACTCTGCAAGAAGCTTGAAAAAGCGTGATGTCATACGTCCTGTTACGCCACTTTCACAAAGTTCTTTATTTACTGGTTCTAAATATGAACCCAATATGTTGGAAGAAATGAAGAAGGAAATTGTAACAGCTAATTCCATTGATATGTTGGTTTCGTTTATTAAATGGAGTGGTCTTCGCTGTATTATGGAGGATCTTCGAACGTTTACCTCAAATCCGAAAAATAGACTTAGGATTATCACAACTTCTTATATGGAAGCAACAGATTTTAAAGCTATCCAAGAATTAAGTAAATTGCCTAATACCGAGATCAAAATATCATACGACGTGGATCGCACAAGACTTCATGCAAAAGCATATTTATTTGAAAGAGAAACAGGATTTAGTACGGCGTATATTGGATCGTCCAATTTATCTAATCCTGCTTTAACATCAGGATTAGAGTGGAATATGAAAGTAACGGAAAAGGATTCTTTTGATATTCTTGAAAAATTTAGAGCGACTTTTGAAAGCTATTGGAATGACAATGAGTTCAAACTGTACAGTGCTGAAAGTCAGGAAGATCAGCTTATATTAAAAAGGGCATTATCAAAAGCTAAAGTAAAAGAGGAAGAGGAACGCTATTACTTATTTGATATTCAACCTTATTTTTATCAAAAAGAAATATTAGAGAAGTTACAAGTAGAAAGAGAAGTATATGGGCGAAATAAAAATCTACTAGTTGCTGCAACTGGTGTAGGGAAAACAGTTATTTCGGCTTTTGATTTCAAACAATTTAGAAAAACGCATCCGTCTGCAAAATTATTATTTGTTGCCCATCGAGAAGAAATTTTGAAACAAAGTTTAGAAACCTTCCGCGTTATTTTAAAAGATCCGAACTTTGGAGACTTACTGGTACGGAATTATCAACCAGACTCATTTGACCATCTATTTGTTTCAATCCAAAGTTTTAATAGTAAAAAGATGTATGAACGAATTACTCCGGATTATTATGATTTTATCATCGTGGATGAGTTTCATCATGCAGCTGCGAACTCGTACCAGAAATTATTAGAACATTATCAACCTAAAATTCTACTAGGTTTAACAGCAACACCAGAACGTATGGATGGAAAAAGTATATTATCTTACTTTGATGAAAGAATATCTGCTGAGATGCGATTAACAGAAGCGATTGATCGAAAGTTACTAAGTCCATTTCAGTATTTTTGTGTGAGTGACACTGTCGATTTGGACCAATTAAAATGGAGTCGAAGAGGTTACGACATTAAAGAACTTGAAAATGTTTATATTTCAAATGATTTACGAAGTCGTCATATTATCAAAAGTATCTATAAATATGTAACGGATATCAATGAGGTAAAGGGACTTGGATTTTGTGTTTCTATTGACCACGCCAAATATATGGCGAAATTCTTTTGCGATGCGGGGATTCCGGCCGAGGCTCTATATGGGAATGTTGACTCGAAAATTCGAAATGAAGTACAAAATCGACTAGTTAGTGGAGAGATAAGCTTTATCTTTGTTGTCGATCTATATAACGAAGGGGTAGACATTCCGGAAATCAATACTATTTTGTTTTTACGGCCTACAGAGAGCTTGACGGTGTTTTTACAACAGCTTGGTCGAGGACTACGGTTAGCGGATGAAAAAGAATGTTTAACGGTTTTAGATTTTGTAGGACAAGCTCACAAAAACTATAACTTTGAGGATAAATTTAAAGCGTTAATAGGGAAAACAAAACATTCCGTACGTCATTATGTTGAGAATGGATTTTCACAACTACCGAAAGGATGCTTTATTCAATTAGAAAAACAAGCTAAAGAATATATCTTAAGGAATGTAAAGAGTAGCCAAAATACGCGTAACAATCTAATGGCGAAGATGAAATATTTTGAAGCAAATACGGAGCAAGAATTGACACTGGCTAATTTTTTAAATTATTACCATCTTTCTCTTTATGATTTTTACGGAAAAAGTGGAGATCGTAGTTTTTGTCGTATGAAAGTACAAGCTAGTTTAGCTGATGATTTTGAATTTCCGAATGAAAAGACATTAACTAAACGACTTTCAAAATTATTTCATCTGAACTCAAGAAAGTTTTTACAATTTATCATTAACTATATAAAAAACTCGACGATCCAATCATCTGAAGAACAATTAATGCTTGCAATGTTGTATTACACTTTCTATCAAAAACATCCAAAAGATGAAGGTTTCGAATCAATTGAAGCAGGTATGGACAGTATCTTATCCATTGAACAATTTAAACGAGAAATTTTAGAAATTGTTGAATATCTATATGAATCTATTGATTTGATGGAAAAAGAAAATGATTTGCATTTTGAATGTCCGTTAGGTGTCCATAGTAAGTATACGACTGCTCAAGTACTTGCAGCTTTAGGGTATTATAACGAAGAGAAAAGTCCAACATTCCGAGAAGGTGTAAAACATTTTGCAGATCATCATCTAGATATCTTTTTCATCACATTAAACAAGTCTGAAAAAGAATTTTCTCCTTCCACTTTGTATGAAGATTATGCGATTAACGAACGACTTTTCCATTGGCAAACACAAAGTGGTGTGAAAGCTGATAGTAAAACTGCGAAACGTTATATCACACATAAAAGAAATCATCACCAAATCGCATTGTTTGTACGAAATTATAAAACCGAAAATGGTTATACTTCACCATTTGTATTTCTTGGAACAGCCGAATATGTAAGTCATTCAGGAAGCCAACCTATGAGCATCATCTGGCGATTAAATGAAGAAATGCCAGCTTATTTGGTTCCAGTAGCGAATAAAAATATATTATAAATAGCATTAAATCTAGAAAATGGGGAATTGTTTCAATCAGGAATGATTCTCCTTTTTTATATGGGAAATTAAATACCGGTTTTGCTTGGAAGGATTCTTTTCATGACGGGATTGAATTGAGAAGATCTGTAAAACAGCCAAAATAAAAAGGCATTTATTTCTAACAGTACTTCGTGATTTTATAAATAGATTAACTCTTGTAAAGAAGATGAAGATTTGTCAGTAAATACATATTGACATGTAGATAAAATGTATCTTAATCTATAAATGTAATATATTAGAAAAAAAGTGTATTATTAAAATTTTTAAATGTTATTATGAACTATTTTTAGTAAAAAAGTAAATGTAATCGTTTTAATTGTCTTTATGAAAATAACAGTAAACTAATATGCTAAAAAAGAGATGCATTCTTTCCAAGAGTACCGTGCAACTCTTTTTGCCTAAAAAGGAGAATGGTGATGCGGTGGAAATGGTTATATTACTTTTATAGTAAGCAATTTGTTAAAAGTAAGTTATATATGGGTGCGAGTATAGCGCTGATTATCCTTGTCATAAGCCGGATCATGTTGCATAAATTTGATCAATTTCATATACAGAATTTTGGCAATTTACCGTCTGAAATCAGCGGCGTTGTCCAAATTGTTTCCATTTTTTATATGATTTATGCCTATCAAGTCGTTTCCAATGAGCTTCAATATGGGATTCAGACCTTTTTTACAGATGGGCATCGGATTATGGTTGAAAAAATTTCAGCGATGTGGGTGGTGCATAGCCTTTTTCAACTAGCATTAGCCATTATTACATATGGATTCTATAGTTTTTATTTTTTAATCAATGGGCTAGGCATGACTTTTTTATATGCAGAATTGTTTCGCTTCATCATGACCTTTTTGTTAGAACCGATGATTCTCTATTTCTTTATGGGGGTCCTTGTCGCGATTATTTGTGGCAAGCGTAAAATCAGCTTCTTTTTTATCGCAGTTGGATGGATTGTCACAGGCGGGATGAATTCAGAATTTTTAGGGTCTATTTTTGATAACATCACGGCAAAGGATTGGAAGATTCTGCTTTCATTTAGTATGAGCAACATAAATAGTGTTTATGAATCATTTATTGGTTATGATATTAGCTTGGCATATGAATTACGTTTTCTATTTTGGTTGCTTTTATTGAGTGAGTTCTTTTTTATTCTCTCCCTTCGATGGGCACAGGATTTTGCCTTACGAGAGCGGATCCGAAATCTCTTAATTGTTCTTCCGATAGTGCTACTGATCGTAGGAAAAATGGCTATCTTATGGATGCCAAATATGTGGAATAATGCGAATTACGATCAAGAAACCAAATATTATCAAAAACTTTCCCAGTCAAAAGCCCAGAAAAATGATGCGTATGATATCCATCAGTATGTGATGCAACTAGATGGGAATCAGCTACAAGTAACAGTGTCACTAAAGAATATGAGGACAATAAGGCCTACTTTTCAGCTTTATCACGCGTACGATATTCAGTCGATCACCAATAATCATCGAGCTGTTTCATATGATCGTTATGGGGATATGGTTACCCTCCATTTAAAGAAACCTGTTGATCAATTACAATTTACCTATACCCTCCGATCAACTAATTTTCATCCTATTTTAAGAAATCGAAAGTTACTCATTGGAAATATAGCTTGGTATCCAAAGAAAAATAATGATCAAATGTATCGTATAAATAGAGATGGAATTGGTGTCGGTTTTATTTCCAATAAGAATAGCAAAGCAGTTAAGATGACCATTCAAACGAAAGACAATCTATTGTTTATCAATTTACCGAAAAAGGGTGGCGTTTATGAAGGAAAGGCTCAGGCGGTCACATTGATCGTGGGGCAAGGGAAAACGTTGGAAACAGGGGGTTACCACATAACGTATCCTAGTGATTGGCCAGATATTACAGAAAGTGCGCCCACCTTTCTTACCTTTCAGGAAAAGCTATTGACATATGCCAAAGAAATTGGTCCAACCGTTGTGAATCGATTGCCTTCGAAGATTGTGTTAACTCAGAATATAACTAATGGAGTAGCTAAATTAATAAATGAGGATCATTTCGTTTATGATACTAGCTCATTGTATCCATTAGCATCTAAGGATACTTTGGAAGGAATTCCTACAGAGATGATACCGATCATCATTGCACCGAAAAAAAGCCCATTCTATGATGCTTGGCGCCTTCCAGCAACCAGTTGGATGAATCGTAAAATCAATGTATTAGATCAAATTCAATTTAGGTGGGATTTAGAGGATTTCAATGTCCCATCTGTAAAGGAAGGTACGAAAGTTTTAGAGGAATTTCAAGGGGAACCATTGAAAGAGCAACAGGAATTTTTGAAATACTGGTATGCACATATGGAGGAAGCGACTACCTGGAAGGAAATTCATAGTTGGCTAAAGGGGAATCGAAAATAATGGACCTATATATTAAAAATCTTTCAAAAAAGATAAAAAAACAACCGATATTATCGCAATTATCGCTTCATATAACGGGGATTTATGGCCTCTTAGGACCAAATGGAGCAGGAAAAACAACCGTTATGAAAATTATTGCAGGACTATCCAAGATGGATGATGGCGAAGTTTTTTTAAATGAGGAACTCATAAGTAGAGGAACTTATGTCAAACGAGTAGGTTCCATTGGTTATCTACCACAAGATTTTCAGTTTTATCCGCAGCTAACGATTTTTGAAGTTTTAGAACATATTGCAGTTCTACAAGGAATTGTCGATCCTTCTCTTATTGCAACAGAAATTGATGCAGTATTAGAAGTGGTCAATCTTTCTGAACAAAGACATAAAAAAATTCATGAATTGTCTGGCGGAATGCGTAGAAGAGTGGGAATCGCCCAGCTTCTGCTAAGAAAGCCATCTATTTTGATATTCGATGAACCAACAGCAGGGCTAGATATTGAGGAACGAATTCGCTTTCGCAACTTATTAAAAGTATTGGGCTGTAATCATACGATTATCATTTCCTCACATATCGTAGAGGATATTGAATTTTTATGTACGAAAATTGGTGTCATAAGAAAAGGAAAGAAATTATTTGAGGGTGCACCGGATGCGTTAAAAGATTATGCCAAACACAAAACATTTGATCTGCTTATTTCAAAAGAGGACTTGGATGATTTTATTCTAAAGCATGAGGTTGTCTATTTGGAAGAACAAGAAGAGAAAATTCGTGTAAGGATTTTGAGTGAGGATGATGACATTGGAAAGTCAGTTAGTCCTCGTTTGATGGATGGATATCTAGCGCTATTACAAGAGGATTCGCTATGAAGAAATTTTCCTACTTATTCACGTTTGATCTAAAATTACAGCAGTTTTTCTTCTTTCTTCCATTTGTTGCATATGCTTTAGCCATTCTTTGTATCTATATATCGCCAGATGAGAATCGTGACTATATTTTTTTCCAAGTATTAGCCGTTAGCTTTTGTGGAGTCCATTTACTCTTACATTATAGTTATTTATTTGATGAGGGAGCAAATGAAATTCTTTTGCCCTATTATCGTCAAACTGCTTGGTTAGATCTTTTACGTTATGGGTTAGTAGATGGGCTTTGTATAGCGATTGTTTTTTGTTTTGTTGATCCTTTTTTTCATACCCCACAGGTAGTGGCACATACGATTCTTTTAGCATTATGCTACTTTTTAGGAAGTAGTGCATTGCTTATGATCATAAAAAACTTAGAGATTACCATTTCCTGCATATTAGTTTATACAATCATGGAAATTAGTACACAGGGGACCTTTATGCCATGGCCTCATATTTTCTTCTTTGTCTATCCTTATGTCGATTTATGGGTGAGATTGACGTATATCTCACTTGTCATAGGTTTAATTTTATCAATTGTTATCATTAGTAGATTTTATATAACAAGAAAGTAGATTCGTAAAACGTCATTAAAATAATTTTTTATCATGTGAGGGAAAAGACTTCACCCATTCTTATAATACATTTAGGAACACAATCTAGTAGACGGAGAATTGTTTCAATCAGGAACAATTCTCCTTTTTTGCTGTAAAAATTATAATCCAAACCCTCCACTTATACACCAGCGAAAAAGACTTTGCTAAACTAGCGATACGGTTTTAAAAGGAGGGCTTATGAATGATTGATACAAAGGAAATGAAGTATTTTGAAAATACATTATTGAGCCTTGAAAAAGCATATAAAAGGTTATCGAAGGATATAACAAATCAAGATCAAAGCTTCAAAAATTTACAAAAATATATGATTGACTATAAAAGTGAATTGGATAAATTTGAAGTATATGATTATCAGCAAACGTTAAGCATGATTGATCAGCAAGGGTTTGCGCAAGTAGTGGAAAGAGAGAATATTAAAAAGTTAATCGATTCTCCATATTTCGGCCGTTTTGACTTTGTCTATGAAGGAGAAGAAAGAGAGGACGCAGAAAGCTTTTATATTGGAAGATTTGGTTTTAGAGATGAAGAAGGGAATCCACTTATCTATGATTGGCGTGCACCTGTTTGTAATATGTACTATGAATTTGAACTCGGTGAAGCATATTATGATGCGATGGACCGACGTTTTCATGGCGAAATTATTGGAAAACGTCAGTTCAAAATTGAAAACTCGAAGATTATTTATGCGATAGATAGTTCTCTTACCATTCAAGATGCTGTTTTACAAAAGACGTTAAATGAACATGCAAATGAAAAAATGAAAACAATCGTCACATCTATTCAAAAAGAGCAAAACAAAATTGTGCGGAACGAATCGGCTTATAATGTCATTATTCAAGGAGTGGCGGGATCAGGGAAAACAGCGGTTGCCTTACATCGAATTGCATATTACTTGTATAAGTATAGGGATACCCTGCAAGCAAGTCGAATTTTCATCTTGTCTCCAAATAAGGTATTTGGTGATTATATTTCTTCTGTATTACCAGAACTTGGGGAACAACCAATTCGTTCATTTACCTTAGATGAGTTGACGACAAATCTATTGTCAAAAACGTATACTTTCACATCGTTTGAAGAAGAAACGAAAAGGATATTAACAGATCCAACAGGAGAGTTGGCAAAAAGAGCAGGGGCAAAAGCAAACGGTCAATTTGTACAGCAATTACAGACATTCTTAGAAAATTTGAATGCGCATTTATTTAAGAATGAAACTATATCGATTGCAGATGTTGAGTTTACAGGGGAGTATCTGTTACGTCGCTTCGTACAGTATGCTAAAGAACCGGTTTTTACACGTTTGGAACTAATGGCTGATGATGTGATTCAAGTTCTTAAATCTAAGCGGAACGGAGAAGGAAAATTCCCAAGTAAAAATGAAATTATAAAGCGTTTAAAGAAACGCTTAACTTATACAACACCCTTCGATGTGTACGAAGCTTTTATACATGAACTAGGGGACGAGCTATTTCATTTCAATAAAAAGCATTTTGAATTTAACGATGTGTATCCTTATCTATATGTGAAAATATTTTTTGAAGGAATCAAAACATATGAATTGGTGCAGCACTTCGTATTAGATGAGATGCAGGATTACACACCCATTCAATATGCAGTTCTTGAAAAAGTGTTTACGTGTAAACGAACAATTATCGGAGATTTTAGTCAGGCACTTCTACCATATGAAACGATTTCAAAGAAAGCATTTGAAGAGATTTTCGCGAATTTGGAGTATGTGGAACTTACAACAACGTACCGATCTTCTTATGAAATTGCGATGTATGCAAAGAAATTCATGCGAACCGGTGATATTCATCCAATTGCTCGTCATGGAGAAGAACCAAAAGAACTACCATATGAAACACTCAATGAAATGATGACAAGTATTCATAAAGCTATACAAAATGATTATAAAACAACCGCCATTATTTGTAAGACAGAAGCGGATTTAAAAATCATTAAAGAACAGCTTAAAAGTGTCCCGTATCATCTATTAGACGGACAAACAGAGAAGTTTGAAACAGGATTACTTTTAACAACGATTCAATATGCAAAGGGATTAGAATTCGACGCAGTCATAGTTCCATTTGTCAACGAAACGAACTATAAAACAGCATTTGACCAAGGGTTACTTTATATTGCTACAACAAGAGCGATGCACCAGCTAACGATGTTAGTAGAAACAAATAATCCTTCCCCACTACTGTAGTTTTTCTAAAATTGCAATGATCGACAATACGTCTTTCATTGCTTTTTTTATATTCAGTTCAAGTTCATCTGTTACGTGATAAAATTCATCTTTGAATTTTGGTGAGTTTAAAAGAGTATGAATATCTATCTCTTGTTCAACTGTTTCAATTTCTTCAAAAAGATGATGGATGCTCGAAATAGAAAAATGGGCACTACGAAGCGTGCGAATGACAAGTAATTTTTGGATATCTTCCATACCATATTGCCGACGATTTTGTGTATTTCTTTTTACAGAATATAATCCATTACGTTCCCAATTACGAAGTGTCTCTTCTGTTAATTGGAGATGATTAGCGACTTCTTTATGGGTGAATACTTTTGTAGAAACTGCTTTCTCATGTAGGATTTTATTGGCAATTTGAACAGCCTTTCGTGTGTAGTCAAGCTCGGATTTTAAAAATTTTAAATAGACATTTGCGGCCTCTATGCTTTCCGTAAACTTTTCTTGTCCACTGAGACGAACAATTTCCGTCGCCATTTTTCGCAAATTATTTTGTATAAACTCTTGTTTAAAGGCAAGCCGTGCAATATACATTTGTTGTAAATGTATATTCGAATACTCTCGATATCCATTTGCTTTTCGAGGAACTGGCGAGATAAAATGCCACTCTTCATAAAGTCGAACAGTATTCGGATGAACTTGTGCTTTTTTTGCAATATCAATTGTTCGCATTTACAAAACCCCTCATTAGATTTCCTTGTAGAATGTTTATTTTAAAAATTAATTTTAGCATATTTTGCACTTTAACTATCACTCCAGAGTAAATATTAATATATAGTAGTTGGAATTCATAAAATGATATAGCCACTACAAAGTGACTTAATGAAACAAGTGTTTTTAATAATTAAATAAAATTATGAAACCGCTTAAATTTATGAATTCTAGGAGGCTAAATAAAATGATTCAACCCCAAAAAATTTTTACAGTCAATTCACCAAGCACCATCATATACGGAAGAAACTCATTTGAAAGGGTAGGAGAATATGCAAAAAAATTAGGTGCGAAAGCTTTAATCATTAGTGACCCCATTATGGAGAGTCTAGGTTATGTGGTTCAATGTTCTTCTTATTTAAAAGAACAAGGGTTAGAAGCTGTTTCATACCTTGGTGTTAAATCAGAGCCGGTGGATACGTATGTATCGGAAGGCCTTGAATTATTTCAAGCGGAAGATTGCGAGGTCATTATTTCTGTTGGTGGAGGCAGTTGTATCGATGTTGCAAAAGCCATTGCAGTTGTGGCCACAAATGGTGGATATATCGGAGACTACATGAAAATGCAGAAGATAGCTGAAATAACACCGATTCCTCATATCGCTATACCGACTACAGCAGGAACGGGATCAGAGGCAACAGATGCGACCGTCATTACAAACACGACAAATGATGTGAAAATGATGATTAAGCAACCTGTTTTTTTACCGAATGTCGCGATTGTGGATCCTGTTTTAACGTTAACATCTCCACCATCTATTACTGCAGCAACTGGAATAGATGCACTTAGTCATGCGATTGAAAGTTATATTTCAAGATTAGCTCACCCATATTCAGATATGCTTGCATTATCTGCAGTTGAACTAATCGTAAAAAATATCTTGCAGGTGTATGAAAATGGGGATGATCTTGGTGCACGCGAGGCGATGTCGATTGGTTCATTGCAAGCTGGACTATCTTTTTCAAATGCTTCTGTTGCATTAGTTCATGGCATGTCGCGTCCGATTGGAGCACTTTTCCATGTCTCACACGGAATTTCCAATGCGATGTTACTTCCGGCTGTTTTGGAATATTCAAAAGATGCATGTATTGAGAGATTAGCTGATTTAGGAAAATTCTTTAATAAAGAAGAAAAGGATTTATCGAAAGAAGAATTAGCGAATCTATTCATTGATTCGATCAAAGAATTATGTAAAAAGATGAAAATCGGTAATTTGCAGGAGTGGGGGATAGAAAAGGATACCTTCTATGCTGCAATTCCAAAAATGACTGTCGATGCCTTGGCAAGTGGCAGCCCTGGAAATAACCCGAAAATACCTACAGATGAAGAGTTAGTAGAGTTATATAAAAAGGTATATGACTATGAATTTTAAATATAATAATAACCAAGTATGATACAAAAGTGAAATAGATAACCCATCATTGCTACTTGATGGGTTATTTCTAATTTAGATAGTTTTTTTGGACAAAAGGGAAACGTGAGTTGTACAAAAGGAAGTTTGAGTTGTGCAAAAGAGAGTCCGAGTTGTGCAAAAGGAACTGAGTTGTGCAAAAGGGAGTTTGAGTTGTGCAAAAGGAGTCCCGAGTTGTGCAAAAGGAAGCCTGAGTTGTGCAAAAGGAAGTCCGAGTTGTGCAAAAGGAAGCCTGAGTTGTGCAAAAGAGAGTCCAGAGTTGTCAAAAGCAATCCTAAGTAACAACTAATTCTCGTTCCAAAAAGATGGAAGGTTCGAAATACGATAAACGGATTTATTTCAAGCTTTTAATTGCATAATATAATCCCGTTTCTTGATCGACAATAGGAGTTATCCCTTCATCTTCGATTATTACATCAGGCTTTTCTGGATTTTTTTCAACCCCGGTATACAGTTTAAATTGTTGCCCCTTTTTACTTTCTACCTCAATTTTTGCATCTAAGCTTCCTTGCTTCGATTTGACGACAATTCTATTTGTAATCGTGTACCAACTATATTTTTTCTTCTTTTTAGCAATTTGTGCGACGTTGATACCTTCTCCTTCAGATACTTTGAATTTAAAAACGACAAATCTTTCACCATTCAAATCTAATATTTCTAATATATCACTTTCTTTAATCTTTTCATTTTGCAATCCATACTCTATCGCTTTTTCTTCACTATTAAACCACTTCAAATCATCTTTTTCCTTTGCTTTAGTAGAACATCCTATGAGTAAAAATAACATAAGTATAGGATAAAAAATTTTTAGAAATTTAATCTGCTAGCAACTCCTTTCACATTTAATTTATCTATAATATATTTTACCCTTATTTTTACATAATTAGAATAATTTTTTAGGTTTTAATAAAAAATACTAAAGGAATGCATCGGTAAAAACGAACAATTCTAATAAAAAAAGCCCCTTAATATACAAATATTCCATATTTTCTATCAAATTAAATAAGATATAAAAAGAACATAAATTTAAAAAATTATGTCACAATTCTAATATTTCATGATAGAATGTATTTTATACAAAAACAAAGTGTTTTCTTGGGTGGAAAGACATCATGTTTTTTGCATTAGAAGCACAAGAAAAAGGGGTAACAGCATGAAAAAACTAATTAGTAAATGGAATGCTATTAGTCTCGTAACTCGTATTATTATCGGTATTATTGTCGGCGTTATTGTAGCTTTAGTATTTCCAAAAGCATCATGGGTTCCTATTCTAGGTACTTTATTTGTAGGAGCACTAAAAGCAGTTGCACCAATATTAGTATTATTACTTGTGATGAATGCTATTGCTGGTCACAAAAGTGGTAAAAAGACAAATATGTCTACGATCATTGTTCTTTATGCAATTGGTACATTTTTGGCAGGAACTGTAGCAGTTATTGTAACTGCCATCTTCCCGGTTCACCTTACATTGAAGGAAAGTTCAGGAGATTTAAAACCACCAGGTAGTGTTTGGGAGGTTCTTCAAACCCTTCTACAAAATGTAGTTGCAAATCCCGTAGATGCATTGATGAATGCAAATTATATTGGTATTTTAGCTTGGGCAATTGTCTTAGGTGTAGCATTAAAACAAGCTAGTGAAACAACAAAAGGTGTATTAGTTAACTTTTCAGATGCTATTTCTAAGGTAGTACAATGGGTTATTAACTTAGCACCATTCGGTATTATCGGTATTGTATTCGATGCGATTGTAACAAACGGTCTGTCTTCACTATTAGAATATGGAAGACTGTTAATCATTTTAGTAGGAGCTATGCTATTTATCGCATTAGTGGTCAACCCATTAATCGTTTTTGTGGCAACACGTCGCAATCCTTATCCACTTGTTTTGACTTCACTAAAGGAAAGTGGGATTACAGCGTTCTTTACTCGTAGTTCTGCAGCGAATATTCCGGTGAATATTAAACTTTGTGAAAAACTAGGACTGGATCGTGATACGTATGCAGTATCTATTCCGCTAGGCGCGACTATTAATATGGCAGGAGCAGCTGTTACTATTTCTGTATTAACTTTAGCAGCAGCTCAAACATTAAATATTCATGTAGATATTCCAACTTCAATTATTTTAATGGTCGTAGCAGCCGTTTCTGCTGCAGGTGCTTCTGGTGTTGCAGGTGGTTCATTGTTATTAATACCTCTTGCATGTAGCTTATTTGGTATTCCAAATGATATCGCCATGCAAGTTGTTGGTATTGGTTTTATCATTGGGGTAATCCAAGACTCTTGCGAAACAGCATTGAACTCATCTTCAGATGTTGTCTTTACAGCAACAGCACAATATGCGCAAGAACGTAAAAATAAATAATATAAAAAAACTAGAGATTGTGACCGTGTAAAGGTAGACAGTCTCTAGTTTTTTAAAATGATAAAAATTCGGCTCTAATCACTGTATTGGTTAGGGTTTTTATTGTTTATTAATATTTTACAAAAAATGAGCAACCTTACAATATATTATAAAAAATAAACAAAACTAAAATATTTAACTTTTTGTGGAAAAATATCAAATTTAGTCGATGGTAATAACAGAGTTAACTTTAGGAGGAATTGCTCATGTTATCAAAAGATATTTTCGAGAAACAATATATTGCAGGTGAGTGGAGAGAAGGTAAAAGTGCCAATAAGCTAGTCAATACAAATCCATATAATGGTGAAGTAATAGGTACATACAAAATGGCGAACGTTGAAGACATAGATTTAGCTTACGAAGCAGCAAAAAGTGCGAAAGAAGAATGGGATCAAGTCAACCCTTATCATAAACGGACAATTTTAGAAAATGCAGTGAACTATATTGAAGCAAATGAAGAAGAAATAACAACAATTATTATCGAAGAATTGGGTGGAACACGTTTAAAAGCAGCATTTGAAATAGGGCTAGTCAAAAACATCATTAAAGAAGCTGCTACTTTCCCAATAAGAATGGAAGGAAAGATTTTACCTTCAACTATTGATGATGTAGAAAATCGCCTTTATCGTATTCCAGCAGGAGTTGTTGGTGTTATTAGTCCATTTAACTTCCCATTCTTCCTTACTATGAAGTCAGTTGCTCCCGCATTAGGAGCTGGTAATGGAGTTGTATTAAAGCCACATGAAAATACACCAATTATGGGTGGTACATTAATAGCGAAGATTTTTGAGGAAGCAGGTATTCCTAAAGGTTTACTGAATGTTGTCGTAACAGATATAAGTGAAATAGGGGATAGTTTTGTTGAGCACCCAATTCCAAGAATTATTTCCTTTACTGGTTCTACAAAAGTAGGTAGTCATATTGGTCAATTAGCGATTCAAAACTTTAAAAAACCATTATTAGAACTTGGTGGCAATAGTCCTTTCATCGTTTTAGATGATGCAGATTTAGATTATGCAGTCAATGCAGCCGTATTTAGTCGTTTTACACATCAAGGTCAAATTTGTATGTCAGCAAACAGAGTATTCGTACATCGTTCTCTATATGATGCATTTTTAACGAAATTTGTGGATAAAGTATCGCAACTAAAAGTAGGGGATCCACAAGATCCGTCAACAATCATTGGACCAGTGATCAATGAACGCCAAGCAAAAGGTTTAAATGATTTAATCGACAGTGCAATTGCAGATGGAGCCAAAGCCATTTTAAAAGGAAACACTGTGGGCAATCTTGTAGAACCTACCGTTTTGATAGACGTAACACCTGATATGAAAGTCGCACAAGAAGAGTTATTTGGACCTGTTATTTCAATTACTCCATTTGATACAGAGGAAGAAGCTATTCATATGGCAAATGATACGAAGTTTGGGTTAAGCGGCGCAGTTCACACTTCAAATATTGAAAGAGGTGTTCAGTTTGCCAAAAAAGTTCATACAGGTATGATTCACGTAAACGATATTACGATTAATGATGAGCCAATTGTTGCATTTGGTGGCGAAAAACAATCAGGAATTGGTCGTTTAAATGGGGAATGGAGTTTAGAGGAATTTACGACTTTAAAATGGATTGCTGTTAACTTTGGAAAACGTATATTGCCATACTAATTAGATATATTGGGGGAATAACAATGAGTCAAATTTTAGAAGAAGAAGTTTTAAACAAAGAAGAAAGAAATGAAATTCTAGACGCATTTATAAAGGTTGCACCTTATTTAAAAAGATTAGTCCAAGATGATATTACAATTGGTATTTATGATACAGAAAAGCTCATTATCAATGTACCAGGAGATACATTTAATCTAAATGTGAAGCCTGGTGACCCATTGGTTGAGGGAGACGTTATAACAGATGCTATTAGATTAAACAAAGATACTGCCATGATTGTACCTAAAGAATTATTTGGATTTCCTTTAGTAGCTAAAGCGATTCCTATTCAAGACCATACTGGTAAAGTCGTTGGAGGAATCGGACTTGGTACAAGTTTAGCATCTGCTAACAAATTGTCAGAAGTAGCCGAAAGCCTTTCAGCAATCACAGAACAAACAACATCTTCTATCAATGAGATTGCCAATTCTGTTACTAATCTAGCAAACCAAATGGGAGATGTATCGGAACAATTAAAAACAGTAACTGCACACTCAGGTGAAATCAAACAAATCTCTGTTACAGTTAAAAACCTTTCAGATCAAAGCAATTTACTTGGCTTAAATGCATCGATTGAGGCAGCTAGAGCTGGTGAATACGGAAAAGGATTCTCCGTTGTAGCAAGTGAAATAAGAAAACTTGCACTTAACTCAAAAGAAAATGTTGGTAAAATTGATGTGATTATTCAAGAAATTAATGATTCCATTAAACAACTAGATCATTCTTTCTCAGAGATTAATACAGTAACTGATGGTCAAGCCTCAGCAATTGAAGAAATTTCAGCTACAATGCAAGAACTAAGCAGTAATGCTATGGCACTATCTAAAATGACAGAAGATCTTATCAAAGCTTAAGTAGTGTAAACTAATATCATCATCTAAAACGTCCCGTAGTGAACAAGCATTACGGGACATTTTGCTGTCCAAAAAAATAATAGAAATAATGTTGATAAAGATTTATCAACCATTCTTAAATTTTTGAAAAAGACTATACAAGTTATTTAATTTTATTTAAACTTAATTTTCATAAAGATACAAAAAGGATTATTATAAAATGAAAGGAGGAGAATAGGTGTATCTAAAACGAGTATCATATTTGAAAAAATCAGGTATTAGATTCTTCTAATTATCCTTTTAATATTCCCTGGTTAAGGAATTTTGAATATCTGGATTTTCCAAGTAATGTAACGTTCTTTGTAGGGGAAAATGGAACTGGAAAATCTACACTATTAGAAGCAATTGCGGATAAATGTGAATTTAACGCGGCTGGTGGAAGTAGAAACATTCTTTTTGAAGTGGATAAAGCCGAGTCCGTATTAGGAGATTATACTCGCTTATCTTGGAGTCCTAAAGTAAATAGGGGCTTTTTTCTTCGCGCGGAAACATTCTATCATTTTGCGAGTTACATTGATGCATTAGAAAATCCAAACAAATACGCTGCTTATGGAGGGAAATCACTCCACCACCAATCACATGGTGAATCGTATCTTTCACTGTTTATGAATTCATTTGGAGGAAAAGCGATCTATTTATTGGACGAGCCGGAAGCAGCCCTTTCGCCATTAAGGCAACTAAGTCTTATGAAGATCATCAAAGATCTAGAAAACGAATCGCAATTTATTATTGCCACCCATTCACCAATTTTGCTTGGTTATCCAAATGCTACAATCTATAATTTTGATCATGCAGAAATAGAAATGATTAGATATGAAGAGACAATGCACTATATTTTAACGAAACGTTTTATAGAAGCGCCTGAGCTAGTCCTAAAAGAATTGTTCAGAGATGATGATTGATTCATTATTTTATCCACTTCTTACTGTGTTCAAAGATTGACAATGGTGCAAG
The DNA here is from genome assembly GCF_934216135.1 of uncultured Rummeliibacillus sp. Taxonomy (NCBI): domain Bacteria; kingdom Bacillati; phylum Bacillota; class Bacilli; order Caryophanales; family Caryophanaceae; genus Rummeliibacillus; species uncultured Rummeliibacillus sp. Next base: position 36,846 of record NZ_CAKQBI010000020.1, on the reverse strand, counting down.
ATCCAACTCAAGTATCGAACTTGCACCCCATTTTTCACTGATTAACCAAAGAATAAATCAAGTATATTCGATCCAGTCGAAGATTTTTTATTATAAAACTCAGAATAGCCACAATCCCTACAGTAGACAACGATAAACTGATTGTGCTGTATATCAAACATTTTAGACAAACCCGTTCCGGTCATCGCCACTTCTTTCTTCTCTGCATTTCTACTGCCACATTTAATACAACCTTTGTCTTCCATAAAGTCGCCTCCCTTTCTATAATTCATATACGTAAGAAAGGCAAGTTTCGTTTCAAAATTTTAGCGCAAGTAATACAATTTCACTGATTAACTATTAAAAAATAAATCTAAACAATCGGGGAGAGAAACAGTGAAACTAAAGACATTGCTAATGATAATTATCTACTCTACTTGTTTGATTGTAGTACACCATTTGGTGATATTGATAAGTGTCCTACTTTCGAATTTTTCAGACTTTTGCATATTAAAATAACCCCTTTCAAAAAAATAAGAGAACCAGCAAAAGAACGTATGTCTTTTACTGAATCTCCAGTTGACTAGTTGATTCATTTAAGAATTCTATATGAATTGATTAATAATTTATCATCTATTGGATTATAAATCAATATCTTATTCCAACTAAATTTATATGAATAATAAAATTAATGGTTGACATACAATTTAATCATCTGGTAATATCCATAATCAAAGATGGTTGTTGAATAAACCAGATTTAAAATAGTTGAACAAATCGACTGGAAAACCGGAGATTTAATAAGGAGTTCACTTTGAGCTCTTTGTTGAATCTCTTTTTATTTTCCAAAGATGTTCACAGTAGAATGGAGGTTTTGATTAATTTTTCATCTGTAGTAGTTATTCTAAAAGTCTTTTCAAATTGTAAGCGTATTAACAGCAATTATTTACTGCAACAAAAAATAAAATGATGATTAGGAGGAGATTTAAATGACAGTAACTCAAACAAATCTAATTCAAGTAATTCCAGTGGCAGGTAGAATAGGAGCAGAAATTAGAGGGGTTAAATTAACTGAAAATATCGATAATAATATTTTAAAAGAAATTAAAGAAGCATTAAATCAATACAAAGTACTGTTCTTCAAAGGTCAAACTCATTTGGATGATACAAGTCAGGAAGCTTTTGCACGATTACTAGGTGAGCCATATGCTCATCCAACAGTTCCAGTTAAAGATCAAACGAATTTTATTTTTGAGTTAGATTCAGAACAAGGTGCTAAAGCTAATCACTGGCATACAGATGTAACGTTTGTACCTGAAGTTCCAAAATATTCAATCTTGAGAGGCGTAACAATCCCTGAATATGGAGGAGATACAGTTTGGGCTAATACAAATACAGCTTATGAAGAATTACCAGAAAGCTTGAAACAATTAGCGGATCAACTATGGGCAGTGCATACAAATGAATTCGATTATGCACGCGTTCCATTAGCTAATAAAAATGATGATAACAAGCAATTAAATAACTATCGTTCTGTATTTGAATCAACAATCTTTAAAACAAAACACCCAGTTGTTCATGTACATGAAGAAACAGGCAAAAAGCACTTATTATTAGGGGGCTTTGTTCGACACTTGGAAGGCTTTTCGACTAGTGAATCTCAAAAACTATTCAATATACTACAAGATCACGTAACTCGTTTAGAAAATACAGTTCGTTGGCAATGGTCTGAAGGTGATGTTGTTATTTGGGATAATCTAGCTACACAGCATTATGCAGTTGCAGACTATAATCAGCACCGTGTAGTTCGTCGAGTTACTGTAGGGAAAAGCGTTCCAGTCAATATTCATAAGCAAGAAAGCAATTTACTGCAAAAAAAATAGCACTAAGATAACAACAAAAACCCGCTGAAAGCTGATATAACAGCTTTAGTGGGTTTCTCATTTTTAGTATAAATTTAATTTATATTTTTGAAAAATATGAAAATATATTATAGACTAATTTTATACAATATTAGGGAGGATACACTAATGATTACCTATACAACCACTTGCATGATCTGTAAAGAAAAGTTCGAACTAATAGAAGGAACAAAGAAGTATCGTGAATATAAAGTAAATCGAGATAAAAAATTTTGGTGTGATCCTTGTGAAGAAAAAATTTTAGAACAAGCTCGAAAAGGGTTTATAAGTAGATTTTAAAATGGATTTCTACACATAAAAACATAGTAATGTATCTAAGTCGAGTGTTATTTAAAATAAAATCACAGTTTATGAATAAGTAGCTAGATAGTTTTTCATTTGTTTATAAGGTTCTTTTACATCATTACCATGACAAATGCTTACAATATTTGGCTTCAAGTCTTCAATAACATGACTACTTTTTATAGCTTCATCCATATCAGCAGTAAACATAGCCATCGGTTTTCTGAGTTGACCGTTTTTAGAAGTGAATAAATCGCCACTAATTAATACCCCATCTTTTTTATGATAGTACACTACATGACCTGGGGAATGCCCTGGCGTGTGAATAGGGGTTAAATCTTCGATATCATTTAATTTTCTATTTGTCATTTCTAATGGCTGTACAATACCTGATTGAACAAGAAACTCTGCCTTTTTTCTACTAGGGAAAGGTTCTTTTCCTTCCATATATTTGATATCAGCTTCATGAGAAAATACAGGAACTTCATTTATTTCTAGGATTTTTTTCAACCCACCTACATGATCAGAATGACCGTGTGTTAATAAAATAGCTTTTAGGTTACCAAGTTTCTCCGCTTCTTTTAAAATCCTTTTCCCCATAAAAGACATACCTGTATCTATAATATATACACCATCATCAACCGTTACAATCCATGCACTCATTTTAAATATAAACCAGGTCTCGACTTTGTAAATATTTTGGGATACCTTAAGTATTTTCATATTTTCACTCCTAAGTTTTAAAGTAGGGAAACAATATTGGTATATAAAACACTTCCACTTAATTCCTTCGAATCTACGCTACCATCCATCTATAAGACTATTCTTTTTATTTTGACTTTATGTAAATAATATATATTACTTGAAAATATATCAAATTTTATATAAGGAATAGTCATAGCATCTACCATCATATATATAACTGAAAAGCGAAAGGAGTGGAAGGTCGTGAAAGCTGCAATTGTGAATGAGTTTTCAAAAGAGTTAGAGATTAAAGAAGTTTCGAAACCCCAATTAGAAGAGGGAGAAGTTTTAGTGAAAATTGAAGCTTGTGGTGTATGTCATACAGATTTACACGCAGCACATGGGGACTGGCCTATAAAACCAAAATTACCATTAATCCCTGGTCATGAAGGGGTAGGTATTGTTGTTGAAGTAGCAAACGGTGTGAAATCTATTAATGTTGGTGATCGTGTAGGAATTCCATGGTTATATTCTGCATGCGGAGAATGTGAGTATTGTATAGATGGTAAAGAAACATTATGTCTTAATCAACTAAATGGTGGATACTCTGTGGACGGTGGATACGCAGAATATTGTAAAGCACCTGCAGATTATGTAGCAAGAATTCCTGACAATGTTGACCCGATTGAAATTGCACCAATTTTATGTGCAGGTGTAACAACATACAAAGCATTAAAAGTATCAGGTGCAAAGCCGGGTGAATGGGTTGCCATTTATGGAATTGGTGGACTGGGGCATATTGCATTACAATACGCGAAAGCAATGGGACTCAATGTAGTGGCCATAGATATTAGCGATGATAAGTCAAAACTTGCAAAAGAATTAGGGGCAGACATTGTCATTAATGGTTTAAAAGAAGACCCTGTACAAGTTATTCAAGAACAATTAGGTGGTGTACAAGCTGCAATTAGCGTAGCTGTAACAAAGAAAGCCTTTGAACAAGCATATGAATCTGTAAAACGTGGAGGCTGTTTAGTAGTTGTTGGACTACCAAACGAAGAGCTACCAATTCCAATCTTTAACACAGTATTAAATGGAGTTACCGTAAAAGGCTCAATTGTTGGGACAAGAAAAGATATGCAAGAGGCGCTTGATTTTGCAGCACGAGGAAAAGTCCGCGCCATCATTGAAACAGCTAAGTTAGAAGAAATCAATGACGTGTTCAATAAGATGGAAGAAGGTAAGATTAACGGACGAATCGTACTAAAAATAGCAGATGAAGGGTAATAAGTACTCGATGTAATCGTTATATTGAAATAGAATAAAAAGCTGCTTCATTTAATAGAAATTATTAAATGAAGCAGCTTTTTTTTATTCTTTTCTCGGATATCCTAAAAAGCCATAATGATTTATAAAAATTGATAGAGATTGAAGTAAGGTAATTTGAATTAAATTTTGTAAAATGACTATTTTGATGTTTATTAAAATCCCAAAAACTAAACATTCATTGAATTTAATCTGAAAATCGACTTTATAAGCTGTTATTTTATTAAATAAAAGCACAAATCTTAAATAGATAAATGCTATAAATTGTAAATTTATGGATTAATTTAGTGCGAAAATAGTCAATTAATTCATTGGAAAAACAAAAATTGATAAATGAAAATAAAATGGAGTGAAAAAAGTAGTGGAAAGTGTCTTTTCTTCAATATTTGTAAAAAATTTATACACAAAAAGTATAGGGTGGAAATTAAAAAATAAGTATTTAGACTGGAATCTTGTGGAAGCTCTTGACGAAAAAAAAACCAAGCGCTATGCTAGTTAATGCTCAAGTGATAATGATTATCATTACCAATTGAGTTGCAACTTTCAATTAGAAAGTTCTATTACAGTTAATTGTTGATTAAGGTGTTCATCGAGAGGAAATCAGTAGTCAAAGCCCTGGACTAATTGTTGTGTCATTTAAAGAATACATACAGTTTATTTTAAATTATTAAGAGCTTTAGTTACACTTCCTACTCTATTGGGGCATTTTATTTGAGATGATGAACAATCAACAAGTTTACGATAGAGCAGTTTTTATAAAGACAGGAGGAGAATTATGCTAGAAGGTTTTGTACCTTGGCCGGAGAATCGTGCCAAACAATATCGTGAGAATGGATGTTGGGAAGGTATTACATTAGGGGAAATGCTTACAGAGCGTGCTAAACAATTTCCAAATCGTATTGCTGTTTTGGCATATGGAAAAACATTCACTTATCAACAATTAGAAGAAAGAACAAATGCTTTAGCAAGTGGTTTTCAATCTTTAGGGATAAAAAAAGAAGATCGAGTAATTCTTCAATTACCAAACTGGATCGAATTTATCGAATCTTGCTTCGCACTTTATAAAATTGGGGCACTTCCTGTTTTTGCACTTCCATCTCATCGTTATGCTGAGATTTCATATTTTTGTAAGTTTACAGAAGCAAAAGCATATATTTGTCCGAAAAACTATAGCTCATTTGATTATGAAAAATTAGCAAAAAGAGTGAAAGACGAAACAGAATCTTTACAGCATATTATTCTTGTTGGAGATCAAGGCGAAGATTATATATCTTTTGTATCCCTTTATGAGGATAAACCACTAAAAAATAATGATGTGAAAAGCAGCGATGTAGCATTTTTACAATTATCAGGTGGTAGCACAGGTTTATCTAAACTTATTCCACGTACACATGATGAATATATCTATACGCTAAAAAAGAGTGTAGAGATTTGTCATGTAACAGAAAACACAAGATTTTTGATTGTATTACCAATTGCTCACAATTATCCGATGAGTTCGCCAGGTTTTTTAGGAACCATTTATGGCGGTGGTCGAATTATTCTTAGTGATGGATCAAGCCCAGATGAGGCCTTTTCACTTATTGAAAAAGAAAAAGTTACAATGTGTGCGTTGGTACCACCCATTGCAATCCATTGGTTAAATGTCGTAGAAAAAAGACAAAAAGACTTATCTAGTCTAGAAGTTCTACTTGTTGGCGGTTCTAAGTTAAGTGCTGAGATTGCTAAGAGAATTAGGCCTGCGTTTAACTGTCAATTACAACAAGTATTTGGAATGGCAGAAGGATTAGTGAATTATACAAGATTAGATGATCCAGATGAGTTGGTCGTTCATACGCAAGGTCGTCCACTTTCTCCTTATGATGAAGTGATTGTAGTAGATGATAACGATCAAGAAGTTCCTAGAAATGAAGTGGGTCATTTATTGACAAGAGGGCCATATACCATTCATGGGTATTATAAAGCAGATGAGCACAACAAGAAAGCTTTTACAAAGGATGGATTCTATCGTACAGGTGATCTTGTAAGTATAAATGATTTAGGCTATTTGACGGTTGAAGGAAGAGATAAAGACCAGATTAACCGTGGCGGAGAAAAAGTTGCCGCAGAAGAGGTTGAAAATCATCTATTAGCTCATCCAAGTGTACTTGATGTCGCAATTGTTGCAATGCCTGATGATTATTTAGGTGAGAAAAGTTGTGCTTTTGTTATTTTGAATGATGATAATATTAAAAAACGTGATTTAAAAGCATTTCTACGAGAAAGAGGTCTAGCTTCTTACAAAATTCCAGATCGTATTGAATGGATCGATTCATTTCCAAAAACACATTTGGGTAAAGTTAGCAAAAAGGATCTTCGCGTTTATATACAAGACATATTAAAACAAAAAAAGAACGAAATTTCTGTGAAAGGTTGATATTGAAATGACAAAAGAAGAATTGATGAAATTAATTGAAAAGTATTTGGATGAAGATTTAGAAGAAATCGAATGGACAGAATCATTGCTTGATGTCGGTATGGATTCAATTCGCATGATGACAATCGTTGAAGATATTAGAGAATTAGGCATCAACGTGAATTTTATGGAGTTTGCAGAAAACCCATCTCTAGAAGGTTGGAAAAAAGCAATCGAAATCCATGCAAATTAATAGGAGTTGATCAAATGTTTTTACTGACAGAAGCACAACAATCCATTTGGTATGCACAACAGATGAAAGAAGAAAATGCAGCTTATAACACGGGTGAATATTTGGAGATAAAAGGACCAATTGATATTCAATTACTTCAAAAAGCTGTTTCTCAAACGATTCAGGAAGCAACCGCTTTACACTGTCGATTCATTCCAAAAAATGGAACGCTATATCAAGAATGGAGTATTCCAGAAAAGATAGATATTCCTTATTATGACTATTCGATGAAAAAGGATTCTGGAAAATTCGTCGTGAATCTGATGGAGCAATCAGTTAACAAGCCATTGGATTTAGAACATGGTCCGATTTATAGAACAGCGTTATTCAAAATAGATGAGCAGACACATTATTGGTTTTTAATGATTCATCATATTGTTAGTGATGCATATAGTTATCAATTACTAGAACGTGCAGTACAAGAAAAATATAAAGCGTTCTTAAAACAAACTACTGCGAAACAATCGTTTGGTTCCTACGAAGAGGTAATTCGTGAATCATTAGACTATCAATCTACTGAGCGATACAAAGAAGCTCGCACATTTTGGAAATCTGACTTAAGCGACCTAGAAAATCTAGCAACTTTAAGTGAGAAAAAACCAATATTATTTGCACCTGTTATTCGTTATCATGATCGATTTCTTTCTGAGTTTGTGCAAACAATAAAACATTTTGCAAAGACAAATAAAATGACATTTCATGATGTGCTAATTGCTAGTTGGGCTTTATATATTGCAAGATATAGTCAAAAAGATGAAGTGGTCTTAAATATTCCCTTTATGAATCGTTTTGGAAATGCTTCGATGAATGTACCTTGTACAGTGATGAATATGTTGCCACTGCGCTTTACGGTTGATAAACAAATGGATTTTAAATCTTTCGTTGCTTTAATCCAAAGAAAAATGCAAGAGACAAAATCATTTGGAGAATATCGATATGAGCAAGTACGAAGAGATTTACAAATACCAAAAGAGGAGCGCTTTTGCTCAGCCCAAATAAACATCATGCCATTTTACCATGAGTTTAGATTTGGTGAAGCAAGTGCAACAACGAAAAAAATTGCCATTGGTCCCATAGAGGATATTTCATTAAACATTTTTGCAGAGGAAAATGGTCATTATACGGCAGATTTACTGGGGAATAGTGGAAGCTTTGATCAACAATCATTAGCAGAACATTTTGAACATTATTTGTATTTATTGAAAGATGTAATTGAAAATCCTGACAAGCCTATGTTTTTATTGCATCTGATGAGCGAAACAGAACGAAACCGTGTAACTCAACAATGGAATAAGAATGGAAATAAGTTCATCCATCAAGATGTAATTGATTTATTGGAACAACAGGTAAAACGTACTCCACATGAAATAGCAATACAATATAAGGATGAAAGTCTTACTTATGAAGAGTTGTGGAAGGCTACGAACCAATGTGCAAGATGGTTAGGAAAACAAAATCTAAAAGCAGGCGATTTTGTTGCTATTATAGCCGATCGTTCTATTGAAATGCTTATAGCAATGATCGCTACTTTAAAAATGCGCGCAGCATATATTCCGATTGATCCCATATATCCAAAAGAAAGAATCGAATATATGTGTGAAGATGCTAAACCTACATGTATTTTAACATCGGAAGAGGACAGTCCGTTTCCAAATGCTTTCATGTTAAATCGAGATTCTTGGTGTAACATGTCTTCAGAAAATCTTGAGATAGAAAGATCTGTTTATGATGCAGCCTATATGATTTATACATCTGGTTCTACAGGTAAACCAAAAGGTGTTTTAGTAGAGATGCATAATCTATCCAATTTCTTAGATGCAATGACTTCTGTATTAACGTTAAAGAATGATGATGCGTGGTTAGCAACAACTACAATTTCGTTTGATATTTCAATTCTAGAGTTTTATTTTCCATTAATAAATGGTGCGAAACTTGTGATTGCAACATCCGATACGATTCACGATCCACTATTATTAGAGACTGCCATATCGAAGAATTCAATTACGGTGATGCAAGGTACACCAACTTTGTGGAAGATGATGGTAAAACATTCACCAGATGCATTGAAGAATTTGACTATTTTAGTAGGTGGAGAAGCGTTGTCTATTTCATTGGCAAATGATTTAAAATCATGTGGCGCTTTAGTAAGAAATATGTATGGACCCACTGAAACAACTATTTGGTCAACAACGCAAGAAATTGATGGCATGATAGAAGATATGCCATCACTTGGTAAACCTCTATCGCAAACTCAGTTATATGTATTAGATGAATACCTACAACCTGTACCAGTAGGTGTGATTGGCGAATTATATATAGCTGGGCAAGGGGTAACACGAGGGTATCATCATCGTAGTCAACTGACAGCAGAGCGATTTATCGCTAATCCTTTTGGTGAACCAGGCTCAAGAATGTATCGTACAGGTGATTTAGTCGCATGGAATCATTCTGGAACGCTTGACTATATCAGTAGAGCAGATTTTCAAACGAAAATTCGAGGGTTCCGAATCGAATTGGGAGAAATCGAAAACAAACTGGAAGAACTTGATCATATCGAGCAAGCTCTTGTAATGATTCATCTAGATAAAAAAGAACAACAGCAATTAGTTGCATATGTGATTGGGAAGAACATTAATACAGAAGATGTTAAACAACAACTTTCTAAAACATTACCTAATTACATGGTTCCGATGTTCATCATGCCATTAGATGAATTTCCACTAACTAATAATGGAAAGATAGATCGCAAATTACTACCGGCTCCTCAATGGGTAGAACATGATTATGTTGCACCAACAACTGATCGTGAAAAAATGCTCTGTGATATGTTTTCTGAAGTTTTAGGAGTAGAGAAAGTTGGTATAACAGACGACTTCTTTGCACTTGGTGGACATTCGTTAATTGCAACAGAACTTATTATTAAAATACGTGAAATATATAAGGTGAACTTATCAATTGCTTCCATTTTCGAAGCATCAACTGTCCAAAAATTAGCAGAAATGCTAGATAGCTATAGTGATCTTCTTCCGAATGTAAAGAGAACAAATGTAGTAGAAGCACCACTAACAGCTGCTCAAAAAAGACTTTGGTTTGTTGAACAACTTGAAGGCCCAAGTGCAGTTTACAATATACCACTTGTCATTACGTTCCAATCTTTAATTGATGAGTATGTTTTAAAAGAAGCGATAACTCAAGTCATCAACAAATATGCTCTTTTAAGAACTCTTTATATAACAAAAGATGGCGAACCAAAACAAATTATTGTAAAAAATCCGAATTTACAATATGTTTCAAAAGAAATTCGTTCAGATAAACTTGAAACAGAGAAGCTAATCGCTGCAAGACATACAATTTCTTTAGAGACAGAAACGAGTTTGTTTACAACTATTTTAAATGTGGAACATCAATATCATGTTGTTATTTTTACGTTTCATCATATTAGTATTGATGGCTGGTCTTTAAGTACTTTCTTAAAAGAAATTGAAAATGCCTATCATCAGACAATGATTGAAAACAATCCTTTTCAATATACAGATTATACGTTATGGCAAGAAGAGGTATTTCGTTTGCCGATGAAGGGCTATTCAAGTCTACTTGAAAAAGAACGGAATTATTGGAAACAACAACTTCAGGATTTACCAGAAGAACTCAATCTCCCATATGATTATAAACGTCCAAAACAATCATCTGTAGAAGGGGATTCGATTGAATATACAATTTCGCCTAATATACATGTGCAATTGCAACAATTAGCAAAATCGCATGAAGTTAGTATGTTCGTCATTTTACAAGCAGCCTTTGCAATATTACTAACAAAATTGGGCGCAGGTGAAGATATACCAATTGGTAGTCCTGTTGCGGGTCGTTCGAAAGCAGAATTACAAGATATGATTGGTTTATTGATCAATACGATTGTATTACGTTTTGATACTTCAGGAAACCCTACTTTTAAAGAACTTGTTCAACGTATTCGTCAGATGAATCTAGAGGCTTATCAAAATGAGCATATTCCATTTGATCAACTGGTGGAACTACAAAATCCAACACGTGTACCTGGTAGACACCCGTTGTTCCAAGTTATGTTTGCTTTACAAAATACGCCAGAGATGAACATTACTTTGGAAGGAGAAAATGGAAAAGCGCAAGTTATTTCTGCTAAGACTTCTAAATTTGATCTGTCTATTGATATGCGAGAAAAATATAGTCAAGACAAAGCACAAGGTATTGAAGTAATGGCTGAATATCGTACAGACTTATTTAAACAAAAGACTATTGAACAATTATTACTTCGATTCAATACAATTCTAGAACAGATTATTGAAAATGCTCAAACAACCATTTCTAATTATTCAATTTTGTTAGATGGTGAGTTTGAAAAAATCACACATGATTGGGATCCTAAAACGCCAACTATCGGTTCTTCATCTATTATTCAACGATTTGAAGAAATGGTAGAACAGTATCCAAATCATGTAGCAGTGAAACTGGGTAAAGAGGAATTAACTTATTGTACCTTAAATGCAAAAGCAAACCAATTTGCTCACTATTTAAAACAAAATGGCGTGGGAACAGAGGACTATATTGCAATCATTATGTCTAGATCGGTTGATTTAATCGTAGCAATAGTCGGTGTATTGAAAACTGGTGCAGCTTATGTACCGATTGACCCAATGTATCCTGAAGATCGTATTCGATATATCGTTCAAAATACGAACCCTCGTTTCATCATTAGTGAGGATCAGAGAGAAAGTAAGAGCGTTCATACAATTGTTTGGCATGACCAAGAGTTTTTGAAGGATATGAGTAAACAATCTATCTCAAATTTATTAATTGCTATTCATCCTCAACAAGCAGCTTATGTCATTTATACATCAGGTTCAACAGGTGTACCAAAAGGTGTTATTGTTCCTCACCAAAACGTGATTCGATTATTAGATGCAACAGATGATTGGTATCACTTTAACGAAGCAGATGCTTGGACACTTTTCCATTCGTATGCATTTGATTTTTCAGTTTGGGAAATCTGGGGAGCACTTTTATATGGTGGCCGATTAATCGTTGTTCCATTTGAGACTAGTCGCGCACCAGAGGCGTTTTTAGAATTACTTATTCAAGAAAAAGTAACTGTATTAAATCAAACACCTTCAGCATTTTATCAATTGATCGAAGCAGATGCCAATGTTCTTCAACAAAGTGGAGAATTATCTTTGCGCTATGTCATTTTTGGTGGAGAAGCATTATCGTTTGATCGACTAAAAAAATGGTATCAAAACCATCCATTTGATAAACCACAGCTTATTAATATGTATGGTATTACTGAAACGACAGTCCATGTAAGTTATCGAAAAGTCGAGGAGACATTATTAGATAGTGATAATCAGAGTCTTATTGGAAATGCAATTCCTGACTTAAAAATATTTGTATTAGATGAATGGCTCAAACCAGTTCCACCAGGTGTAATTGGAGAAATGTATGTTGCTGGTGCAGGCCTTGCGCGAGGATACATGGGACGAAGTGCGTTAACAGCAGAGAGATTTATCGCCAATCCATTTGGAGAAGCGGGGTCTAGACTGTATCGTACAGGTGATTTAGCACGTTGGACCAGTGATGGAGAACTTGACTATATTGGCCGTATCGATCATCAAGTGAAAATTAGAGGTTTCCGAATCGAATTAGGTGAGATAGAAGAAGTTCTATTACGTCAGCCAAGCGTTAACCAAGTGGCTGTCATTGTAAGAGAAGATCAAGTAGACGATTTACGCATAATCGCTTATGTGGTTGCATCGGATTTTGATGAAGATTCAATACGTAAAGCCATTCAAAAGGATTTGCCAGACTATATGTTACCTAGTGCATTTGTAGAGTTAGAAGCATTACCTTTAACGAATAATGGAAAATTAGATAAAAAGGCTTTACCAAAGCCTTCTTATCATTCAAAATCTAACAAGTTGCCTAGAACGCCAAACGAAGAACTAATGTGTCAGTTATTTAAAGAAGTATTAAATATAGAAAAAATAGCTATAGATGATCATTTCTTCGAGTTAGGTGGGCATTCTCTATTGGCTGTTCTACTGATGTCACGGATTAAAGAATTATTTGGAAAAGAATTAACGATTGGTCATTTATTTGAAGCCCCAACTGTTGAGAAACTTTGTCAACGACTTGATCATGATCAAGAACACTCGGCATTAAATAATCTATTGCCATTGAGAGAAGGAACAACTCAAAAGCAACCACTATTTTGTGTCCATCCAGCTGGCGGTTTGAGTTGGTGTTATGCAGGATTAATGCAGCATGTAGATATTCAACAACCAATTTACGGAATTCAAGCAAGTGGCATAGCCAAAGAGGAGAAATTACCTACAACTCTATCTGAAATGGCGACAGAATATATCCAACATATAAAGCGTATTCAACCTACTGCTCCATACTATTTATTGGGTTGGTCATTGGGTGGAAATGTTGTACATGAAATGGCGGTCCAACTGGAAAGTGCAGGAGAAGAAGTTGGTTTACTAGCTATACTAGACGCTTATCCACATCATAAAGAAAGAAAAGATCAACCAAGTAATATTTCTGAGGAATCACTTGTTGCTTTATTAGCTTTAGGCGGTTATGATCCGGAATTGGTTGAAGGAGAATTAACCTTATCAAATGTCATTAGCTTATTGAAAAAAGACGGTAGTGCATTAGCCAGTTTATCTGAAGAGACGATGAAGCGATTAATGACTACTTACCAAAATTCAATCGCATTACTAAAGAAACACAGTCCAAGAAGAACGACATGTGAAATGCATTTGTTCCAATCTACAATAGTACCAGAGTGGTTTGAAGCTATTGATATATCAGATTGGCAACCATATGTTGGAACAATTTCGGTGTATCCTGTCAATTGTCGTCATAAAGACATGTGTCAACCAGAACCTTTAAAAGTAATAGGAAAAGAATTACAAAAATTATTGAAAGGGAGAGTTTATCATGAACAATCCATTTGATCACGAAGACGCACAATTTATCGTTTTAAAAAATGAAGAAGATCAATACTCAATGTGGCCAGTATTTTTGGCCATTCCTAATGGATGGAAGTTAGTATTTGGTCCTGCTCAAAAGAAGGATTGTCAACAATACATTGGCGATAATTGGACGGATTTAAGACCAAAATCTTTGAAAGAACAATTGATTTAGAACGAATATGAATTGGATATATTTCAATATTAACGAGCTAAAAGATGAACAATATCAATCTTTTTTGAAGTATGTATCGAAAGAAAAACAATTTCGCCTCGATCAGTATAGGTTTATAGAAGATTCAAAACGGTCCTTACTAGCAGATTTGCTAGTAAGGATCGAATTGATAAAGAATTTACAGTGCTCAAATAATGACTTGAGATTCTCAAAAAATAACTATGGAAAACCAATATGCCTAAACAAAAATTCACTCTATTTCAATGTCTCTCATTCAGGAGATTATGTTGTAGCTGCTTTTTCAAAACAACCAATCGGGATTGACATTGAGAAGCATAAGAACATGAACTATTTAAAATTTGAGTCTATTTTGAATAGACAAGAATTTGAAGAGATTGGAAAAAGTGATCAACCACTGAAAATGTTTTATCGATTTTGGACAGCGAAAGAGAGCTATGTAAAAGCTATTGGTACTGGATTGGCGATGAAATCTCTTAAAGAGATTAACATTCTTTCAAATGGAAGTATAGAACAATCACAAATTCTTACACCCTACCATATCAGTCATTATGTTGGCGATCACTATACGGTGTCTATATGTATGAAGAATGAGCATAAATATAAAAAAGGGAAAAGCGTATCTATTGAATACCTTAAAACTTTTTTGGAGGAAAATATCCGATGAAAGTTAACATCTCAGAAATAATAGATAATAGTAAATTTGGTAAAATTCATTTTACGGTACTAGCATGGTGTATCGTTCTGATATTATTTGATGGTTATGATTTAGCTGTATTAGGTGCGATCATTCCAACTTTACACGCTGAATGGGGAGTTTCTACAACCGTTCTAGGCTTTGTTGGAAGTTTAACATTAATCGGTAGTTTAATAGGATCTCTTATTTGTGGTGTTGTAGCAGATAAAATAGGGAGAAAAAATGTAATAGTCTCATGTATTGCTATTTTCGGTATATTTACATGCTTCAATGGATTTGCTACGAATATTACACAATTTGCAGTTTTTAGATTTTTAGCAGGGATAGGGTTAGGAGGCATTCCACCCCTACTTGTTACGTTAACATCTGAATATTCACCTAAAAAGATAAGAAATGTAATGATTGGAATTATGTTTAGCGGCTATTCAATTGGTGGTATTTTGGTTTCGCTATTAGGCATGAAACTAATGCCAATATACGGTTGGCAATCCTTATTTTATATTGGAGCACTTCCAATGATAGCATTACCTTTTATAGTAAAGTCGCTACCGGAATCTTTATATTATATGGTCAATAAGGGAGAACAAGAAAAAGCAAAGACATTATTAAGCGTTTTAAACCCTTCCTATAAGTTGAATGATCAGTCTGTACTAATCACAGAAATGGAAACGACAGGTGTACCGATTAAGAGATTATTTCAAGAGAAAAGAACAAGGGTAACGATACTCTTTTGGATCATTTGTTTTATGGGACTTCTATTAGTATATGGATTGACGACTTGGTTACCACAGATCATGGTTGCTTCAGGATTTAAATTATCGTCCAGTTTAAGTTTTTTACTTTGCCTAAATATCGGTGCCATTATAGGATCAATTATTGGAGGTGTTATTGCAGATAAAATAGGTTCAAAAAGAGTATTAATGCTGTTTTATCTAGTGGGAGGAATCAGCTTAATATGCCTTGCGTTTAATCCGAACAATCTAGTCTTGTACCTCTTAATCAGTTGTTGCGGTGCTGCTTCGATTGGAGCACAAAATCTTAATAATGCTTGTATCTCAACTTATTTCCCCCCCAATATGAAATCTACAGCATTAGGAACAGCGCTTGGGGTAGGCCGATTAGGTGCGATAGTTGGTCCAACTATTGGAGGATTACTACTATCGTCTGAAGGACAAAGCTACTGGAGTTTTATCGTTTTTTCAATCCCTGCGTTTTTAGCGTTTGTAGCTTATGCATGTATGCCATTAAAAAAGACGAAAGAATATGTTTCGTTACCAACAGAAATATCAATTTCGAAATAACAGTATTATTAAATCAATAGAAATGGGTGTTAATCTTGCGAAAAGTTGTGTTAGTTGTCGGAGGAGCAAAAGGAATTGGTGGAGAAGTTGTTGAACAGGTTTCGGAATTTTTTGAAGACATAGTAGTTCTAGATTATAACAAAAATGCATTGGAACAAAGTAAAAATAAAATGTTAGAAAAAGGCAAGAAAATTCACACATATCATATAGACATCCGTGATAGAAAAAAAGTTCAAAGCATCGTTCAACAAGTGGAAAATGAAATAGGAGCGATTCAAGCTTTAATCCATGTTGCGGGTGTTCTTCATGAAGGGAATCTCTGTGATCTTGAGGAACAGGAATGGGACGATATGTTTGATATTAATGTAAAAGGCGTATTCAATGTGACACAGGCAGTAAGTCGTATGATGAAGGAGCGCAAGGAAGGTGTCATTGTTACTGTTGGATCAAATGCTGCTTCGGTGCCTCGACTTGGAATAGGAGCTTATGGTGCTTCAAAGGCAGCGACTATCATGTATATGAAGAGTTTAGGCTTAGAATTGGCACCTTATAATATTCGCTGCAATATCGTATCACCTGGTTCAACTTATACAGACATGCAGACTTCTCTTTGGACGGATGAGTCAAGTGAACAAAAAGTAATTGAAGGAAATCTTGAAAATTATAAAGTAGGAATTCCTTTAAGAAAAATAGCCAAGCCTTCTGATATCGTTGGGGTTATTTTGTTTCTAATATCTGAGTATTCAAATCATATTACTATGAGCAACATTGTCGTTGATGGTGGAGCTACATTAGGGGCCAATGCATAAGGAGGAGCGGTATATGAAAGTGACCAAAGAAAAGAAGGAATTATCAGAACTTATTAGATCCTATCAAGAAGGAGATAGCTTTTTAAAGACACCGATTAAAACAATTTTGGGTAGAGGATGTAAGAAGAAGATTAAAGTAGATGAGCCTTGTACTTTTAATGATTTGGAATCAGCTATTCAAAATGCGCTGTCCACCATTGTTGAAAATGGAGAGGAAAAGCCGGTAGTTATTGGTGCTATACCTTTTGATACGACAAGACAACCAGCTTTAATAGTGCCGAAAGAAACGTTAATATTTGATAGCAAATCGTTAAATAAGGAGTTGACTGTTTCGCCATGTATGAAAGGTGCAAAAAGAATTGAACAAGTACCTTCCGGCAAAACTTTTGAAAAAATGGTCCAACAATCAGTTCAACATATTCATGAAACAACCCTTAAAAAAGTGGTACTCGCTAGAACATTAGACATTTCATCTGAAGGAAAAGTAAGTGTACCTTTATTGATTGAGTCTTTAGCGAAAAGCAATACAAAAGGATACACCTTTGCTATAAATACGGGGGATAAAGAGGTAGCTACACTTGTAGGGGCTAGTCCAGAGCTTCTAATACGCAAAAGTGGCAATACCGTAATCGCTAATCCTCTAGCGGGATCTAGAAAAAGAACACATAACAAAGAACAAGATCAAAAATTAGCTGAGAGCTTATTAAATTCAGAGAAAGATTTGCATGAACATAAAGTAGTAGTTGATATGGTATGTAGAGAATTAAAACCTTTCTTTAAAACAATAGAAGTACCAAATCATCCTTCCATTTTATATACGGATTCAATGATTCACCTATCAACAGTCATTTCTGGAGAACTTTTAAATCCACAAATTTCTTCATTAACTCTAGCAAGTGCTCTTCATCCAACACCAGCGGTTTGTGGAGAACCAAGAAGAGAAGCTTTTCAATTGATTCAAGATATTGAGCCATTTGATCGTAGCTTTTTCACTGGGATTGTAGGATATATGGAGGCTAGTGGTGATGGTGAATGGATAGTCACAATACGTTGTGCCCAAGTAAAAGAACAACATATCACAGTTTATGCTGGAGCTGGAATTGTTGAGTCCTCAGTACCACAAGATGAAAAGAATGAAACGGGAGCAAAATTCCAAACGATGCTACATGCAATGGGGATACAAAAGGAAGAAATTTAATAGTCATGGTTTGAATCTAGAAATTTATCTATATATAGGGGAGTGTTTATATTGTCAATACCAAAGATTAAATCATATGAAATGCCGAAATCTGATATAGAAAATAAAGTTCACTGGAAACCACAAGCTGACAAGGCAGTTTTACTTATACATGATATGCAACAATACTTTCTTAACTATTATGATCAACAGCAATCACCTATACCTGAGTTAATTGCAAATATTAAAAAAATAAAAGAAAAATGTGAATCACTAAAAATACCGATTATTTACACTGCTCAACCTGGAAACCAAAAGGCTGAAGATCGTGCACTTCTAACGGATTTTTGGGGCACCGGTCTTGAAGAAAAGAAAGAACAAACAGCTATTATTTCTCAACTTTCTCCAAGTGATAATGATATGGTGTTAACTAAATGGCGTTATAGTGCATTCAAAAAAAGTGAATTACAAGATTTGATGAAAACTTGGGGAAGAGATCAGCTTATTATCTGTGGGGTATATGCACATATTGGCTGTTTACTAACAGCAGCAGATGCTTTTATGTATGATATAAAACCATTCTTTGTAAAAGATGCTGTTGCAGATTTCACAAGAGAAGATCACCAAATGGCAATTCGATATGCAGCCGAAAGATGTTCAACGACCATCTCAACAAATCAGTTAGTGGAAGAGCTATAAAAGTTGCAGACATAATATATTTCAAGCCTTGTGAAAAAAACTAATAAATTATAACTCGGATAACATAATATTTTCTAAAAAATATTGATTTACAAACATTCTACGAGTATCATAATGATAGAAAATTCAATAAAAGTACAAGGTGCCTTTTACAAAAGGAGAATAGGGAATGAAGTGAAAATCTTCAGCGGACCCACCACTGTAGAGGAAAGTTTGAACGAAAATGCCACTGGACAATGTCTGGGAAGGCCTATTCAAATGTAGACCCTGAGCCAGGAGACCTGCCTTGATACTTGTTGACACAGATGATGGAAAAGTCTGCGGTTTATTTGTAATACAAATAAACTGCAGGCTTTTAATTTTATTCGGGAGAGATGAAAAATGAACTTACTAAAACAAACTGTTGGGAAAATTAAAGACCTTGATGGAGAAATGATGGCAAAGGCAAGACAAAGAGTGGATAATTTGATTAAACCACCTAATAGTCTTGGCAAATTAGAAAGTCTAGCTATACAATTATCAGGGATTACAGGAGAACTTTTCCCAGCGATTGATCAAAAAGCGATTATTGTAATGGCTGCAGATCACGGTGTTTACGAAGAAGGCGTTACAAGTAATCCACAAGAAGTAACATTTGCGCAAACTCTTAATATTGCAAAAGGAATCACAGGGGTAGGGACTATTGCAAAAGTTTCAAACGCAAAAATTGTCACTGTTGACGTTGGTGTAAAAGTGGATATTCCGACTGATGCTGGCGTGATTAATCGTAAAATTAGAAGAGGTACTGCCAATTTTACAAAAGGGCCAGCTATGACAAAAGAAGAAGCCATTCAATCATTAGAAGTAGGGATTGAAATTGCCAATGCAGAAATTCAAAATGGGGTGAATTTGTTAGGAACAGGTGAAATGGGTATTAGTAATACAACACCAAGTACTGCTATATTATCGGTATTGGCGGGTTGTGATCCAAAAGAAATTACAGGTAGAGGGGCAGGTCTCGGACATGGCGGTTTAGCCCGTAAAATAGAAGTGATTCGAAATGCCATTGCAACAAATCAACCAGATTCAACTGATGCAATCGATATACTAGCAAAAGTTGGAGGATTAGAAATTGGTGGTATGGCAGGGGTTATGCTTGCAGCAGCTGCCAATCGAGTACCAGTAGTCGTTGATGGCTATATTTCAACAGCTTCCGCACTTATCGCCACAACGATTGAACCGAAAGTGAAGGATTATCTCATCACATCTCACGCAACAGATGAGCCAGGTGGTAAAAAAGCTAGTGAACTACTAGGCAAAGAACCAATGCTCAAAATGGATATGTGTCTAGGTGAAGGTTCTGGAGCAGCATTAGCTTTTCCAATCATCGATGCAGCATGCAGCATGATGAAAAACATGCCAACCTTTGAAGAAGTAGGGATGGAAATATAAAATTTCATCTCGTGATTAGCATTGAATGCCTGAAAGCTGCCTTTGTATAGAACAAGGCAGCTTTTCTAATTCAACAGGATTGAAAGACGCATTGAAATACATATTGTTGCAAAAAAGGCTATCCCGTAATGGAACAGCCTCGGCCTTTAAATCTCTTAATCTAAAATATTAATTTACTCGTTGAATTCTTCCTTCCACTTTATACTCGAATGGAGAAGATAATGTTTTTACAAATTCAACTGTTGCATCTAAGTCAGTTGGTCCAACTTCCATGTCTTTAGAAAGTGCACCAAAACTAGTATCGATATTACCATACATATAGTTGTTTACGACAACTGTGTATTCTTTTGTTGGGTCAATTTTACTGCCGTCTGGCAAAATAATATCGACTACTTTTCCGGCTTTTGTTGTATCGTCATACGTGTAAGTGTATTTGAAGCCAGAAACATGATAATCAAGACCTCTTGCAGTAATTTGTTCATCTAGTATAACGCGTAAGTCCGCGCCACTGAGTTTAACTTTATTAAGAACATTGCCAAATGGTTGAATGGCAAATAAGTCGCCGAAAGTAACTTTACCAGCATTTAATGGAGCGCGCACTCCACCGCCATTCATTAAGGCAAAATCTGCATTCATAGCATTTTTCATACCATCAGCGATTAAATTTCCTAAAGCTATATCACTGTTTTTCCTTGTAACAGTTGGATATCCTTTTTCAAGGAATGTTGTTGAAGCACCAACTTCCTGTGCTTTAATCGGTTCAGCTTTATCCGCGTACTTTTTCATAATCGCGGATACTTGTGGATCTGGTGTGTAGTCGTTTTGGTATACTGTTTTAATCTCCGCAGATTTGTTAATAATATCGCCTGTCTTTGGATCAATTTCGACCTCTACATCAGAGAAAGCAGAGCCGTATGAGTATGCTTGGACGATTAATTTGTTATCTACTACACGATTTACTTTAACATGATTATGTGCTGAGAAAATAACATCTACCTCATCATCAATTTGTTCTGCAATCTTACTTGCATCAAATGCATCTGTATAGCCTGTTTGTGAAGCAGGATTGTGTGCAAGAATTACGATTGATTTGATTCCTTTTTTCTTCAATTCTTCCGTGTATTTATTAATCGCTTCTACTTCATCTGTGAATTTCAGCGTTTCATTTCCTTTTTGGACAATCATAGAAGGCGTTTCTTGTGTAACTACACCAATAACACCAATTTTTTGACCACCAGAAGTAAGAATTGTATAAGGATCTGTGATTAGTTTTCCGTCACGAGTGTCATATGCATTTGCAGCAACTTGTGGAAAATTCATCCCGTCATAACCAGGTGTACCGTTTGGATGGTCGCCACCTTTGATCATTCGTTTTAGTTCATCAATTCCTTCATCAAACTCATGATTACCAAATGTTCCTGCGTCAAAGCCAATTGATTCTAATACTTCAATTGTTGGTTCATCTTGGAAAAGTGCCGAAATTAATGGGCTACCACCAATCATGTCTCCAGAATGTAAGATAAGTGTATTTGGATTAGTAGCTTCTTCTTTTCTTAATGCTGCAGTAGTATATTCCATACTTCCTGTATTTAAATTTCCAAGCTTAGTAATTGTATCAAGTTGACCATGTAAATCATTTACACCCAATAGTTGAACTTTAACTGGGTCACTACTATTATCTTTATTTTTTAAATTTATATTAAAAATTCCGAAGCCTTTTGAATCTGTTTTACCTGTGTAATAGAATGGGCTTCCGTTTTTAATATATTGTTCAGCTTTTGGAGAAGTTGTGAACGTTACATTGACATCGGCATTGATTGGAGCAAGGGACCAGTTTTGATCAGCTGTTGGTGTAATTTCGTTTTGTTCTGAAATGTAATCCATCAAAATTTGGCGGTTTTCATCTGCAGAATCTACAACTAACTCACTGCCTTTAAGTCCTGGGAAGTTACCACCACCACCAGCACGATAATTATTTGTAACAACTACAAATTCCTGATTTGGATCGATTGGTTTTCCGTTATATTTTAGATTAATAACACGACTTGAATTTGGATTTTCTAATGCTCCAGTCGTTGAGTATTTAGCTGGTTTTGTCACATCAATTTGGTATTCAATGCCGTCAATAACATCAAAGTTATATACTCGGAAATCTGGATTAAGTAACTCTTGTTTATCTGTTTTATTTGGATCAATTGTATTAAATTGACCTGCAGACATTTCAATCCACTCTTTTACGACAGAACCTTTAATTTTCACAGCTTTTAAAGTGTTGTCATAGAGATATAGATCACCAGCACTACGGATCGTTAAATCACCTTTTTTGATCTCAGTGTACTCATCTACACCGTTACGACCAGCTTTAAATGGTGCACCTACTGATAATATAGGTAATTCTTTCAGTTCAGGCTTGTTCAGTTTTATATACTTTTCGACATACCATTTTTGTGCATTTGTTACAACTTGAATTGAAGGATCATCTTGAACAAGGGCAAAGTAGCTGTAAATATCATCAGTCGTTTTACCGATTGGCGTATTCACATAATTTATTGTTTTTTCATGAGTAGATTTTACAGCTTTTACGATCTTGGCATCAGGTTTTACAGTATCAATCTCTCTTGTGGAAGATTGAGAAGTAGAAACAGACCATTTACCGTTCACTTTCTTTAAGGAAAGATCAATAATACCTAATGAACCACCGCCATATCCAGCTTGCACAGCAGGGACACCGTTAATCGTACCTTTTTTGTTGTCAACACCAGGAAGAGGTTGGCCATTTGCATCTTTGAACAAAGCATCTAGACTGGCAATGTCTTTTGCAGGAAATACTTTATGCGTATGTGAGAAAGTAATTGCATCGATTCCAGGCACTTTAGTTAAAGAGTATACAGTGTCTTCAGTATTTACTTTTGAACCATTGAATCCGGAGTGGGCAAGAGCAATTACGATATCAGCACCTTTTTTTCTCATAGTAGGTACATATTTTTTCGCTGTTTCAATAATGTCTTTTGTGATTACTTTGCCATCAAGATTTGCTTTATCCCATTCGTTGATTTGTGGAGGAACAAAACCTATGTAGCCAATTTTAATGACATTTGTTTTACCTGATTCATCTTTTACTTTCTTCTTGATAATTTTATAAGGTGTGTATTTATTTTTATCATTCTTTGGATTTTTGTCGTGGTCATCCACATATACATTTGCGTTTACAACTGGAAAATCAGCATCATCATATACTTCATCAAGATATTTTAAACCATAGTTGAATTCATGATTTCCAAATGTTGCAATATCATAATCCATAATATTCATAGCTTTTATAGCTGGATGCACTTCTTTATCCTTTAAAGGTTTAATTTTTGCTTTATAAGTGCCAAGTGGTGTTCCTTGAATGAGATCTCCGTTATCTACTAACACGGAGTTTTTAACTTGTGATCTTGCCTTTTTTACAAGTGTAGCTGTTTTAGCTAATCCTAATTTAGGAGCATCACTATTTTTGTAGTAGTCAAAGTCAAGTAGGTTCGTGTGTACATCTGTTGTTTCCATAATGCGTAGATTTACTTTCGATTGGACTTTTTGTTTGGAAGATTTAGCTGCCTCCGCATCAAAAGTCATAAAGGATGAGGCTAACAAACTAATTGCAAGTGCACTAGATAAGACCTTAAAACCTTGAAATTTCCCATTAAATTTCAAACATACCACCCATTCTTTTGTGAATTTTGAGACCGAATCTCTCCTAGAATATAGCATTAAAATTGTTAATATGGTGTATATTATTTATTAAATGGTAAAATTAAACCTAATATTCTTCCTTATTAGACAAAAGATAGTAATATATAATTGTTTCTCTAAATGAAATTTTATAGGATAAAAGTATAACTTTGGCGATTTTTATAGAAATAATACGTTTTAACGAGAAAAAGTAGTGAATCGTAAACGCTTCAAAAATACCCATATGAGTTCAGGCTCACATGGGTTAAATAAATTATCTTAATATGAAATTGTATTTTCGTGAAGGGAAATCAGCCCCTAATTTATTGATTTCAACTTTTGCATTTTCGATGAGATTCCGCGCTTTTGCTTTTGTGGCATCATCTAGTTTTTTGATTTTTTCACTAGGATGGTTCTTCGGCAAAGTAATGCCTAAAGCTTTTAATTGTCGATCAGCTTCCTCTTTGGAAATAGTTCCGTTCTTTACTTTCTGGAAAATTTCTTTGACTTTAGCTTTGGTGTTGTCATCCAATTTTGAGAATTGATCACTCTTTGGATGGTGTTTCGGTAAAATGATGCCCAATTTCTTTAGTTGAGCTAATCCTTCTTCTTTTGTAATCTTCCCATCCTTCATTTGTTTCATAATTTCTTTAACTTTTACTTTTGTTTCGTCATCCAATTTCTCGAACGTTTTACAATGTGGCTTTTTTGGTACCGTAACCCCTAATTTCGTTAAATCCTCATCCAACTTGTTTAGAACAGTCTTCACTTTTTGCTGAGTAACTGCATCGAGCTTTGAATTTTTTTCGGATGCAAATACATCTTGTTGAGCGGTTGTAGTACTAAACATCATGCTAAATGTAAGAGCACAAGTTAGTAAAAAGGCACTTAGTATATTATTTCTTTTCATATGATGTTCACTCCTTCATGTAAGATTTAAATATCTCTTGATAAAATTTTTGGTTAAAATGAACTCTCTTAAATAAGGTTCACTTTATATTGCCCAATAATAATAAAAATAAAAGGGGAAAATGGATTTCTTCTATATAACATAAATACGTTAAAATTCAGCGAGAATATTAAAGCATTAATATAGAAGAAACTCAATAACAAAAGAATTTTTAGTATAAGAATTCAAACATTAGTTATCCCATTTGTGAGATCTCCATGAAATTACACAACCAGGTCAACTACGAATACATCAAATTTAAAAAAATCTAAAATTAATATTGTATTTTTATAAATAACATAGTATATTTATTCTATAATATGAAAAATTAATATTGTTTTAATATTCTTAATTTTATATAATAAAATTTAACTAGAAATAGTTATTTAATATTGGGGATATTTCAAAAAAATATTAACATCTAGGGGGTTATTTAATGAAAAAGAGAAAAAAATTATTATCAATGTTCATATCAGCGCTTGCAGTATCAATGCTATTAGCAGCATGTGGTTCAGATCCAAAAGAATCAAGTTCAGGTGATGGATCAGGAGCAAAAGATAAACTAGTAGCAGGAACAGAAGCTACATTTGCACCATTCGAATTGTTGGATGATAATGGTAAAGTTGTAGGTATTGATGTAGATATTTTAAATGCTATTGGTGATGAAACAGGCAAAAATTTTGAGGTTAAAAATATTGGTTGGGAACCAGTTTTCCAACAAGTAACAAATGGTGAAATCGATTTAGGTGCATCAGGTATTACAATTACAAAAGAACGTAAAGAATCATATGATTTTACAGATCCTTATTTCGAAGCAACTCAATTAATTGTTGTTAAAAAAGACTCAAAAATAAAATCTATTGAGAATTTAAAAGATAAAAAAATTGCCGTTCAAATTAACACAACAGGGCATATAGCCGCAAAAAAAATATTAGGAAAATCAAGTTCTAAAATCAAAGCTTACGAAAATCAACCACTTGCATACCAAGAAGTTATTAATGGATCAGTCGATGCTGCAATTGGTGATAATGCCGTTATACACGAATATTTGAAAAATAATCCAAATGCAAAATTGAAAACAATCGAGGACGATGCTTTTGAAAAAGAATATTATGGATTTATGGTGAAAAAGGGTAATAAAGAAGTACTAGATCTATTAAATAATGGTCTTAAGAAAATAAAAGAAAATGGTAAACTAGCTGAAATTACAGGCCAAGAACTTAAATAATTGGAGGTATCCAGATGAACTTCTTTGATATGCGCTGGGATATTATCTGGAATTATCGTGAGATATTTTTACATGGTATCTGGGTAACCATTTCTTTAACCATTTGTGGTTATTTAGGTGGTCTTATACTGGGAATCTTATTAGGTCTTGGTAAAACGTCAAAAAGAAAGTGGATTTATTGGCCAGCGAAATTATATGTAGATTTATTTCGCGGCACACCGATGCTTGTTCAAATTTTAATCATCCATTTAGCTCTGATTCCTTCTATTTTTGGTCAGTCTTATGGCTTTATGGTATCGGGAATTATTACACTTATATTAAATAGTGGGGCATATATTGCAGAAATTATGCGTGCAGGTATAGAGTCAATTGATAAAGGACAAATGGAGGCAGCTCGTTCTCTTGGTTTAACGAAAAATAAGGCAATGATCAAAGTGATTTTGCCCCAAGCATTTCGTCGAATGATACCGCCATTAGGAAACGAGCTAATCGCACTTTTAAAAGACTCATCACTTGTAACTGTGATTGCAGCTAATGATATTTTATATGCAAGTAAAGTTGTGGCAGGAGCTTCTTTCCGAATTTGGGAGCCATATATAGCTGCTGCAGTTTTATATCTAATCCTAACTTTTGTCTTGACGAAAATTATTGCTTTTATTGAAAAAAGATTTAGCAATAACTTCAATCCTAGAAAGAAAAATAATGGTAAAAAAGGTCATTCGCAAAGCAAAGATGAAGGGCGGGTTGCGGCATGATCAAGATTAAAAATTTACACAAAAATTATGGTAACCTGGAAGTTTTAAAAGGTATCGATTACGACATAAAAGAGAAAGAAGTAGTTTGTGTCATCGGACCTTCTGGTTCAGGGAAAAGTACGTTTTTAAGATGTTTAAATTTACTTGAAGAAGTTTCAGATGGTGAAGTTTTTATTGGTGATGTAAAGGTAAATGATCCAAAAACAGATATCAATGAAATACGTACAGAAGTAGGGATGGTTTTTCAACAGTTTAATCTATTCCCACATATGACTGTTATCGATAACATTACAATGGCGCCGATACAAGTTCGTAAAATGGCAAAAAAAGATGCGGAGAAATTAGCATTAGAGTTATTAGAAAAAGTAGGACTTCAAGCAAAGGCAGACAATTATCCAGAGCAACTTTCTGGTGGCCAACAACAGCGTGTGGCTATTGCACGTGCCCTTGCCATGAAACCGAAAGTTATGCTATTTGATGAACCAACATCTGCGCTAGATCCAGAGATGGTGAAAGAAGTTTTGGATGTTATGAAACAATTAGCTGAAGAAGGAATGACAATGGTGATCGTAACACATGAAATGGGATTTGCTCGTGAAGTAGCTGATCGGGTTATTTTCATGGATGGTGGATATATTGTAGAAGAAGGTCATCCTGAAGAAGTGTTCGGTAATACTCAAAACGAACGTACTAAGTCATTTTTAGGTAAAGTTTTATAAATGCGAAAATCCATTCAGTGAAGTTCTGCTGAATGGATATTTCTTTTTAAGGCATATATACGTGCTACCTTGTAAATCGATTAGCATAACAGGAGGCAACGAAAGCTTCTGGTTTAATCTTTGGCTCTACGCCGATGGACTCTATTCTGGCTACCATTTCATTTACAAATTCTCGTGTCTTATTTCGTTTTCCAGCTCCAATATCAATATGTCCCTCCATCGTAAATGTTGAACCTTCATATAAATATGGGAGTACAATGTCAATAAGCTGTTTCTTTTTCTCCTCTGTGAAAAGTGCAACAATTTCTTCAGTAAATGACAATTCTAACGAAATTCTTTCATGTAAATGTAGCATTTTACGTGGTACAATCACTCTTCTAATACATGCCCATACCCCGTGCCCTTCTTCTAAAATTACGATACCTGTTATAAACACAGTATGAGATTTATGAACTTGCGAATCAGTGCCTACAATTAGCCGATAATGGCCTCTTGGATTTTGATTCATAAATTGAATAATATGTTGAAAAACATCTTCAAACGTCATATTTTTTTCTTGCAGATTTTGAAAAGGATCGTAACGAAATGAGGTCCCCATTTTTCACCGCTTCTTTCCTTAAATAAGATAAATATGTGTTATACAGTATATCCAAATGTTTTTTATTTCGTGCAAGTGAAAAAATACAGTCTATTGATTTGCATAACACCCCGTATCAATATTTCCTCTATAAAATAATTATATTTTTTGTAATGTATTTTATTCAGAAATAACATAGTAAATTGCTATAGAATGTATCTTTAGATGGGATTTTTATTTTTTTAACAAATTAATCAATTAAAAAGAAAAGACTTGAATATTGTTTTTAATTGTTTGATAATTTAAAATATACAAAAAGTAGGAGATGTACATAGATGGGGAATTTAAGTAATGGTTTAGAAAATCGTGCACGTTTGTTAGTGAAATGCCCGGATAAACCTGGGATTGTTTCTGTATTGTCTTCTTTTCTACACAGTCACAATGCAAATATAATTGAATCTAGTCAGTTTTCAACGGATCCAGTGAATGGAACTTTCTTTATACGAATTGAATATCATTGTGATTATTTACAAGAAAAAGCAGCTGATATGGAATTGGAATTTAAGGGAATCGCAAAAAATTATCAGATGGATTATCATTTTTATTATCTAAATATTCGCCAACGTTCTGCAATCTTTGTTTCAAAAGAAACGCACTGTTTGTTAGAATTGCTGTGGGAATGGCAAAATGGCGACTTAGATACAGATATTGCACTTGTAATCAGCAACCACGAAACAGCAAGACCAATGGTTGAAGCATTGGGTATTCCATTCTTCTATATACCTGCTAATAAGGATATTCGTAAACAAGTAGAAGAAGAGCAAATTCGTTTAATGGAAAAATATAAAGTGGATGTTCTAATTTTAGCTCGATATATGCAAATTTTAACACCTGATTTTGTTAATCATTTTAAAAATAGAATCATTAATATTCATCATTCGTTTTTACCTGCATTTATAGGGGCTGGTCCTTATGAACGCGCATTTGCAAGAGGAGTGAAATTGATTGGTGCAACTTCTCATTATGTCACAAATGATTTAGACGAAGGACCAATAATTGAGCAAGACGTTGAACGTGTAGATCACAGAGATAATGCAGCACAGTTGAAAAAAATCGGAGCCAAAATTGAACGCCGCGTCTTAGTAAAAGCGGTGAAATGGCATTTGGAAAATCGAATTATTGTAGAAGGAAATAAAACAATTGTGTTTCACTAGACATTAGGGGCTACCTAAATATAAGGTAAGCTCCTAATTTATTTGCAAATATATAAATTCTAAGCAAAGGTTTGTGAAATAAAGTGAAATTTTTAGCGATAGTTTTAATTATAATTTTATTAACGCTTGGATTAGAAGTAGTTTTTAATAAATTATTAGGTGTAGAAAAAACGAAAATTGCAGATACCCCTGGGAGAGAAGTTGATAGAAGGGGAAGAAAAATTATTCTTGTAAGTATTATATTTTTACTAATTTTAAGTAATGTATTCAATTTTAGTTTTCTGGATACCAAGTGGTGGTGGCTAGGATATTTCATCATTTTGGCTGGTTTCCAAATATTTATGGAATGGAAATATATTAAGAATTCAAAACAATATCTAACATCTATCATTCTTTCTATCATATGTCTTGTAATGTTAATATTAGCAATTAGATATATTTGAGACTAGATAAAGTAAAAAAGCTGTCCATCGTAGGTTTAAACCTTTCAGGACAGCATTGTTCTATTATTTCATTTTTAAATATTGATCATAACCTTTCAAACGTAAATGGCAAGCTGGACATGTTCCGCAGCCATCACCTTTAATGCCATTATAGCAAGTTAACGTTTTCGTCCGAACATATTCCAATTTCCCCATATCATCTGCCATTTTCCATGTCTCTGCCTTATCTAACCACATCAAAGGCGTATGAATAACAAGCTGTTCATCCATTGCAAGGTTTAAAGTTACGTTTAATGATTTCACAAAATCATCCCGGCAATCTGGATAACCGCTAAAATCTGTTTCACATACCCCTGTAATAATATGTTTTGCTCCAACTTGGTTCGCCAAAACCCCTGCAAATGATAAAAATAATAAGTTGCGTCCAGGCACAAAAGTTGAAGGTAATGCACCGTCTTCCCCAGCTTTAACCTCTATATCATCTCGAGTAAGTGCATTTGGTGCTAACTGATTTAGTAAAGACATATCTAAAATATGATGTTTTACACCAAGTTCTTCTGCTATTTCTTTTGCACAGTCAATTTCTGCTACATGGCGTTGGTTGTAATTAAATGTAACAGCCTCAACTTCTTTAAACGTTTGTAATGCCCAAAACAAGCAAGTAGTACTGTCTTGACCACCACTAAAAACGACAATTGCTTTTTCATCTTTTAACATTGATTTCACCCTCCAATTTAACTAGCAAATTCTGTTTTAGTAAAACGAGTAAAATGTAAAGCCATTACGCCAATAATTTGCATGCTAATTTTAATAATTACTTGACCTAAAATAGCCATCCAAACCGCATTCCAAGGCACCATTCCAGCACCAAGAGGGGATAAACCAATAATGACGAATATGGAAGAATCTAAAATACCCCCGAAAATGCCACTATACATAATTCTCATACTAATTGAAGCTTTTAATCTTGAATAGATTTCAGTATCCGTTGTTTCAGAAACAGCAAAGCTTACCGCACTTGCAAATACAATCCAAAGTGTATCCCCTAGAAGATAGCTAGATATTGCTGAAAGTATTAATGCTAAGCCGATAAAAAGGTAGGTCTTTTTCTTACCATATTTGTTTTGAACAAGATCACGCAGTATAAACGTAGCTCCTATTAGAAAGGATCCATAAGGTATGATGAACACGCCAAGTTGCAAAGGCGTAAAATTTGCAGTTATCACATTTGCTAACACAATTGCACAAAGATATAAAAATATTCTCATTGAAAAGTCTCCTCTGAAATTATGAATTTAAACCATCGATGAAATTACACACATTATGTAATGAACTTTTCAAAATAAAATAAACCCATATCTCACAACACCTCCCTGAATGCTAAAAATAAGGAGGATGCTAGCAAAATAAAAAACTATATCCTAAAGATATAGTTTATCCCTAGTTTTTTATAGAGGGTTGTTCTAGTACCTCTCCTACATTTAGTAAGTTTTTTTATTCAATTCAAATGTAATTTTATCATAAAATCTCATAATATTGTCTCAGTATATTGGATTTTTTTAAATTTGATTGAATAAATCTTTATAAAATGAGAAGCAAAGCAGCCTAAAATCTCCAAGAAGGTACGAGTTGATAAAGGAGACCTGAGTTGTGATAAAGGAGACCCGAGTTGTGATAAAGAGAGCCTGAGTTGTGATAAGGAGACCCGAGTTGTGATAAAGAGAGCCTGAGTTGTGATAAAGGAGACCCGAGTTGTGATAAAGGAGACCCGAGTTGTGATAAAGAGAGCCTGAGTTGTGATAAAGGAACTGAGTTGTGATAAAGAGAGCCTGAGTTGTGATAAAGGAGACCTGAGTTGTGATAAAAGAGACCTGAGTTGTGATAAACAAAGCCCCGGTTGTGATAAAAAGATCACAGTAGTCATAAACAAACTTAATTATAAAAAATCCCACCACTTTCATTCAATTTAAACCATCGTTAAATTCCTTAATAGGACATACGGTAACAAAATAATTACTACCAATTTAAAATACATCACCATAAATTACTAGAAATCATGCATATCCTTCAAAAATAAAAATATCCTAGTTTTATAAAGCTCATTAATAATGGACAAGTAAAAAATACAAAACGAAGTCAACTAAATGGTAGTTTATAAAACTAAAGTTATCGGAGGGTTCCAGATGTCAAAAGTTTTAAATTATATTAATGGTGAGTGGTTGGAAGGTTCGACAGGAAAGTTTGTACCAGTTATGAATCCTGCAAACGGAAAAGTTTTAGCGGAAGTAACACAATCTACTGATGAAGATGTCCAACTAGCGGTACAAGCTGCAAAAGAAGCACAAAAGTTATGGAGATTAGTTCCTGCTCCTGAACGAGCAGATATTTTATATAAAGTGGCTTATCTATTAAAAGAAAGAAAAGAAGAGATTGCACAAGTTTTAACGAGTGAAATGGGAAAAGTGATTGATGAAGGAAGAGGAGAAGTACAAGAAGCGATTGATATGGCTTATTACATGGCCGGAGAAGGGCGCCGACTCTTTGGTGATACAATCCCATCAGAACTTCGCAACAAATTTGCGATGAGTGTAAGAGTACCTGTAGGCGTTGTTGGCATTATAACACCGTGGAATTTCCCAATCGCGATTGCTTCTTGGAAATCGCTACCTGCGCTAGTAGCTGGCAATGCAGTGGTTTGGAAACCAGCGACAGAAACGCCGATGACAGCGCAAGAGTTTGTGAAGATCTATGAAGAAGCCGGTTTACCAAAAGGCCTTATCAATTTAGTAAATGGTTCAGGAAGCAAAGTCGGCAATGCACTGGTTGAGCATCCAGATATCGATATTATCTCGTTTACCGGTTCAAACGAAGTAGGAAAAGCAATCAATGGCCGTGCTGGGGAATTGTTAAAGAGGACATCACTTGAAATGGGTGGAAAAAATGCCATTACCGTTTTAGAAGATGCTGATTTAGACCTTGCTGTAGAAGGTATTCTTTGGGGTGCATTTGGTACAGCAGGCCAAAGATGTACAGCAACAAGCCGTGTAATTGTACATCAAGATGTAAAGAAAGCATTAGAAGAAAAGCTAATAAGCCGTATTCATGAATTAAAGATGGGCGATGGACTTGATGAAACAGTTAAAGTTGGACCTGTTATCAATAGAGAAGCTTTAGAAAGAATCGATGAATATGTCAAGATTGGCCAAGAAGAAGGGGCAATCCTATTAGCAGGCGGTAAGATCGTCACTGAAAATGGTTTAGATAGCGGCAATTACTATGCACCAACGATTTTCACAAATGTAACACCAGATATGCGTATAGCAAAAGAAGAAATCTTTGGACCAGTAGTGTCAATCATTTCTGTAGAAAATTTAGATGAAGCTGTGAAAGTGAATAACAGTGTAGAATTCGGTCTTTCAAGTGCAATTTATACAGCAGATGTCAATAAAGCCTTTAAAGCTATGCGTGATTTAGATACAGGTATCGTATATATTAACGCAGGAACAACTGGAGCAGAAATTCACTTACCATTTGGCGGTACAAAAGGTACAGGAAATGGTCATAGGGATTCAGGTGTAGCTGCATTAGATGTCTATACAGAATGGAAATCGATTTATGTTGACTACAGTGGAAAATTACAAAGAGCTCAAATAGATAACAATTAATTCAAAAAATAACCTGCAATTTCTACTTTGGGAATGCAGGTTTCTACGTTATACAAGGGGTGACTAAAGTGGAGAAATTAACCGTTGTCGGTTCAGGTATCATGGGAAGAGGAATCGCATATACAGCAGCAATTAGTGGTTTCAATGTTGTTTTAAATGATGTCAATGAAGAAAATTTAAAGAAAGCACAATTATATATAGAAAAAGAATTGCTAAAAAGTGCAGAAAGAGGCTACTTAACAAGCAAGCAAGTTGAAATAGCTATGACAAATTTAAACTATACTACAGATTTACAAACAGCTGCTCATGATGCAGACATTGTGATTGAAGCTGTTTTTGAATTAATTGACATTAAGATTGATGTATTTAAAAAACTAGATGTAATCTGTCCAGAACATACAATTTTAGCAACGAATACATCTACGATGAGCCCTACAGAAATTGCAGCTCAAACGTCAAGGCCTGATAAAGTTGTGGCCATGCACTTTTTTAATCCAGTTCATAAGATGAAACTTATCGAAATTATACGAGGGCTGGATACGTCAGATGAAACGGTAGCAAAAGTGAAAGAAATCGGAGCGAAATTAGGAAAAGAAACAGTGGAAGTAAACGAGTTTCCTGGATTCGTCACTAGTCGTATGAATTGTCTTATTGGTAACGAAGCGATGAACATGTTGATGGAAGGTATTGCTTCAGCAGAGGATATTGATAAAGCGATGAAACTAGGATTAAATCACCCAATGGGACCACTAGAACTAGCTGATTTAGTCGGATTAGACTCACGCTTGCGAAATATGGAATATCTATACAAAACATTAGGTGAAAAATATAGGCCAAGTCCCCTGCTTATTAAATATGTCAAGGCAGGTCGCTTAGGGCGTAAATCAGGAACAGGTTTTTACAATTACGAAAGTTAGTAATTGGAGGCGGAAATCGTGACAATCGGAGAATGCAAGAAGCGAATATCAGCTAAAGATGCAGTAAAGATGATTCAAAAAGGAGATAGTCTATTAGTTGGTGGATTTGGCATTTGCGGTACGCCCTTTACTTTAATCGATACGATCACTGAATCCAATCACGCCAGAGAACTAACTATTATTAGTAATAATTTAGGAGAAGCCGGGAAAGGGTTAGGAAAATTATTAATCTCAAAACATATAAAAAAAGCGATTGGTTCCTATTTCACCACCAATCGAGATGCTGTTAAAGCTTGGAACAATGGAGAACTGGAAATAGAGCTTATTCCACAAGGATCACTTGCTGAAGCAATTCGTGCAGGGGGAGCAGGGATTGCTGGGTTCTATACTAAAACAGGTGTTGGTACAGAAATTGCAAAAGGTAAAGAAGAAAGAGATTTTGAAGGTGAAACGTATATATTCGTAAGGGGAATACGAGCAAGACTGGCGCTTATTAAAGCTGATAAGGCTGATACAATGGGAAACTTAGTTTACGCGAGAACTGCTCGTAATTTCAATCCGATGATGGCCACTGCAGCTGACATTGTCATAGCAGAAGTAGATGAAATCGTAGAAGCCGGTACATTAGATCCTGAACAAATCATCACACCTCACAATTATGTAGACTATGTGGTTCTTAATGATCGATATGAAAAAATTGGTGGTGAGTATGTTGAGCGAACAAAGTAATTCAAAAGATGCTCGGATTAGAATTGCTAAAAGAATTGTAAAAGAACTCCATGCAGGTTCGGTTGTCAATCTCGGTGTCGGTATTCCATCTTTAATCCAAAATTATTTGAAACCTGATAGTCATGTTTACCTTCAATCTGAAAATGGTCTTTTAGGAATGGGACCAACACCCCCAAAAGACGAGATCGATATGAACCTCATTAGTGCTAGCAAACACCCCATCTCTTTAGGAATAGGCTCTTCCCTTTTCTCAAGTGCGGATTCTTTCGCAATGATTCGGGGTGGTCATGTAGATATAGCAGTAATGGGTGCACTTCAAATTTCCGAAAAAGGAGAAATTGCCAATTGGGCTGTACCTGGAAAGGACATTTTAGGAGTCGGTGGAGCGATGGACTTAGTTGCAAGTGCCAAGAAGATTATAATTGCCACCACTCATGTTACTAAAGATCAAACGCCTAAAATTATTCAAAAACTTACTTATCCAAGTAGTGGCACTAGAGCGGCAAACCTGATTGTAACGGAAAAAGCTTTGTTTGAGGTGAAAGATAACACACTTCTATTAAAAGAAATCGCAGAAGACTCCTCATTACAAGAGATTAAACAGCTTACAGAAGCGCATTTTATCATTTCTGATGATCTTCAAACGATGAAAATTAACTGAGGTGAAAAATAGATGACTTATAAAAATATTCTCGTTCATCAAGAGAGGGAACTAGGATTTATAAAACTTAGCCGTCCAGAACAACGGAATGCATTAAATATAGAGACATTGCAGGAAATCGAAAAAGCGCTAGAGGAGATAAAAGCCAATCAAGATATACGTGTTGTTGTTATAACTGGGTCTGGTGAAAAGTCTTTCGCAGCTGGTGCAGATATTAAAGAATTAAACAAACGAACGATGATTGAAGCACTTCAACCAAATATGACTGCAACATTTCGAAAAATAGAAGAATATGAGAAGCCTACGATAGCAGCTATTAACGGATATGCTCTAGGTGGGGGATTAGAACTGGCTCTTACTTGTGATATAAGAGTGGCATCATTGAATGCCAAAATGGGATTACCGGAAGTGGGTTTGGGGATTATCCCGGGAGCAGGAGGAACGCAACGTCTCTCACGAACAATCGGCAAAGGGAAAGCAATGGAACTAATTTTAACAGGTGAAGTTATTTCAGCAGAAGAAGCAAAAAATATTGGACTAGTAAGTGCAGCTGTACCACAAGAGGAACTAATTGAAAAAGCAAAAGAATATGCAAGTAAGATCAGTATTAAGGGGCCATTAGCTTTACGATTAGCTAAAACCGCAGTTAACAGAGGAATTGATGTTGAAATGGAAACTGCACTATATTTAGAAAAGTTATCTCAAACTATATTAATGGGTTCATATGACAAACAAGAAGGAACTCAAGCGTTTCTAGATAAAAGAAAACCTCACTTTAAAGGGGAATAGGGGGAGCATAATGGATTTTACATTACCAGAGGAAATCCAATTGTTAAAAAAAGCCGTCCATGATTTTGTGCAAGGAGAAGTTGAGAAGGTAGCGATGGAAATTGAAGAAAATGACGAAATCCCAGAATCGATTGTGGAACAGTCAAAAGAAATGGGATTATTCGGTTTAAGTATTCCTGAAGAATATGGCGGACTAGGATTAGATATGGTTGGAAAATGTGCAATCTATGAGGAGTTAGGGAAAACACATAATGGCTATACTACATTACTCGGTGCCCATACAGGGATAGGT
>NZ_CAKQBI010000019.1:0-59307 GCF_934216135.1 uncultured Rummeliibacillus sp. | reverse complement strand
TAGTATAAGATATTTGGAGCTTACGTGTATTTTTTTACCCTAAATTGTTTGATAACCCCAACAATTAGTATAGAACCTTTATTATCTACGTAGAATAGTACGGCAAAATAAAAGGAATAATAATTCTGATTCAATACACTACTTTCAGCAAATCGTCCATTACTAAAAGTTTGGCTTGAATAGAGATTATTATTCCTATAGCTTAGTTCCACATTTTCATGTCCTAATTAAAATCAAAAACCACTTTCCCCTGGTCTAATTTTAGTTTTGCGGAAAAGCTTGTGCCTTTTTTAGATTTAAATCCTTTCATCTCTTTTGTCACGCCATTTTGACAAAGATCTTTTACCTGATTTGGCGATAGTTTTTTACTTGCGATTGTTTTTGATACAGTAAATTTACAACCAGCTCGGTAATTTGAGCAACCGTAGAAGGATTTTCTTGCAACTATTTTGCCTTGGTGGCAAATCGGACATTCAACAATCGGTTCGTTAGATGGTGCAGATTCGATTGCAGCTTGAATGTTTGTTCCTGCAACTTTTTCTGGTGTAACTTGGATTAAATGATGTAGAAATTTCGAAACGCTGCCTAAAAATGCTTCTTGAGAGCCATTGCCGTTGCCGATTTTACGTAAATATGTTTCCCATTTTGCTGTCATTGAAGGGCTTGATAGTAGTGAACCTTCAATCGTTTCACAGAGCACTCTTCCTTTATCAGTAATGTTGACGATATTTTTTACGACTTCGATATAGCCATGTCTTTTAATCGTTTCGATAATGCCAGATCGAGTTGCTTCTGTTCCAAGACCTTCTACTTCTTTTAAAATATCGCTTTCTCCCTCGTCCTCGATGAGTTTTCCGCATGTTTTCATCATTTGCACGAGTTGCCCTTCGGTATAAGGTTTCGGAGGTTGTGTAGTTCCTTCATGAATATGAATATGAGATTCGACAATATCTTGAATTTGAACTAGCGGTAACAAAGGTTCTTCTTTCTTTTTTGTAGCAACCGGCCAAAGACCTTGGAACCCTTTATCTAATTCCACTTTACCGGTCGTTTTAAACTCAATACTTTTAACATCTGTCAAAATCGTTGTTTCTTCATATAAATAATCTCGATGGAACATAGCCATTGTATTTCGGACAATCTCGATATAGATGTTCCGCTCCATTGGTGGTAATCCCGCTATTTTTTGCTCAGACGGAATCGTTTTTGTTGGGATGATAGCATAGTGCTCTTCTACTTTTGATGAATCTACATATCGTTTTTGTGGTCGAGCATTTGCTACCTCAAATGGTTGTCCAATTATTTTTTGATAGGCAGGAATTCGTTCGACTAAATAGCCAAATTCAGCATCGGTGATAAATTGACAATCAGAACGAGGATAAGATACTAATTTCTTTTCATACAATGATTGTACAATCTCTAATACCTTCGCTGGACTGTATTTCCAAATCTTATTAGCCTTTGCTTGTAACGTTGATAGCGAATGTAGTTTTGGTGGTTTAATAGCTTTGCGAGCTTTTTTTACATCTTTGATCGTTCCAGGTAGAGGCTCATCTTCTTCGATGCCAGCCTGCATTAGAATTGCTTCTGCTTCCTCTCTTTTATCTTTTTTCACAGAAGCTTTCCCTTTATAAGGTCCTTTTTCAGCTAAAAAATCACCTGTTAACTCGTAAAAATTCGTTGGCTTAAAGTTTTCAATTTCCATATGTCGTTTATAAATCATATATACTGTGGGAGATTGTACTCTTCCGATAGACATTGTTTCATTTAAACCTTTTGCTTTCAGTAACATGGTATAGAGACGACTTGCATTCATCCCTACCAACCAGTCACTGATTTGTCTTGTTTGCGCTTCTCGATATAGTAACAAGTCCTTCTGATTATCTCTTAAATTGGTAAAGCCTTTTCGAATTTCTTCTATTTCTAAAGAGTTAATCCATAATCGTTGGATTGGTTT
This sequence comes from uncultured Rummeliibacillus sp., assembly GCF_934216135.1. Taxonomy (NCBI): domain Bacteria; kingdom Bacillati; phylum Bacillota; class Bacilli; order Caryophanales; family Caryophanaceae; genus Rummeliibacillus; species uncultured Rummeliibacillus sp. Next base: position 57,350 of record NZ_CAKQBI010000019.1, on the reverse strand, counting down.
ATTGCGTACACCTGTCTGACGTAAAATGGAATAAAAGATATTCGAACCTTCACGATCGACATCGCATGCGTTTATAAGTAAGTCGGCTTCTTTAAATAGTCTTTTCACTTCTTGAAATTGGTCCCATTTCCCTTTTGCTACACGAAATTCGTATTTTTCAGGAATCATCGGTAATTGGTTAAGTGACCATCTTTTCCATTCTGGTTTATAATCCGCAGGTTGTTTTAATTCAACTAAATGACCAATCCCCCAAGTAATCGTTGCACCTTGAGGAAATATAGCTGATGGTTGTAATTCTATGTAGTTTTTTGTTTTCTTCGCTACTTTAAATGCGTCCGCATATGCCTTTGCCTGAGATGGCTTTTCGGCAAGTATAACGATTTTTCCCATTAATAATCCCATCTTCTTTAAAATATTTTAGTAGTAAAAACGTAAAACTCAACTAATTATACATATTAGTTGAGTTTGGTATTAAATACTTTACTACTATTTTACTTTAAAAAATCTAAAATATCACTTACAAAATTGAATCTAAGTCTGAACACACCGAAGTTTTCATCTCCATTTTAGTGTGTAGATTATTATTTATCATTAACTTTCTGTAATTGGGTTTTATAAAATTCTATTTCCTAATTCCTACTTATTAATCAAATATCTATTCGTTCAATATTTCTAACTGTCAGATAACCAATGATGATTCCAACTATCCCAAGGGAAATTGGGATGGCAATCAGTTGATACACACTGAAATCATCTACGTTTGTACCTGTAAGGCTTACTAAAATAACGGCTGAAATAATTGTTGCAGATGGTGACTTTTTACGAATTCCAAAAAATAACGGAATAAGGCTTAACCCTGCAGATGTCAGTGCAGTGAAAAAGCTAGTCTTTACATACGCTAGAACGTACTCTACACTAATTGTTTCAGGTACAATATGGAATAACGGATTAAGTAAATAAAGTCCAACTACAATAAGCAATGATGAAAACATTATCGTTGTAAAAGTGAACACCACAATAATGAATAGCTTCGAAAACAAAATCTTCTTTTTGCTAATAGGATAGGTAAACATAATACTCACAACCTTATTCTTAAATTCATTGATGATGATTTTAACCATAATAACAGATGAAAAAATAAGAAATGTCGCCCGAACTAAAGTATCACTCATCATCATAAACGCATCAAAATCTTCGAATGGAACATTTGATTCCATTGTTTCTAAAACAAAGATCATCCCCATCAAAATGATAATACAGATATTTGCTATCAGTACACCTGACCAGTAATTGAATAGCTTATATTTCTTTATCTCCAAAGAAATAAGTTTAAGCAATTGCCCCACCCCCATTAATTATTTTCAAAAAGTAATCTTCTAATGAATGTTCCTTCTTATTAATTTTTGTTACAAGAACATCATTCATAATTAGAGCTTTGGAAATCTCTCCTTCAGCTATTTTCGAATCATATATTCGGATTGTTTGAGTATCCATAATTTTAAAATTGGCGATTTTTAATATTTCATGGATGACAAATACTGATTTCTTTATGTCATCTGTTTCTAACTCTATATAGCCCACATTTTCTGAACGAATGTCATCCATTAATATTTCATTAATGAGATGGCCATCTTTAATAATCGCAATGGTATCCGCAATTTTTTCGATTTCCGCGAGATTATGACTAGATATCAATATCGTCATGCCATAATCTTCTTTCAATATCTTGAAAAGTGAGCGCATTTCTTTAATCCCTACCGGATCAAGACCGTTTAACGGCTCGTCAAGTATTAATAATTCTGGTTTTGATAATATAGCTCTTGCAATGCCCAATCGCTGCTTCATCCCTAAAGAAAAATCCTTTACCTGTTTCTCTTCAAAGTTCTGTAGTTGAACCATTGCAAGAGTCGTATCAATCGCAGATTTGTCATAGTAGCCGATGTATTCACAGTGAAGATTTAAGTTTTCACGAGCTGTTAATTTATCAAAAAATATAGGATATTCAATGATATTACCAATTCTTTTGAATAGTTCATAGGATGTGGGTGTTAATTTTTGATCAAAAAGAAGAATTTCTCCGTTTGTTGGCTTCACTAAATTCAAAATCATTCTCATGATGGTTGTTTTCCCTGCACCATTTGGCCCTAATAGTCCATAAATTTCTCCTTTTTTTACATGTAAATTCACATCCGAAACAACTTCTTTACCTTTATAAATCTTCGTTAGATTCTTTGCTTGTATTATATAATTCATTTCCCTTCCCCTTTCATAATTCTATTGTATCCAATAAAACTCTCCTTTTTCTTAACCATTCCTTACGAATTCCTTACTTTCCCAAAAAAATTGTTGGAATACTTAACATCTATTCGATATTAGGTATTCCAACAATAAAATTAACCTATAAATTTATTTAGTTTTACAGTGAAGGCTGTTCTTTCATAAGGCATACTTTCTAATAAAATTTCTCCACCCATTTTCTCTACTAAAGTTTTTGTAATGGTTAAGCCAAGACCACTTCCTTGATAAAGGTTATTTCTTGAATCATCCATTGTATACATCCGATCAAACACATGCTCTTTATGTATTTCATTTATACCCTTACCTTTATCTGAAACTACAATATAAACATGCTTTTTATCGGCCTTTAACTCTAAGCCTAACATTTTACCATCCGCACCATATTTAATGGCGTTTGATATTAAATTGTCGAGGACTCTCTCCATTTCTATTTCATTGACCAATGCATAATGGTTTTCTTCAGGAATTAGGATGGATACCTCAAAATCTCTGCTCGACAATATATCATAATAATCGAGGACTTTTTTTCGACATATTTCATTTATATTAACTTTTGAAATATCAATCGTCTTATCATCTGATTCAAGCTTCGCTAATTCAAAAAATTTATTTATCAATTCAATAACCTCTTCAGCCTTTGAGTTCACGATTTTCAACAATGATTTCAATTGCTGCCGATTTAGACTTTCATCATTTGCAATCATTTCTGTGTAACCAAGAATGACTGTAAGAGGCGTTTTAATATCATGCGAAATATTCGATAACATTTTTCTCATAGAACGTTCGATACGATTATAATCTGCTGCAATCATTTGGTTATAATCTACTAAACGATTTATTTGTGTTAGTAAAGACTGAATCTGTGTATTATCTGTATAAAGTAATAATTTTTCATCTGTTTTATCTTGCACAATCTGTTGTAGCTTCAAATGGGCATATTCCAGTTGTTTGTAATGTAATGTACGTTTCACATATAGATAGATATTTAAACTAATAGATAGCACTAAAACAATTGTGATCCATACCATACTTTAGAATTCCACCAGTCGATAGCCGATGCCCCATAAAGTTTGAATATATTTAGGATTTGAAGGATCATCTTCTATCTTTTCTCTAAGTCTTCTAATATGAACATTGATCACATTCATATCTTGCACGTACTCTGCCTGCCATACAAGATTATATAATTGTTCCTTTGTATATACTTGCTTTGGTTTCTTTATAAATAGGTTTAAAATATTGAACTCTGTTGCTGTAAGCTTCAAATTTACACCGTTCTTTTTCACGGTGTACCCTTCCATATCAACAACTAAATCTCCTATTTTAATGATAGTTTCCTTTGCGTTTGATATTTCAGTTGAATAATTTATTGTTCTTCTAATGAGCGCTTTAATCCTAGCTATCAATTCTATCATTGAAAAAGGTTTTGATATGTAGTCATCTGCTCCCATCCCAAGTCCTAATGCTTTGTCTACATCATCACCTTTTGCAGACATGATTAAAATTGGTACTATACTATTTTGTCTTATAGCCCTTAGACATTCCAGTCCATCAACTTTAGGCAACATTAAATCCAAAAGAAGTAAATCAAAGTCCTTCTCACGAGTAAGTACCTCTAAAGCTTCTTCACCATCAAATACAGTCGTTATTAAATAACCTTCCCTCGTTAAACTGTCACTGACCAATTTACTAATTGCTTGATCGTCCTCAATAATCAATATTTTTTTCTCCAAGATAACACTCCACTTCTAAAATGGTACTGAGCTAATTATTCAATTATAGAATATAATTATCGTTTTGGAAATATAATACATAATTTAAAAGTGGAATATTTTAAATCGAACGAAATCTTAATTTTATGAAGTTTTATGTGCTACTTTAAAATCTAAACATACTCTTACTTATAATTTCTAATTAAACTAGAATACCGTTTCTTTCAACTTATTTAAAAAATTATTTTTATAGTGATACTTTTTCCAACTAATATGCAATAATTAAAAACCCCACCTCCTTATGTAAGGAGACGGAGCTTCTATAGTAAAAATGTGATTGTTAAACTGTTACTTCGTTTCGAATTAGTTGCTGATTGATTCTTGCTTGAATGTCTTCTTCAATAGCAAAGCCTTGTTCTGTTCGCTCGATTTGCTTATCTATAATAAAGACACCATGTGAAATACTTGTAGCGCCTAGTGCTGTTAATACTGGCTTCAATGCATAATCAATGGCTAATAAATGATGTGGTGTGCCGCCTACCGCGATGGGGATGATATGTTTATCTTCAAATCCTTTTTGCGGAATAAGGTCTAAATATGTTTTTATAATTCCTGAATAGGCTGCTTTATAGACGGGTGTTAATACGACAACTACATCTGCCTGGTCCACTTTGGCATTTGCTTCTCTAATTGCTTCGCTTGCAAAATTTGCAGAGATTAAATCTTCTGCTGGTAATGCAAACACCTCAATCGCTTCTACTTCTTCCAAACTATCTTGAATGTAATGTTGAATCGCATTTACACGTGATGTACGTGCATTCGCTCCATTAATAATAACCGTTTTTGTCATGATAAAATCCTCCTCTATGTTTCTGTTCTCCCGTAAATTGCTATACATTTCAAATCCAAAACTATACATTTCCACTATATACCACTTTCACATACAATTCCACTAAAATAACTAGGGATTAAACTAAAATTATTGTGTGATTTTTTGTCGAGTATATGGATTAATTGGACGTTTTAAGCCAAGGTTTTCACGTAATGTCGTGCCTTTATATTCTGTTTTAAATAATCCACGACGTTGTAATTCTGGAATCACAAGTTCGACGATATCGTTTAAACCTTGTGGGAACGTTGGTGGCATAATATTAAAGCCATCTGCTGCATCATTTTCGAACCATTCCTGTAACTGATCTGCCACTTGTGTTGGTGTTCCAATAATTTCACGATGTCCACGTGCCCCTGCAATATTGTTATATAATTCTCTTAGCGTCTTTAACCCTTTTTTCTCTACAATGCCTTTTACAATACCTGATCGAATATTTGGATTTGTTCCATCTACTTGTTGACCATTAAAGTCTGGGATTGGTCCTTCAAAATCATAATTTGATAAATCTACACCTGTAAAGCCTGATAAATAATTAAGCCCTACTTCTGGCGTGATATAGTTATTAAGTTGTTGATGTTTTGCAATGGCCTCTTCTTCTGTTTCTGCTACTACTATGAAAGCTCCTGGCATGATTTTTAAATCTTCAGGCTCACGACCATATTTTGCTAAACGCCCCTTTACATCGCTGTAAAAAGCTTGAGCATCTTCTAATGTTTGCCATGCTGTGAAGATAACCTCAGCAGTTTTTGCTGCTAGTTCTTTCCCCGCCTCTGAAGAACCAGCCTGTACGATAACTGGATGCCCCTGTGGTGTAGAAGGTGTATCTAATGTCCCTTTTAATTTAAAGAATTTTCCTTCATGGTCAAGCGCATTCACTTTCTCTAAATCGTAATAACGACTACTTTCCTTATCAATGATTAATGCCTCTTCATCAATCGAATACCATAGTTTTTTCACAACATCGACAAATTCATCGGCGCGTTCGTATCGCTCAGCATGTTGATAGTGCGCATCACGTCCAAATAACAACGCCTCTCGCTCATTTGCAGATGTCACAACATTCCATGCTGCACGACCGTTTGATAAATGATCAATCGCCGCAAATTTACGCGCTACATGAAACGGCTCATTATAAGAGGTAGTTAAAGTTGCTGTTAAACCGATGTTTTTTGTGACAGCTGCTAATGCAGAAATGATAACAACTGGGTCAAGCTTTAATCCTGAATGTGCATTTTCTAAAATCGGCTGTCCAAATACATCAGCGAAAAATATATTATCAAATTTACCACGCTCTGCAATTTGTGCAATCTCTGTTAAATACGCTAGATCTGTTACTTTACGTACTTCTGTTTCAGGATGTCTCCAGCTGGCAACATGGTGTCCTGGTAAGTTGATAAACGCTCCTAAGCTTAATTGTTTTTTTGACATATTCAATCACTCCTATTTTTAGTTATTTTCCGTCGTATTAGTACTAACGAGTCTATTTTGCATTAGGGTTGTATTCATTTGTATACAGATCTTCTAATTTCACTTGTCCTTTTTGTAAGTTACCGTTTTCTACTAACCAATCAATCCAAACTTGGAAATCTTTCTTTTCAATTTGACCACCTTCTTCAACGACTCCAAAGCTTTTCCAATATTTCAAGTTTTCTGTTGTTTCATTTCCTTCACGCGCAGATACAATTTCTTTAAATTTCGCAATTACTTCCTCACGAGGAGTTGTTTTTGCCCATTCAATTGCTTTCGATACACCTTCTACAAACGTTTTCACTGTTTCTGGATTTTCTTTAATATACTTTTCTGTAAAGAAATAATTTCCCGCTGTAAACTCACCAAATAAATCGATATCTTTAAATACAGGATAGATTCCCCCTTTATCTAAAGCTCTTTCCTTTCCAATACCACTAAGCGCTACAACATCAATTTGGCCAGCGCGTAAAATTTGCTCTGCGCTTGCACCTGGAACAACGACTAATTCCACATCACTGATTTCATCTTTTGTTAAACCGTGATCACGTAAATATTGCTTCACTGCAAATTCAGAATGTGCGCCCAATGTGTTAACACCAATTTTTTTACCGATTAAGTCTTTCGCTGTTTTAATGCCGCTATCTTCTAATGCATAATAGCCAACAAACGAGTCTTTATCACTACCGTATTGCGCTACAACTGATTTAATCTTCACACCCTGTGCATACGATTTAATAATGGCACCATTAAAACCTGAACCAAAATCTGTTTCGCCTGTTGCTGTTAATTGAATACTTTCAGGACCACCGACATAATCACTTACTTTTTCTAACTTGACATCTCCTAAGTAACCAAGTTTCTCTGCTAATTCTGCTAATGTTACACTGCCTGGTGAACTTTGATATTGTAAAACTTGATCTGGGCCTTCAGCACTCGTTGTCGTTGCTGAACCTCCATTAGAGCATGCTGCTAAAAGTGCTATACTAGCAGCCGCTATTGTTGAAAATAACCATCTTTTTTTCATCATACATTCTCCATTCTATTCTTCTAGTAGTTCTATAGTTTACAAAACTTATTAATTTAATAGGTATTAAATTAAAATAAATTACTCACTGTTTCCATCTTGAAAAGTATCGCTCTGCACTTGAAAGACCATAGTTAATCAATAAACCTAATAACGAAATAGTAATGATACCTGCATACATTTCAGCAATTAAGAAGTTAAATTGCGAATATGTGATAAAGTAACCAAGCCCTGCTTTTGCGCCAATCATCTCAGCAGCTATTAATACTAAAATTGCCCCCGTACCAGCCATACGAACTCCTGTGAAAATTGTCGGTACAGATGCGGGTAAAATTACTTTTGAAAATAATTTAAACGATGAAATATTCATAGAGCGCGCTGATTTAATTAATAATGGATCCACGTTTTTTACCGCTGAAATAGTGTTTAATAAGACCGGCCAAGTACATGCAAATAATACAATTGAAATTTTAGAAACTTCACCAATGCCCAATAGTAAAATGAATACTGGTAATAACGCTAAAGCTGCTGTGTTTCGAAATAGTTCTAAAATAGGTGTTAGTAAATCTCGTGCTAATGGATACCAACCGATTACTAACCCTAATGGAATGGCTATGACTAATGCTAGGACAAATCCAAATATTGAGCGTAATATACTTGCTTCAAAGTGTCTCCATAATTCCCCATTTAAAAGTAATTCCCACCAAGTACGAACTACCTCTGAAAATGGTGGTAAAAATGTCCTTTCCACTAATCCTAGTTGTGGTACTAACTCCCATAATAAGACAAATAATATAAGGACAATCGATTTTTTTAAAGCATTCACAAAACCTGGTAGTATTTTTAACGTAGTTCTATGTGGTTTACTCGACTCGTTGATCTGTCTTGCTTTATTTACAGTTACCATCTAAAAACCTCCTTTTAAATGTATGCTCCTTGATATTCCGGTTCATGTAGTAAACTCCATACTTCATGTCTCGCTTTTACAAATGCAGGATTCGATTTAATATCTGCATCATCTAAACGATTTTTCAGTGGAATATCTACAATCTTTTTGACGGTTCCTGGATTGGCTGTTAGTACAACAACTCTCTCTCCTAAGTACACTGCCTCGTCAATCCCATGCGTTATAAAAATAATGGTCTTTCCTGTTTTCTGCCAAATACGCAATAACTCCGTTTGTAGTGTTTCACGAGTTTGTGCATCGAGTGCTGCAAACGGTTCATCCATTAACAGAACATCTGGATTGAATGCTAAACTTCGTGCAATGGCTACACGTTGCTTCATACCACCTGATAGTTCATGTGGATAGCGATCCGCAAAACTTTTCAAACCTACTAAGTCTAAATAATAGTCGGCACTCTCTCGCCACTCACTTTTCGGAATACCTTTTGCTTCTAATCCAAACTCTATATTGCCTCTGGCTGTTTTCCAAGGAAGCAACGCATATTGTTGAAAAACAATCCCCCTATCTAACCCTGGCCCTGTAATTTCACGACCATCGATTAAGATCCGTCCTTTTGTAGGATGCGTTAAACCAGCTAACAAATCGAGCAAGGTGGATTTTCCACAGCCACTAGGCCCTACTAATGATATGAACTCACCTTCCTTTACTGAAAAGTCAATGTTTTGAATGGCCGTAAACTCACGTTGCGCTCCCTTTTTATGTTCATCTCGTACTAAAAACTCTTTAGTTACTTGTTCAAACTTAATTTTTTCCATCTTACAACCTCCTTACTTAACTATTCGTATAAGTTTAGTATGTTTTATGTTTCAAAAAATCTAATCGAATACTCATCTTGCGTGCTATTCACATCCTCTAATATAAAATAAAAGGCACCTTTATCAAAAGTAGATAAAGGAGCCTCTAGTTGACTAGTGAGCTTTAATATTCAATTATTGTTATTATAATAATTTAGGTTAATTATAATGTCAACCATTTTTATAAGGATTATCGGTTTTATTTTAAAAATATTCTATAATTTCTGTAAATTAATCTTTAATGGATAAATTGTTTAGTATAAACTTCTTACGATTTAGAACAATGCGCTGAAATAATTAGAAGCCCTCTCGAATATATTGTTAATACTGTTAAAAATCAGTACGAAATATGGATTTTGAAGAAGAAAAAATTAGGGGGGATTTTAATGTCCGTTTCGAAAATAAGTAAGGTCGAACAGATTTTAAAAGCGTCACATTTAAAAATTACCGAACAACGGTTAGCTATATTAAATTTTCTTCAAGATAATACGAGTCATCCTACTGCGAATGATATTTTAATTGCTTTGCAGACTTACTTTCCGTCTTTAACATTGAAAGAAATTAATGAAAATCTGGAATTGTTTGTAGAAAAACAATTAATACGAAAAATATCCATCACCCCTAATCTCACAAGGTTTGATGGAAATTTACAATCGCATTATCATGTCATCTGTACACATTGTCATAAAGCTACAGATTTCAATTACCCAAGCTTTATCGATATCGAAAGTATTGCTAGTCAAATTACAAAGCATCAAGTATATACGCATGAACTAATGCTTTTTGGAATTTGTCAACAATGCAGCCATGCAGATTGCTTCTAATTATGCATGTGCTGCATGTCTATTTACAAGGGAAATTGTAATCCCACCAGCTGCAATGGTAAAAATCGAAAATAAAAAAGTACCTCCTGATATTAGTAATCCGCCTAATGAAATAACAAAAGAATCTATCAATAAAATAATCATCCCAACATTAATCCCAAATCGTTTACTTAAAAATAATGCTAATAGATCTGTCCCGCATGTACTAATATCAAATCGTAACATTAAGCCAGTACCTAAACCAACAAATATACCACCAATAATGGAGCTGTACAGTATGTCCAAATGTAATAGATATCTTAATGGCCTTAAATAATCGATGAAAAAGGATGAAATAAATAGCCCATGCAAGCTGTTGTAAAAATATTTTTTCTCTTTAAACCAGGCCACTATGAACATCGGTAAACTCAGAATAACAATCATTAATCCTATTTTTAAATTAAATAAATAATTCAAGATTAAAGATAAACCGATAAATCCTCCATCTAATATTCTATTTGGAGCCAAAAATAAATTTATACCTAGAGATAGGAATATACTCCCTATTATAACCATTAATCCTTTCTTAAATAAAAACATAGTAGCCTCCTCGAGAACTGAACATGTATCTATGCTATGAGTATTTCTGAACAAAAATGATATACCGAGATAAGCGAAGATAAAATAATTTTAAAAAAAACAATACCATTCTGAAACTTTTCTATGGATTTTTCGTAAATTATGTAAATTCATACAAAGGAGGAGTTAAAATGTCCTTGTTACATAAAGCATTAGCTAGTTTAGGTATTGGTGCAGCAACAGTTGATACAAAGTTAGAAAAGGCCGACTATACAGGTGGAGAGGTTATTCATGGTGAGGTTCAAATTCGTGGAGGAAATGTAGACCAACAAATTGATGCCATCTATTTAACCGTCTATACAAACTATAAACGTGAATTTAATGATACAGAGATAATGGCTAAGGGAGTTATTGAGAAAGTTCAAGTTACAGAACCCTTAACAATAAAAGCAAATGAAAATAAAGTTATCCCATTTTCATTTACATTACCAATTGATACACCAGTAACGATTGGTAAAACACAAGTATGGATTAATACTCATTTGGATATTGATAACGCCATTGATCCTAAAGATAAAGATTACATTAATGTTCACCCTTCTTTGTTAGTCGCTGATATCTTAGAAGAATTATCAAATCTTGGTTTCAGGTTGAGGGAGGTAGAATGCGAGCAAGCGTCTTTAAGGTTACAAAACCGCTATCCTTTTGTTCAAGAATTCGAATTTGTCCCTACTAGCGGTAGCTTTCGTAGTCACTTAGATGAACTAGAGATTATCTTTTTATCTCAAACTCCTGATTATGTAGAGGGCATCATGCAAATTGATCGAAAAGTACGCGGGTTAGGTAGTTTACTATCCGAAGCACTTGAGATGGACGAATCATTTGTACGTTTTACCATTCGAAAATCAGATGTACCTACTCTTCGTGGTACTTTGCAAAAATTGATAACTAAATATGTCTGATATCCCCCTATACATCCACTAAATCAATCTTTTTTGAGATAATGGTGTAGCTTTAAAATAAAGTTTGAACAAAAAACACCTCGTAAATCCTTACTTTAAGATTAATAAGAAGCATCCATTTTAAAAATAGATAATCAAAATGGATGCTTCTTTAGCATTTTTAATATTGTTTTTTATTAAAAAAGTTTGATCATTTACTACAGCGTTACTCCATAAAAGCGCCCGATAACGGAATAAGCGTATGGTAATGTGATCCCTCTAACAAATAGAGTTTCGTCGCGTTGTTTAATAAATGCACCAGTTAATTCAGTAATTACTTTGAATATTAAACTGTTAACTGACCATCAAAAATGGTTATAGATTTACCACAAAGTAAAACGTTTTCATCCAATACTCTAACCTTTATAATTCCTCCTCTTTCTGAAGCCTGATAAGCTATAAAATCAGTTTTATGCAATTTGTTTTTCCAATATGGACCTAAACAACAATGTGATGAACCATTTACATAATCCTCAATTATCCCTTGGGCAGGGGAAAAGAAACGTGAAATAAAGTCGAGTTCATTTGTACTAGACTGGCTAGTAACAATTACCCCTCGAACTGGTAATTGTGTTATTAAATCTATATTTGGTTTCAAATTCCTTACTATATCCTCCGATTCCACTTCCACTAAGTAGTCGAGTTTATTTTTACCCACATATACAGGTTCAACACCTAAAGCCTTGATTAATAAATCAGGTACAACCACTTTCTCTTCTAGAATTGCAGGGAACTGTAATTGAACCCAATCATCTATTGACTGTGCTTTAAGAACGCCACTTTTGGTATGAAAGGTGATAGATTTCTCTTTATCAACAAATCCTTTTTCCCATAAAAAGAATGAACTTGCTAGTGTTCCATGTCCGCAAATTGGTATTTCAGTGGTAGGAGTGAACCAACGTAAAGAATATTCATTATTTAATGAACGGATAAAGGCAGTTGTCGGAACATTAATTTCTTTAGCAACTGCCTGCATCCATTTAGGATCTTTTTCTTCATTTAAATAACAAACTGCTGCTGGATTTCCTTTAAAGGCTTCCTCTGTAAAAGTATTTATAATAGACATTAACATCATTAATCCCACTTTCTATTATTAAGCTGTTATAAGTTTAAGTTCTCTGAAATAATCCAAATTCCTTCTTCCACTAAATGGCCCTTAAATTGAAAAAGACGCATTCCTTATTAAAGAAATGCGCCCGATTGTCGAATAACGAATGCCCTTAGTTTTATGCTGGGTTCACAAGTTTATAAACAACAATAATCCCAAACAACGTTTTGGGATTATTGTTGTGGTTGTGGTATAATTTAGAATTATGTGAATTTAATAATTAGAGAGAGGTTGTAGCTAGATGGCAGAAAAGAAGTCCGTAAATAAAACTAGGGTAGCTTATTATGTTTTTTCAGCATTAGCATTACTCTTATGGGCATTTAAGTACATAGATAGCTTAAAATAAAGTTCCTAAATCAAAGTTTGAAAGTGTCTTAAAAAGCGACAACGTTGAAGTAATATCGTTTGTCGCTTTTTTAGTGTAACTTTGTTTATACAAATTTTTATACAGAAAGCAGGAACAGCGTTTATAATAGCTAAGCTGTGCTTTAATTTGCATAAAAACTTATATTTTATTTCTTTATAAATCTGCATCTTTTCTGATACTATCTAATAAGAAATGTTGTTCAATTAATGGCCTAATTGTGGAATAAGTAAAAACCTGCATTCCATACAGTTTTTTTGAGAACATTACGGGCATTTTATTGCTATTTTTTAATGTATTAAAATGATGTACTAAGCCCGGAAGAAAAGCAGGGCTTTTATGTTAAGACACTTCTTTCTTTAAACGTACTGAACGTACGACGAAGATAATAATTGTTCCAATAATCATTACACCAAAAATAAGTAAGTCCCAAGGCCCTACTATACTTCCTTTACCTTTTGCGACATAAATATCATTTATAGCAGAGAAAGAAAAATAGATTAACATTTCATTTTTGATGAAATTCATTAATAACATCGAATTTTTGAAAAGTACTTCCCTATTCTTTTCAGTTAGACCGGAGTAATTATGAAGATGCGGTCTCGTCTCAACTATTTGTAGACTAAACCATAAGAAAATCCCTATCATTAACGGAACAAATACAAACCATCTATCGCTCCATTTATCAGGCTCCCCTGCAAGATTATAGTGACTCGGTACTTTGTCTGGTAACGTTGACCAATTGATCAAAATGAAGCTTAAAGCGATTATAAATGATAGAATAGCGACGATATTAAAATAGATTCCAATTTTTGGACTATTGATTTTCAACTTGTTCTTCTCCACTTTATCAGCCTCCAGCTTTTAGAACGTATTTTAATCACTATTACACATTTTTCCGCAAAATCCTTTTTTGTATAAAAATAGATTAAATCTAATTACTAACATTCTTGCCTAGCATCTTCAACAATCCGCACCCACATAATAGCCATCCAAACATGGAGATAATTACAACAGGTGAGATAATTTTGATAAAGGATAAAGAAATCATGATCCATCCTACTAATATATAGTGGTTTACTGCATGTAGATGATAGCTATCTTGTTCAACATGCCAAGCACGGAAATAGCCTTGAAGAAAGCCTAATAAGACTTGTAAAATTAGTGCTATGTAAGGTAAGAGATCCATTTCTATATTAAACTGCCCTACCACCAAATAAGCACATCCCATTCCAAAATAGACGAATGAGATGTGTGATTTTTGTTTGTTCTTTTTGGTTTGAAATGTTCGATAGCCCCATGCAGCTGAAAAAGAATGCGTCGCAAATAGCCATGCAAATAGCGTAAATGTAAGAGATACTCCTTTGAGCCAAATCACATAGTATGGAAAAACGACTACTTGGCCAACTGTAATGATTAATGGGATTAATCGATTCCATTTTCTTTTCATACTTTACCTCGTTACTTCAAATAATTTTGATAAAAATTGTTTATGAACACTTCATTTGGATCGAGCTTTAACTTTTGATCTTTGAAATCTTTCCAATTTGTATAGGATTCTTTAAATTGTTTCTTTGTTTGATATGGATAATACGGAAGATAATATGTGCCTCCATGTGCCAAAGTGATATCGGTCCATTTTTGTATTATTTTCTTAGCATTTTGAATATTTTCTTCTTGAAGACCATGCTGAATTAGAATCACTAAACCGAGCATATCCTCTTTTGCGTAGTTGAGAGAAGTCGTTTTATCTTTTGCCGCATAGCGAATGGTTATATTATGAATTTTAAAATCATCATCCGCATCATTCGCAGGAAGAAATTGTTTTAAATCTTTCATATACTCACCATATTCACCAACAGGTACAAAAAATTCTTGTAATACTTCTACCTTTCCTGGCTTTGTAAATTCCATAAAAGTAGATTCAGAACGCATTACATTATTTCGGGTTATTTGAGAGTTTTCAATCTGTTTCATATAAAGATTTTGTGTATTCCAAAACAGGTCCTCTAAAAAACCACCTTGTCTCCCCATATCAAGTGAATACTTGGTTAGATGTACAAAGCTTTCCTCTTTTAACTTCGTTTTTTGATCATATTTTCCCGTTTTATAATAATCAATTGCATACATTTCATCTAAAAATGAACTTGGTGCAACACTAACTCTCGCATAATGCATGGCGATTTCAGCATTACTTTGCACATCCTTAAAATACGATTCATATTCACTCGTTTTCATCTTGTTTGTATGAATGGTATACAGTTCGTTATCTGTTAAATCGAGTGTGACATCTAGTATTACGCCAAATAATCCGTAGCCACCTAGCACATATCCCATTAAAGCATCATTTTTTCTAATAGTCTTGATGTCCCCTTTCGGCGTCAACAATGTAATTTCTTTCACCATATCTGCCATGGGGCCAAAACGAATATCTCTGCCGTGTGCATTCACCGAAAGAGAACCACCAATTGTAAAAATCGATTGCGATTGAGTTACTTTAAGTGCTAAGCCATATGGTTGAACCGCTTTTTGAACATCTTCCCAACTAGCCCCTGCTTCAACTCGAACCGTTTTTTCTTGTTTATTTACCTCCATTACTTTGTTGATGGTTCGCATATCAATGACAATGCCATCCTTATAATATGTATGTCCTCCTTGTGAATGTTGAAGACCTGCGATTGAAATATGTTTACCCTCTAGATTGGCTTGTTTCACTATATTTTGTAAATCCGTACGATTAGTTGCTTTAACAACACGGTCGACATGTTCTGGTAAAAGCCCTGTATAATCTGTCGTCATTCCACTTTGAGCAAGTCCATATTTTCGTTTTTCTATCGGAATATTGAAAGCTACTAAAATAACAATGATCAATACAAGAAAACACAGAATCCATGGACTCTTAACAATTCGCTTCATAGAATCCTCCAATAGGTGCTTTTTATAAAATATCTTTATGGAAATTTTATCATATAAAAATTGTTAGATTTCCAATTATTTAGTAAACAGGACATTTGAATTAGACGGCGATATATATAAAGGACTTAATACTACATTACATTTACTTAGTTTTCCTTGACCCGATCATACAAATCTATAATTTCTTTATGTACTTTTCCATCCTCTTTCCCTTCCCAATAAATCACTGCATAGAGTTTATCTATATCTTTAAACTCTATGGACTTTCCATCTTTTGTTATTGGTGGTGAACCTTCGACAGCTCCTGTATCAACATCATTTTTAAAATCCTCGGTTCCTGTAACTGCTTTGCTCTGCAGGGTTTCTTCCTTTTTGTTAATGACAGCATTCATTTCAAAGGCAAAATAATTAGTAGTGTAATCATTACCACTTGATTTAAACCGAAGCTTACCATTTCCTGAATTAAGAATCCCTGAAGTCAAATCCAATTGGTAACCATTTAGCTCCCAATGCGGACTTTCTCCTGATAATCTTAAATGATAAAAATCATTTCTAGTTTCGTCACGTGATCCTCCGAATCCTAAATAAAATACAATAACACATAAAACGCCGATTATAATAATCAACATTGGATAAAAAAACTTATGAACCACAATCTCACCCCTCACTTAGGAAAATAAAGATTGGTAATCTCTTAGAGTATCGTAACTTTCAGAAAATTATCGTCAATCAAACATTCGCTCCCAACTGTTGAGAAGTGGAAGTAAAACTTTAATCCTAGCATTCTAATCTCTATCATCTTCACCAAAAAACTCTACTCAATGGATATTATTCACTCAGATTTTAAGAGTTATCCTATATAAATTTATTTCTAAAACAGTTCAAAACTATTTACTTCTTCCTGACAATTTACACAATAACCTTTACCATTTGTTATTGGAACAGGACAACCACATTCACAATATTATAATACATTTTCTGTAATATCTAATGAAATAAATCTATGACCGCAATATTTACATTTTGTAAGATAATCTGCATTCTCTTTTCGGCATTTCGAACACTTCATTTACTTCACCCTTTCAAGATATCTTTGAATTTGAAAACTTATATCTTAATTTAATTATTGTTCAATATTATGATTCTATATATTAAATAAAATCCCTTTCTTATTTCAATGTTAATCCATCAGTACCTGTGCTTTTTTGCTAACGCTTTCATTTTTCCTGGCATATTTATAAGGAAAGAAGGAGGTGTATCCTATGTCTTTAAATTGGATTAGAGTTTCAGTTGTATATTTTGTACTTGGAATTGCTTTAGGGATCTATATGATTGCTACATCCAACTATGAGTGGGTCGCTTATATTCATATACTCGTTTTTGGATGGTTGTCGAGTGCTGTGATTGGGCTTATTTATAACAATTTTAATTTCCCTGATGATACAGATTTAGCTAAAGCTCAATTTTGGCTATTCAATATAGGTCTAGTCATTTTCTTAATGGGTGTGTTGCTGATTAGCCCTGCTCCTGCCTTAAATTGGGTTTACACTGGCGCAGTTGCAGTTGCTTTATCAGGTGTACTATTCATATTTACCATTTTCAATGATTTAAAGGCATAGCACTACCTTATTAAAAAAGCAGATTCCATTTCTTTTGGAATCTGCTCTTTATTTTATATGTTGGTTGTTTATGCTTCGATTGAGATATGTTGAAAACTGGTTACATCAAATAATCCCGTATCTGTCAGCTTTAATGATGGTATGACTGGTAATGCGATAAATGATAATGTTAAAAATAGATGGAAATTCAAATCAGGGTTCAGTTGTAATAACGCTTCATGTAAATGATGTAGGTGTTTAGCTGCTACATTTGCCTTTTCGTTTGTCATAAGTCCTGCAATTGGAAGAGGTAAAGCACTTAGTACTTTGCCATCTGCTACAACGATGTAGCCCCCTTGCATTTTTTGTAGTTCGTTTAATGCTAATAACATATCTGCATCATTTGTTCCGCATACAAGTGCATTATGGGAATCGTGAGCAACAGTTGTCGCAACTGCGCCTTTTTCCAATCCGAAACCATGGACTATGCCAAGCGCAATATTCCCTAGATTATGATGACGCTCAATGACTGCTAGTTTTAAATAATCATCTTCTACTGAAGGAACAAATTCTCCATTTTCCACTGTCACTTCAGCCACTTTTTTATGGGTAATAATTTGGTTTGGTTCAATTTCGATTATATTTGCTAGGTTACTATATTTAAAGGATATGGCTAAATCTTGCGCTGTTAGCTTTGGAATATGAACAGATTGTAAAATAGAAGGTGGCACTTCTTTTGTATTGTTTTGATTAGCTAGGAGTTCCCCATTCTCAGCTACTTTCTTGCCATTTTTCCAGACTGATTTTGGCTTACACGTTGTTAAATCATCAAGGACGATAAAATCCGCTATATAGCCTTCTGCTAATGCACCTTTTTGGTACATTCGATAACATTCCGCCGCATTCAACGTTGCTAGCTGAATTGCTTGAAGTGGCTTCATCCCTTCTTCAATCGCTATAGCAATCGAATGGTTAATACTTCCTTCTTCAATCAATTCATCTAAATGCTTATCATCTGTGCAAAATAAGAAACGTCTCGCATTTGCTGAATTGACGGCAGGTAATACATCGCGTAAGTTTTTTGCTGCAGAGCCTTCACGTATTAATACATTCATCCCCTGTTGTATTCTAATTGATACTTCTTCTGCGTTTACACATTCATGATCTGTTTGAATTCCTGCAACTCGGTATCCCCGAATTTGACCTGCATTTAGTCCTGAGCCATGTCCATCAACAATATTTCTTGTAGCTTCTGTTTGAGCTATTTTTTGAAGCATATCTTCTTGGCCTTGTAATACCGCAGGAAAATCCATCACTTCAGCTAACCCTAACACATTTGGATGCGTTAAAAACGGTTGTAAATCTTGTGCATTTAATGTTGCCCCTGCATGTTCAAAAGAAGTAGCCGGAACGCTTGATGGTAGCATTACGTTGATATCCATCTCTGCATTTTCGGCATCATCTAACATATACTGAATCCCTTCAGCACCTGCAACATTCGCTATTTCATGTGGATCTGTTATTACAGTCGTAATCCCATGAGGCAATAAAATTTTGCTAAATTCAGACGGCGGTAACATAGAGGATTCGATATGAATATGACCGTCAATCAGGCCCGGAATCACGTATTGCTCATTTGCATCTTCTTCGACATGAGCTTCAAATATTCCATCTTCATCAATGGCAACAATCATTCCATCAGTCACCACTATATCCGCTTTTCGCCATTGAAGATTAAAGACATCTGCTACTATTGCATTTCGTAAAATAAAATCCGCTCTTTTGCTATTTTGAGAACTTAAAATTCTTTCTTTTTTTCTCATCAACTCTTCACTCATAGAATTACCCCCTATACCTAAATATTGCTTTCTACATTTATACCACAAATTTCCTAGTATGAACAAAAAGTAATACATAGGCATAGAGAGTTAAATTAACATACCCATGGAAGAATTTTTAAAGAAGAATCGCCTTTTTAGCATATTATTCACATAAAATGTCACCTAAAAAGGCCATACCATATAGCTCCGATTAAAATTACAGTCGCTTGGATCATTAAATTGATAATGAGGTAATGTCGTTTAGCCTCTGGCCGATGTTTTAACTCCATATAAAGTTGGATTCCCCAATAGATAAAGCTCAAAACTACTACCATGGCAATAGGAATCACTCCGAAGTAATACAAAGAGCCTGCTATGATTAGTATAAAACCAAGAATAATAGACCAATCAATGTATTTATGTTTTTTATCTATATAAGTAGGTGTCCGTTTAATAATGGGAGTTTTATCTTGGATAATAGCTCCTACCAAAAATGATACGACATAAATTACTGCATAAAGAATAATGATGTCAGTACCAGAATCCAAAGTATTCATTGTATATTTTATTTTTTGTAGTTTCTTTGCAGGTTCTCCTTCAATTTTATACCATCGATTATCGTTGACATCTTTTATATAAAGAACTTTATCGGTGCTATCCAAAAAGACAAATTTCAGAAATAATATTGCTTCACTACCTGTATTCAAGTTACTATATTGAATCTGTGCATCTCTAACTGAAGTTTTGTGCGTTTTTAAATCTATATTTTTGATTGGTTTAGCGGATTTAAGAAAATATTCTGTGTTATAAATAAAACTACTATATGGGTTAACTCTTTTATTAAAGCCAAAATAATAAGATGGATTTCCAGTCGGCGTATAGGTTAATGAATGGGAGGTTGAAATATCCATTGTTCCAAAATCAATAGCATCACTTTTTAAAAGTTCCATCATACTTTCTGCTCTTACTGAATTTTGCGTAGATGGTTCTGATCGTAAGGTTAGAATATACAAACCGCACACAACAACTAGTATGGCTAGTGCAAACGCAGGTTTCCATTTGTTAAATTGTTTGCGTGTAGGATGTTGAATTCTCTTTGATAATTTTTGGAAACTTTGTTGTTTTTGTTTCGGATCTCGCTCAATTGTGGAGAGCTCATTTAATAATTGATCTAAATCCTTCGCCATGTAATTCCCCTCCCTCTTCCAATTCTTTTTTTAATGCTTGCATTGCACGAGCTGTTGCGTTTTTTACTTTTACTTCTGTCCATCCCAATAGATTCCCTGTTTCTTTAATCGAAAGGCCCTCTATTTTTCTAAGGATGATAACTTCCTTGTATTCTAATTTAAGTTTTGAGAGGGCACGATAAACTGCAACGATTGCTTCCCCTTTCTCGACGATTTCACTTGGGAGCAAATTTGTGTCTTGTTGTTCATGTTGTGAGAGAAACGGAATGAATTGAATAATTCTTTTTCTTCGGTAATGATCATAAACTAAATTTCTTGCAATTTTTCGTAGCCACGTTTGAATAGATGCCTGCTCTTTAAACGTCTCGAATTGCTTATACGCTCGATAAAACGTTTCTTGTGTAAAGTCCTCAGCAGTTTCCTTATTGCCAACAAGCATTAATATGTATTTAAATATGGCATCACTATATTCTTCGTAAAAACATTCAAACTGTTTTTGCTGCATTTGAATCCCCCTTCACAGCTATAGACGAGTGACCATTGAAAAAGAATCACTAGATGTAAAAATTAAAATTTCTATTTATCTACTATGATATACTAATTTTATAAAATTCTGATAGCCTATCATAAAAATGAAGGAGGACTTCAAATGATAAAGTTGGAGTACTTTGAACGTACTGATATAGAACAACTAATAAGTTGGATCCCATCGGCCTCATTTACATTACAATGGGCTGGTCCTGCTTTCCAATATCCTTTAACGGTTTCACAATTCGAAAAGTATATACAAAATGCAAACAAAGAGGATTCGGATACATATATTTTTAAGGTCATTGACCAAGATACAAAACAAGTGATTGGGCATATCTCTTTAGGGAGAGTTGATAGAGTGAATAAATCTGCTAGGATTGGCAAAGTATTGGTAGGTTCTTCGCAGTATCGTGGAAAAGGCATTGGTGCTGAAATGGTGAAAGCTGTCTTAGCAATTGCTTTTGAAGAAATGCAATTGCACAAAGTGACTTTAGGTGTATTTGACTTTAATGCCTCTGCCATTCGATGTTACGAAAAAGTAGGATTTGTTCAAGAAGGGTTATTAAGAGATGCAAGAAAAAATGGAGATGAATATTGGAACTTGATTGAAATGGGGATTTTAGAAGACGAGTGGAGAATGAATCATAAAAAATAATTTTTCTGAAATGTGCGAAGAGATGATGTGATTTTGATTTGTACCTGCTATTTTATCTATCATCAACTAATTTTAACCGTGCCATTAAAAAAGGGGGTTCCCTTTAAGGACACCCCCGTTATATATTACACTTCCGATTTTTCTAGATGAGTTTTTCTCAAATGCACTTTTTGAATTTTTCCTGATGCTGTTTTTGGTAACTCATCCACAAAAGTTACACCCGTAACTGCTTTGAAATGTGCAAGTTTAGAGCGAGAGAAATCGATAATATCTTGCTCTGTTAGCTTAGCATTTTCTTTTAAGACAACATATGCATGAGGTGTTTCACCCCATTTTTCGTGCGGAATCGCAATGACAGCTGCTTCTAAAATATCTGGATGGTCATATAGCACACCTTCTACCTCAATTGAAGAAATATTCTCACCCCCACTAATAATGATATCTTTTTTACGATCTGTAATCGCTACATATCCTTTTTCATCGATATGTCCGACATCACCTGTGTGTAACCATCCATCTTTAAGTGTGTTGATGGTCGCTTGCTCATTTTTCCAGTAGCCCTTCATTACGCCATGTCCTCTTATAACAATTTCACCAACAGATACACCATCATGCGGAAGCTCATCTCCATACTCGTCCACAACTTTCACTTTCGTACCAATCAATTGAGTGCCACCTTTTGCTTTCAGCTGATACTTTTCTTGGTCTGGTAAGTCTTTATATTGTGGAAGAATACGAGAAATGGTACTTAAAGGTGAAGACTCTGTCATGCCATATACTTGGATAAATTCCCAACCAATCTCTTTTTCCACTCTTTCAATAAACGCCATTGGAGGAGCTGAGCCCGCAACAATAATGCGTAATTTCTCAGAAAGTGGTGGTGTATATTCATCATAGTATTGAATTAGAGAATTCAATACAGTTGGAGCCATATGAATAATTGAAATATTATGTTTTGCAATGACATTAAAGATTGCCTCAGGTGTTGCTTTTCTTAAAAACACTTGTGTTGAACCATTTGCTGTGTAGTAAAACGGCGATCCCCAACCGTTTACATGGAACATCGGTAACACATGTAACAGGGCATCTTCATCTATAACACGTAAATGATGCATAGCTGTTAGTGCATGTAAGTAGTTGTTACGGTGTGTCAACATAACCCCTTTAGGATCTCCTGTTGTTCCACTTGTATATAGTAAACTAGCAACGTCATCCTCATCTAGTTCTACACGATTAAACGGGCTATCATCAAAATTCCCAAGCCATTCATCATACCCTAGTTCAGGCGTTTCTTCATCCTTATAGTGAACGATAATTTGTTGAACTGTTTCTAACTTATCTTTTATAGGAACAATTAAAGGATACAAATCTTGATCCACTAGTAAAATCTTAGATTCACTATGATTTAATATAAATAAGTAATCTTCAGGCTTTAAACGGATATTCAGTGGAACCATAATAGCCCCTAATTGATAGATTCCATAAAAACCTTCATACATTTCAATCGTATTGGAAGCTAAATAGGCTACCTTATCCGCCTTTTTCACCCCAAGGGACTGTAGACCGCGAGATAACTGATTAACTCGTCCGTTTATTTGAGCGTAAGTAAAAGCTCTCTTTTCATCAAAAATAGCTTCTTTATCCCCGTATAATTCTACTGCTCTGTCTAAAAAATCTGTTAGCACCATTTGTACATTCATCCCTATACACCCCTTAGTAAAAATGAATTAAATTAATTTTACATTATTAAGATATTTTTGTACATATTTAAGATATTAATTGATTTAAAGAGAATTATTTGATATTTATAAATAAAATGAATCTAGTAGTTTATAAAATATCAATATATCAGTATTTATGTTCCATTTACTAATTTTATGAATAAACTAATAGTTTTTTTAGAATATATCTGATAATGTCTATTTCACTAGACGATACACTCCCAAAGGAAAAAGAGAAAAGAAAAAAGGCGGCTTTCCGTTCAAAATTGAACAAAAAGTCGCCTAATAATTATTTCTAGCAAAAAGGTAATTTAGTGAAGTCTAAAAATCATCCTTCCTCTAGAGATACCTTTATTTAAAATTATATTCAGTTACGATTTTTTCACGCCCTGTTACAATATCATTGAAGTATTCATACAGACAAATACCTAGGAATGATCCTGACACATTCCAAATATTATTAAATCCAGAATTTTTCAATGCCATTACAGCGTTATAGCTACGTTGCCCTGAACGACAATGAACATAAACTGGAACATCTTTTGGGATTTCATCCATACGATCGCGAAGTTCACTTAATGGAATATTCACTGAACCTTTTAAATGTCCATTTTCATATTCATTTTTTTCACGAACATCTACAAAATATGCATTTTTCTCCATTAGTTCGCGAACTTGTGAAACCGCAACTTGATTATATCGACCATATAATAAGTTTAAGCCAACTAACGCTGCAAGATTTACGATATCTCTTGCTGTGCTATACATTGGTGAGTAAGATAATTCTAATTCTTTCAGATCTTCTAGTGTACCATTCATTGTTATTAAAGTAGCAATGACATCAATACGCTTGTCTGCATTCCCCTTACCAATAGCTTGTGCACCTAAAATTCTTCCAGTTGGTACTTCGTATACTAGTTTGAAGTGTAATGGATTACTATTTGGCATAAGTCCAACTTTATCTGGTGCGATTAAGTACACATTATTTACGTTAAAACCAGCGTCTTTTGCTGTTTTTTCATTTAGACCTGTTACGGCACAGTTCAAGTCAAATATTTGAATACTAGATGAACCGATTACACCTGTGTTTTGATTTGGTATATTGTATATATGATTTGCAGCTGCACGTGCTTGTCGTTGTGCTGGACCTGCAAGTGCAAGTCTTGTTTGCTTGTGCAGCAAGCGATGATAAACTTCAATTGCATCACCTACAGCATAGATGGATGGATCCGATGTAACATAATTAGGGTTAACTTTTATCCCCCCGAGTTCACCGATTTCTAGTCCAGCATCTTTTGCTAAAGAAATTTCCGGTCGAACGCCAATCGCTAGAACGACTGCTTGGGCTTTCACTTGTCTGCCAGAATTTAATACAACAGAATCATCTGAGATTTTTGCGAGAGCATCATTTACAAATAGTTGAACACCTTTATCAATCATTTCTTTATGCAAAATTTGTGCCATATCATAATCAAATGGTGTCATAATTTGATTATTTGATTGTACTAAAGTTATATTCTTCCCTGCCAAGCGTAGATTTTCCGCTACTTCTACTCCGATAAAACCTCCGCCAACAACTGTAATATCTTTGACATTATCATTTTTTACATATTGGTTTAAACGTTCAATATCATTGACGTTTCTTACAGTAAAAACATGAGGAGCATGTACTCCTTCAATATTTGGAACGATTGGACTCGCACCCGGTGATAAAACTAAATAATCATAGCTTTCGTCATATTGTTCATCTGTTAGTAAATTTTTGACTGTAATTGTTTTAACTTCACGATTAATATTAATAACTTCTTGTTGTACACGTGCTTCAATATTATATTTTGTTTTAAAAGCGGTTGGATTCGTTAAGACCAATCTTTTGCTATCTTCAACAATTCCGCTCAAATGGAATGGTAACGAACAATTTGAAAATGAAACATGTGGTCCTCTTTCAAACATAATAATTTCTGCTTGTTCATCTAAACGGCGAATTCTTGCAGCAGTAGAAGCTCCGCCTGCTACGCCACCTACGATTAAAATCTTTTTCACTATACTTACCCCCATTTTGAAACTTCGAGTTCTGCTTCAATTTATACCCCACTAGGTATATTGTCAATATAATATATGTATCTGTCATAAATTATTCTAAATTTCAAATTATTCTTTTAGTCATTTATTTTCTAAAAAAAAGAATCTCATTCTGGTTTTGTAATTAAACAGAATAAGATTCTTATTATGAATTGGCTGAAAAGAATTGATGATAAAACGCTTATAAAGTGAAGTGCACTCATTAAATTATTTAAATGTTTAATGGATTCTAGTAGTTAATAAAATATTAATCTACTTTACGAATAGAAACTATTATAAATCTGTTTTTAAGAACCGTACAAGTGCTGTGTTAAATTGTTCAGCATGTGTTGCGTTCAAGCCATGTGGTCCACCTTTTATGACAACAAGTTGGCTATTAGGGATTCTTTCATGTGCCTTTTGACCACTGAATTCTAGCGGAACAATTGCATCGGAATCACCATGAATAATCAAAGTCGGTACATCAAATTTATCTAGGTCGTCTCGGAAATCTGTTTTACTGAAAGCCGCGATACAGTCGAGCGTACCTTTTGGTGAAGCAAATGCTGCAATATCACGATTGTGTAATCGGAATTCTTCGCTTACTAAATCTGTTCTGTCTCCAGATGCGAAGAAGTTAGTTGTAAACGTCTCTAAGAACGCAAGGCGATCTGTCTTAACTCCTTCTTGTAACCCATTAATCACTTCATCGTCAAATCCACCATCCGGATTATCTTCTGATTTGTAAAGGTATGGAGGAACAGCCCCTGCTAACACTGCTTTTGCAATTCGCTCTGTTCCGTAAGTGCCGATGTAACGTGCGACTTCGCCTCCACCCATAGAAAATCCAACTAGTGTAACATCTTGTAGGTCTAAATGAACGAGAAGTTTATTCAAATCGTTTGCAAATGTATTGTACTCGTAACCATTCCACGGTTGTGATGACTGACCAAAACCACGACGATCATACGTAATAACACGATAACCAGCTTCAACTAATGCGGGAATTTGTTTTTCCCATGATCTTCCGCTAAGCGGCCAACCATGAATCAATACCACTGGCTTTCCTGCGCCAACATCCTCATAGTGTAGCTCGATAGGTGCTCCATTTTCGATTCCAACTGTAACTTTACTCATTATAAATCCCTCCAATATATTATTTGACAAATTTCATTTTGCATAATTGTATTTCGTAAAATTATATTGTGCAAAATGTATTTTGTAAATTAATCTTATATTATCCATAAAGTATTGTCAACAATTAAATTTTGCAAAATGTTTTTTATTATTGTAGAGGTATGTTAAAATAAAGATGAAAAAATATTAAGTATACGAGGTATAACTATGGAAACAAACGCGGATAATCTTAAATTAGAAGATCACTTGTGCTTCTCATTGTATGCCTGTTCAAGGGCAATTTTGCGACTTTACCGTCCATATTTAGACGAACTTCAACTCACTTACCCTCAATATCTAGTCTTGGTCACTTTATGGGTGAAGCAGAAAAGTACGATTAAAGAACTTGGAGAGGTACTAAGTTTGGATACTGGTACTCTGACTCCTCTACTTAAACGTATGGAAGCTGCTGGTCTTGTCGAGCGTCATCGTGACAAAAAAGATGAACGCATTATGAACATCCACATTACGAATGCAGGTCAAGCACTACAGGAAAAAGCCTCATGCATTCCTCAATCCTTGCTAGAAGCTTCTGGCATGAAGCAAGAAGAGTTAAATGAAATAAACGTAACAATAAAGCAACTTCTACAACAGCTAAATACGGCTTCCAAGAAATAGAGGTATAGAAAAATCCACTCCTGACTGTAGGAGTGGATTTTTTGTATGATTGGCATTTTATTATGTTTAATTGATAACCGATGCCTCATCTTTTCCTGTTTGTAAATTGATATACTCTTCTTTTAACATAGAATAATATTCACTATCCGTAAGGACACCTTTAATCATATGATTTTTACGAAGAGTAGCTTCATGTGTCATACCTAAACGACGCAACAGCTTTCCTGAAGCTTCATTTTTAACATCACATTCTGCAAATACTCTTTCTAACTCTAGTATATTGAACGCTAAATCGAGTATTAACTTTCCTGCTTCTGTCATGTAACCTTTTCCCCAATAATGCCTATTTAATGTATAACCTAGTTCTCCACTCTTATTATAATCGTGGACTCTAAACTCAATTGCACCAATCATTTTATTGTTTTCTTCTTTTAACAAAACTGCATATTTACCGATTGGCTCTTTTATAAAATAGTTTGCTATAAAACTTTTTGTTTGGTTTAGATCTTTATGTTGGTCATAAAGGTAACGTGTTGTTTCTTCATCAGATGTATATTCATACATATCTTCAGCGTCTTCAAACGATACCGGACGTAATATAAGACGCTCACTTTCCATTCGACTATGCTCTACCATTAAAAGGTTTTCTTGTTTCAAGTTAACTCTCCCATCTTTATAATACTATTGTGATTTTACTATCTTTTCCAATTATTATAACATAATGGAACTACCATATATAGTATATTTTTCCAAAAGTATTTGGTTCTGGTATATGGAAGTGGAACTAGGGATAGCAGCCTAAGAATACCTTAGTGAAATTAAAACGCTAATCTATAAGTAATACTCCACATTATTAAAAGAAAAGATACGGTTAACCAAAAAGTATTAATAGTAGTTTTTTCGTCGTTCTTAACTTTTTTTAATATCTTTACTAGATTTAAACAGAAGACAACACATAGAACTGGGACTAAATATATTCCAACAATATCAAGTAAATTATGTAAAAATCTATACCGAAAGCTAATCAGAAATCACCCTCCTTTCATAATAAGCCTACTGCTATCCTGTAAAAAAGGTGCAACATAAGTACAATTCCTCCCAACATATTACTCGGTAGTGGTACCCCCTAATCTATAAAATATTCTTTATCAATCATCAACATTCCTGCTTTTACTATGGATTTCCCTTCTGCTATGGTTAAAAAGTCAAAAAAAGAGAGGGCAATTCCCTCTCTTCTTAAAACTATATCTAAAATTCTATACACATATTACTCATCGTACCGAATTCATAGGTTTGGTTGATCTTTTTTGGTTTTGTTGATTTGTTGCTTGCGCTTCCCATTGCGATGAATAGTGGCACAAAATGTTCTGCTCTAGGAACGGCAAGGACAGCATTTGGTGCAAGTGAACGATACTGATCTAATGTATCAATATCCCCTTTTTCAACATGTTCAAAAATCCAGTTATCAAAATCGACTGCTTCTTTTACTGGACTTGTTGCACTAGGGTTCATCCATTGGAAATTGTGAACGGTTGTACCACTACCAATTACTAAAATATCTTGCTCGTCAAGCCCCTGTAAGGATTTTCCAATTTTATATTGCTCCTTTGGTGATAAAAATGCGTTAACAGAAATCGCAACGACTGGAATATCTGCTTCTGGATACATATGTTTTAACGCTACCCAAACACCATGGTCTAAACCGCGTTCTACTTCACGACGAGTAGGAATTCCAGCTTTTTTAAAACGATCTTCCACTATTTCTGCAACTATTTTTGAGCCTTTCGCAGGGTATTTAATCTGATACATTTCCTCAGGAAAACCGTAGTAATCATACACAGTATCTAAAATATCATCTGTATAGGTGATTGCTAATGTTTCACTTTCCCAATGAGCACTAAAGATGACAATCGCTTTCGGTTTAATGTGTTTTCCTAAATCCTTTAGAAACGCTGAGTAGTCATTTTGTGTTACTGCTAAGTATGGTGAACCATGTCCTATAAATAATGCTGGGACCATTTGAAAACTTCCTTTCTTTATAACCCTATAAATACCTAATGTTATCATAATCTTTTCAAGGTAAAAACAGAAGTCAGGAGGTCTATAAATCTTATTTAGGCTCTGTTAAATTTTAATGTTGATAATCGCATAAAAATTAAAGGAAACCAAATTTAATAAGTTTCCTTTAATCTTTCTGTTCAGTTTACTTTTGTACAGGTCTTTCAAAGATTAAATCATAATAAGAACCTACTGCAACTCCTGAAGTTACACTGTCAGGAGAGAAAATTTGAACAAAACGCCATCCCTGTTCTGCGTGACTTTTAATTACTTCTTGATAGTCCTCTTTAGGCTTACCAGATATTTTTTTAAACTCTATTTTGACGAACTTGTATTCAAACATTTTATTATCCTCCTTTTGAATATAATTATTTGTACGGTTTCAATTGAAATAAGTTTCAATAACATTTAGAGGCAACATTGTTCATATAACCTGCCTCGTTGAATAAAGATTACACAATAAATTTTGACAGTCGTAAACTTTCATATGTGTCTATCATTTCAAATACAAAAGATGTTAATAGAAATTCTTATATATGCTGTTTAGTGCTTTCTTTTTATAGAAAAAGCCTTCCAGTTATCCATTTGGAAGGCTTCACTACAATATTTCTTTCAATATCAAGCTTCTTTTACAACTAATGATTTCGCTTTTGAACGTTTGACATTCACAAACCATGCAATCACAATGGCAATCATTAAAACAAAACCTAAGTACCCCATTGCTGGATATACCGTGCTCACCAAAGTGATAAAGCCTACAAAACTTAGACCAAATCCACCAACACCAATTACCCAAACTACCCAATTGAAATGTTTACTTTCTGCTGGAACGATACGAACAGTAAAGGCATAAAGCATACCTACAGCTGTGTTATAAATCATTCCCAGTAAAGCAATTGACATGAGAACACCAAGAATCGGTGAAATGTTCGTTGCAAGTGTAAGCATTGGCATATCCGAACTACCAACTTGATTTATTTTTGTGAATATTGCGACATTTATAAGCAAAATAAGAATACCTAATCCAATACCACCGTAAACTCCGCCTTTTTTTGCGATTTTCTCATCCTTTTCAAGTCCGCCCATTACAGTAAGCATTGATGCACCTGCTGCAAGATTGTAGGATACATACAATAGTGCCCCTAAAATCCAATTAGAAGACCCTGAATTTTGTTGTTTTGCTAACTGATCCATTTGTCCAGCTGTTAAATCCGTTGTAAAGATGGAATAACCAGCAATAATGACTACCAATACCATTAAGAAAGGTGTAATTGCACTGATCATCGCGATAATCTTCTGAACATTGAACATCAGTGTTAATATTGTTACGATTAACATCGCTAAACTACCATACATGGCCGGAATGCCGAATTGGTTTTCAAAAATCGAACCTGCTCCCGCAAACATAACAACAGATACTCCAAATAAGAAGAACGTGATGACAAAATCTACTGCTGCACCTAAATACTTCCCGCAAATTTGATAGACAACTTCTTTATGAGAAGTCGCATGTAAGCGACTCCCTAATGTAGTTAAATTCATGCCTAAAAAAGCAAATAAAACCGTTGCAATTGCCGTACCTACAACTCCCCACCAGCCAAAGCTAGTGAAAAATTGCAAGATTTCTTGTCCAGAGGCAAAACCAGCACCAACAATGACACCGATAAATGCTCCGGCCATTTCAAAACTCTTTTTCATCGAACCACCTCTTCGTCTACTAAGTTATATACTTTTTTGTTGACGGTGAATTTTTCAATTCGTTCAAGGTTTGGCTCGTATCCAATTCCAGGTTCGTCTGGTACTGTAATATAACCATTTTCAACGATTACTTCAGGATCGATAATGTCACGTTCCCAATAACGTTCAGAACCTGCCGTATCGCCTGGCATGATAAAGTTAGAAAGTGTTGTAATCGCTACATTATGAGCTCGTCCAATACCAGACTCTAACATTCCACCACACCATACAGGAATCCCTTTTGATTCACAATAATCGTGGATTTTTTTGGATTCTGTTAATCCACCGACACGACCAATTTTAATATTAATAATGCCGCAACTTCCTAGTTCAACAGCTTTGCGTGCATCTTCTAAAGAATGGATACTTTCGTCTAAACAAATAGGTGTTTTCAATTTTTTTTGCAATGTGGCATGATCGATAATATCGTCAGAAGCAAGGGGCTGTTCGATCATTGTTAGATTAAATTCATCGAGTTGCTTTAATAACGCTGCATCTTCTAAGCTATATGCTGAATTCGCATCCGCCATTAATGGAACATCCGGGAATCTTTCTCGAATCGCACGAATGACATCGACATCCCAACCTGGTTTGATCTTCACTTTGATACGTTTATAGCCTTCTTTTACATATCCATCTATTAATGAAAGTAATTTTTCAACTGATTTTTGAATACCGATACTAATACCGACTTCGATTTCTTTCTTGTCTCCTCCAAGTGCTGAGGCTAATGTTTGATGTGTCCGTTTTGCATATAAGTCCCATACAGCACCCTCAAGAGCTGCTTTTGCCATATTGTTTTTGCGAATGAATGCAAATAATTCGTTGATTTCATCTGGATGTTCGATTTCTCTTCCTTTGACTAGTGGAATTAAAAAGTCTTCTAGAATGATCCAATTTGTTTTGTAAGTTTCTTCATTGTACCAAGGGGAATCAAATGCAACCGACTCTCCCCATCCTTTGTTGCCTAATTCATCTGTTGCTTCTAATAGTAGAAACTCCTTATTAACAAATGTTCCAAAGCTCGTTGTAAAAGGTGCTTTCATTTTCATTTTTAAATGTCGAATTGTGATATTTTGAATTTTCATCTATAAAATCCTTTCTATTGTGGGATATTTAATTTAGTTTTTGGAACAAGAAGATAATAGTGAATTGGTTTATCTTGTGTTTTTACTAATTCAATCGCTGTATATCCATTTCGGAATAACGTTTTAAAAATGTTACGAGTTTTCATACGCCAATCAATCGCGACATTTAAATCTTGTTCTTTCAAGTGATTGATATCAGCAGGAACAGGTATTAGATAGGCCCCTTCATCAAAACTCGTAATTTTCTGAAAATAGATATCATCACAATACGGTACATGGAGATCGTTATAAGCCCATGACGCAAGTACAGTCGGTTTACCATAATCTTCTTTCACAAACTGATTGACATAATCACTTGTGATCCACCAATCGATTTGAAATCGGTCTGATGGTAAACCTGCGTTCAAACCATCGTCCATCTTGCCATAACAATCTTCAATGTATGTATCGCATACGCCATGTAATTTTGTTAAGTTTAAATAGGCATTTCTTGTTTGTAATGGATCATACGTCCATGTCATTCTTTCATACCCGATTTTCACGGCAAGTTGTTTTTGTTGTTGTTTTAACTCCGCCCCTATACCAAGCTCTCGATATTCTGGGAGAATACCGAGCATATGTGAACAAAGCGAAACTTTTCCATTTTCAAAACCCGCAAAACCATAGCTAAATCCAACAATTCTGTCCCCATCAAATGCACCAATTACTGTTCCTCCATGCTTTACAGCTGTAAGAGTTTGATGTGTTGGAATGGGAGATGTGCCCCAAACGGCATGTTCTAGTTTTTGTACAAGTTCCATTTCTTCATTTGTTGTTAATACTTTATACGTAATCATTTTGGTGTCACTTCTTCCTGTGCATATGTGACTGCATTCAATACAGTACGTGTTAAAATTTCAACTCCCGTAAATAGTGCATCTCTATTAAATGTCATATTCGGGTGATGTAAACCTGGTTGTAAACCGCAACCTAGCCCAAGCATAGTTGCTTTAATATGCGGACATTTCAGGGTATAAAAGTGAAAATCCTCACCGCCTGTTGTGATTACAGGTGGTTTCGTATTGGCTTCACCAACTGTTTCAACTATTGCTTTACGCATCAGTTGCATCGCTTCCTTATTTACTTCTGCGGCTGCTATATTAGCATCAATCTGATAGTCAATTTTAATATCATATTGTTTTTCGACACCGGCAATGGCATGTTCAAATTCCTTCATCAATGTAGTAATGCCATCATTTTTTTGAGAGCGTGCATCAATTGAAAATTCCGCTTTTCCAGGAATAATATTTGCTGCTGAACCTGCATGGAATTTTGTCAATTTAATAGATGACGGAATCATCGGATTGATATGAATACTTTGCAAAGCATTTACTAAAGAAGCACCAATCTCAATGGCATTTTTGCCAAGATGAGGTCGTGCACCATGTGCTTCTCTACCATAAATCGTACCTGTTATTAATCTTGCAGCACCATGATAGATTGCTGGACTAAATGTGCCATCTTGTAATTCCTCAATCGGTCTGACATGAACACCAAATAAGAAATCGAGGTCATCAACCAAACCTTTGTCGATTAGATGTAGCGCACCTTGTCCTTTTTCTTCTGCAGGTTGGAATAAGACCCGGATTGTTCCATTTTCTGGGTTGTGTAATTTTTGAAGCAATAACAATGTCCCAATCGCCATGGTCATATGTCCATCATGCCCACAAGAGTGATTTGCCTTAAAGACACCATCTACTTCTTGCCAAAGTGCATCAATATCTGTTCTAAGTCCGATAACCGGTTTACCATGCCCAATTTCTACGTACAATCCAGTTGATCCATCTATTAAATGTGGTGAAAAACCATATGACTCTAATAGTTGTTTAATATAATTCGTTGTATTTTGTTCTTTCCAACTTATTTCTGGATGGCTATGTAGATATGTAAAGACATCTTTTAGTGTTGGAGTTATTTCCTCTAGTAATTGTTTCATTTAAAATCATCTCCATCTAAAAATAAAAAGCTACTATCAACACTATCATATTGCGCTTTATACATCTCATATTGCTCTGGCGCTTGAATCGTCATGCCTGAAACTAATGTATTCAAAAAAGAAATGACGATTGGCATGATATCAATTGTTGACGTTTCTGCTGACCCGAGAGGAAAATAGTAATCAGCATACTGATATAGTGGTGCTGTCATCGCATCAGATATCCCAATAATAGTAACTCCCTTTTGCTTGATCATCCGTGTTAAATCGATTGTCTCTTTGTAGTATCGATGAAAAGATAAAACAATCAATACCTCGCCTTTCTTCATATGGCTGAGTAGTTGGATAATATCTTGTGACTGTGGTTCAATCATATGAATATCAGGTCGCAAAAGATTTAATGTAAACCCTAACCATTGCGCAGCTGCAAAAGATGAACGAAGCCCAAGTACATATATCTTTTTTGCACTATGTAAAGATTGACAACTCTCTTGAAAAGAATCTTTGTTGATCAATTCAGACACTTCTTGTATTTTCATCGCATCATTTTGCATAACTATTTCATGAAAGCTACCATTTGCTTCAATTTTGTTTTTTGTTGCTAAGTATGTACCTAGTGAACTTTTACTCTTCATAAATGTACTTCGAATAATAGATTGTAATTCACTATAACCTGACAACTTAATCGCATAGCAAAAGCGAATAACAGTTGTTTCACTAACCCCAACAGCTTCACCAATTTCTTGAGCTGATTTTAAAGCGACATCATGTGGTGATTCTAAAATATAACTTGCTACTTTTTTCTGTCCTTTTGACAGCTGTTCAAAATGTTCTTGTATCAATTTTTGATACATATTTATAACCTCCAAAATGAAGTTTATACTTTATTTTTATATATTCTTGAAGTTTTGACTTCAATTTGTTGTATATAACAATAGCACTTTTAATTTTTAAATTCAATAACTTTTCTGAAAATTTTATTCATTTAAGTTTATTTGAGATTAATTGTTCAATCCTATTAAAAAAAATGAACCAAAAGTATAAAAAAAAATACCCTAAAGGTCTTCAAAGTAACCTTTAGGATATGTATTCTTCAATAACCCGCCATTCTTCAACTTTCTCATCAAACGTTTTAATGTTTTTGCCGGGAATTGGACTCGTTGAAGGCATTTTTGCATAGTCAACTTGTTTTAGAAGTTCGAGTCCCATATATTTCTTGAAGACTGAATAGGATTTACCACCATTAAATAGTAAGATTCGAATATTCGGGTATTTCAAGAATAGATTCTTAAAGTCATTTGGGATGACATTTCGAATACTAGCATCTGAGCTACCTTCTCTTTCACAAGATTGAATGGTATCCCAAAGACCGATATGGTGTTTTTTTAAAAGTTTTATTCGTTCATCATAATCTGATGGAATTTCACAATTTAGGATTTTCCCGATAATGGGCCAAAAGTGATTTCGCGGATTCCCGTAATATTGTTGTTTTTGCAGCGATAATTGACTTGGCATAGAACCTAATATCAAAACTTTTGTAGATTCATCAATGACAGGTGGTAAAACATTTTGGATATTCATGGCTTTCTTTTCCCTCTTTTAATTATAATTATTCTCCATTATACCCTTGCTGCTCCATACCACTCAAAATAAATCAGGCGAGTTCATACTCAATATCCCACTTTTATTTAAACGTCCGATAGCAAATATACGATTTTTCATGTCAAATATAGCCCTCATCAATAAATATCCAAGTATTCCGCCCAATATGTTGAATAATAAGATTTTTATAAACATGTTATTATTTAAAGCCAAGACTAATCCAAACGATTCAAAAGCAAAACGAAGAATTTCGATTGCAATACAGCGATTGCAATACAGCTTAGAATAACAGTAGGTACAACTTGCTTTAAGCCATTTAACTTGAACAGAATTGAAAGATAAATACCTAAAGGAATAAATAAAAGTAAATTATAAAAAATAGCAGAAGGAACATTCATTGTTGTCTTCTTATATATAAAATAATACTCGTCAAACAATCCATCTGGAACAGTAACGCGAAAATTATATGGTTGGGTTAGTATCGGGAGTGTGATCCCTCCAAATTTTATTTGAATCAAGCTCAATACATAAAATAAAAAACTATAGAATATTATTCGTTTCGTATTAGTCATCTTCGGTTTCCTAAAGAAATCCAAAAATATATCTATAAATATATAAAGTAGTAATAATATAAATCCCCAAGGAACAATATTGTATAGAATATGTAGAGACATCTACTATTTCCTCCATATTTTTAATTAGTGGTTTGTAAACCTTATGCTGCTAAATAATGTTTCGAAAGCACTAACACTCATTACTTTATACTGTTATCAACCTCAATTTGTGGATTTTTACTTTTTAGAAAAGATACGAATTTTTGTTTATCCTTTGGAGAAACAAGTGCCATTCCAAATTCAGAGTTATAAATTATTTCAAGCCTATCCATCGAAAGTGCGGAAGATGCTAACGGATTTATTGTTTTTGTTATTTTTTTAATATCTTTTATAGGCACTTTCTTTTTTATAGGACCATTTCGGATGATTAGTAATTCGCTATTTACGGTGTATCCTGTAGTAAACCAACTCCAAGCTAATAGGATTGCTAAAGGAATCGTGAAAAAAAGTGCTTCATAGTCTCTTCCTATAAAAATTGGAGAGAAACATGCAATTATACAACCCCAATTGATAGGATATATCCAGAGATCTTTTTTTGATGGAAAATACATTAAAATCCCCCTTTTTCCAATAATCAGATGTGAATTATACGACATATCTTTGTTTGTAATGGGTGGAAGAAATTTGGCTGAAATCATTAAGCTACCTTTATTTCGTGATACTATTTATGAGACCACCTACTATTGTTCCTACGAGAATAGAGGCTCCAATAAATCCATAACCCATACCACTCCAACCTCCTACAAACAAGCTAATAATAACAATACCTATACTTATTATTACTAGCCCATAAAAACCAATACTAAGGTACTTATCTTTCTTCTCTGGAATTGATTTCTTTAAAAATATTGATGCAACAACCAAAAGCACAGTTACTCCTAACGCAATATAAATAAAAATTCCGAAGCCTTCCATTTTTACACATCTCCCCTGCCATATTCATAGAATCTATCTATAGTTATATCCTTCAAAAAGCAAAAATGTGTAAGAAAATGGTTGATTTTTTCCTTTTTTTAAATATTATATCTTCAAAGATGAAGATTAAGACAGCCATTAAAATAATAAATAAAATCCTTGAGCGTTATGTTTTATTATGACAGTGTACATCTATTGGGCATAAT
This sequence comes from uncultured Rummeliibacillus sp., assembly GCF_934216135.1. Taxonomy (NCBI): domain Bacteria; kingdom Bacillati; phylum Bacillota; class Bacilli; order Caryophanales; family Caryophanaceae; genus Rummeliibacillus; species uncultured Rummeliibacillus sp. The sequence continues at coordinate 19,860 of NZ_CAKQBI010000019.1, read as the reverse complement.
AAAATAATTATGATCCAAACAATAATGGAATTACCTAAAAATTTCTTTGATAGAAAGTTCATAAATTTCCCCCACTATAATTTTTCAGTTTGGTTTTGTAATATCTCACCTTATTATATCATGCAAATTGCATAACTTTCCAATTATTGTAATTAACACTTCTATTAAAAAGGCCTTTATTCTTCAGGCAATCCATTTATTTTCGTTGCAATTTTCTTAATTAGTCGCTACTTCCCTACAATTTTTTAAACTAAAAAATCCACAGACTGGATTTCAGACCAGTCTGTGGATTAGGATTAACAATTTAAATCGTTTAGAATTTTTTCGCAGTTACTTGTTTATCAGGAAAACCTAGAGCTGACACCATTGCATTATAGGCAGGAAATACGTTGTCATAGGCTTCATTTGCACCTTTTGTATCTACTGTACTTTCAAAATCTTTGGTTACTTCCTTAAAGTAATCTCTAAAAAGATTTAGTTTTTCTTGAAAATCAACCACTTCAGGGGCATTTTCAATTTCAGGATCCATTAGTGTATATACATAGTATGAATGTAAATTAGCACAATATCTTTCATACATATCAGAACGCACCTTACCATTTTTCTTGGCAACCTTTTTTAAGTCTTTCATACTTATAAGTACGTTTTCTCCTTGTTGTACGATCAATTCTACATTTGTATTGGTTGAATCCATTTCTATTACGACCTTTCTTGTCTGTTACAATATCATCAATATTATAATAACACAATTGCCTAATGATGGCAGTTTCGATGAATTTGATGCAGTAAAACTTTTACTTTTTCCCTAACGAAAACCCTTCAAAGAGTGTTCCACCAAAAGGGGCTAAAATCTCTTCTACTATTTTTATAACGTTTTCTTTTTCGCCAGTTCGATAAAAACCATCGAAGGCATCTATAAATCTATTGGCAAATTTCAGGTCATATTGCTTTAATGCACGAACAATCCATTTTGACGATCCGATCCATTGACGATTTGTTCGTAAGACGAATTCACTTGCTAATTCAGCTAGATGATTTGCAATGAATAATTCCTCAGCTCGATTCGTACAACCGATGAAATCGTCGAGCGTATCTGTTAAAAAATAGCGTTTGAAGTTGATTGTTTCTATTGACCATTCAGCCGGTCCTTTATCTAATAACTTTATTGCTTCTAATTTAATCGATTCAATAATTCCTTCATCTTTTAAAATAATGCCCTCTGCCACCATTCTCGGTAAGGATGGTCGTGCTCTTTCTACATCACTATCAAAATAAGATTGATACGATGTTAAATTATGCACAAAGACCTCAATAGGCCATCCAAATTGGATAAGGGATTCTCTATAAGACGCACATATTTTGTTATCAAATATGACAATATCTAAATCTGATGTGTCGGTCGCCTCCCCTCTCACTACACTTCCTGCAAGAATGGCACCTTGACACTGTGGGAAAAATTCATCAATGAACAAACTAGCTGCTTCGACTGGTTTATATTGATGCATACATGTTACTCCCCCTTGTTCCATTCATGCTCCAAAATACTATATAACAATGAATCACGCCAACCTGTTTTAAGAAGCAAGTCTTCACGTATTCTACCTTCTTGAATCATGCCAATTTTTTGTAGTACTTTTGAAGAACCGATATTTCGTGGATCGCAGGTTGCATAGATTCGATGAAGATTTAACGTTTCAAATCCAAATTGTAACAGAAGTTTTGCGACTTCCGTAGCTATGCCCTTCCCCCAATAATCAGGATGAATGATGTAAGCAATCTCCCCTACCCTAAAATCACGAATATTCATCTCCCCAGCGCCGATCATCTTTCCATTTTCTTGTTCAATAACTGAAAAGACATACCGAGAGCGCTCTTCTTCTGTCGCGTCCAATAATACTTGTTTGACGAAATCTTGTGTCTCTTCTTCCGTATTAGGTCCCCAAGGTTGATATTGACAAACAATTGGTAGAGAAGCATATTTATGTACGTCTCGCCAATCTTTTTCGTTCATCTCTTTTAGTATTACTTTTGAATGAATTATTTCGATTGTCAAATTACATACCCCCTTAAGAAAGTTAAATTATACCTATTTTATCAGTTTAATGAATTTATACAATAGTTATTTGTGAATTTCGAAGTTTCCTAACGGTTGATTTTTTCAACTAAAATACACTGTTTCTCCATCGTCTTTACTGTACTTCTAGGATATACTGAACATAAAGGAGTTGAAGATGATGAAAGACTTACAATTTGCTAATACAATTGCTTCTTTACGAAAGACGAATGGCTTAACACAAGACGAAGTGGCTAATTTTGTAGGTGTTTCAAAAGCTGCCGTTTCAAAATGGGAAACCGGTTTAAGTTATCCTGATATATTACTACTTCCTAAACTCGCAACTTATTTTAACTTAACGATTGATGAGTTATTAGGTTATAAACCACAGATGACAAAGGAAAATATTCAAAAATTATATGTTGAACTATCTCAAGACTTTGCAACTAAATCTTTTGATGAAGTCTATTCACATATTAAAAATATAATTGATGAATACTATTCTTGTTTTCCTTTATTATTGCAAATGGCAGTATTATTGCTAAATTATCAACCGATAGCTGGTGAGTTAAAAGATGAAGTGATGCAAAAAATCATTACCCTCTGTCAACGTGTTGAAGAATATGCTGAAAATCCACGGCTTTCCTTTCAGGCTCGTTCTATCGAAGCAAGCTGCCAACTGATGATACAAAATCCTGAAAGAGTGTTGGATTTGCTTGGAAATGGCGTTGAACCTTATATCGGAAACGAAATTATCGTTGCAAATGCCTATCAGCAATTACAACAAACTGACAAAGCTAAAGAAACACTACAAGTTAGTATGTATCAATATATTCTTGGCATTGTATCCATCGCGTCAAATTACTTGATGATGAATAGCACTCAACTCGGAAAATTCGATGAAATGGTAGAACGCACAGAAAAGGTTATTGAAGCTTTTGATTTGGGGCACTTACATTTCAATAGTACCCTTATCTTTTATCTAACATCCGCACAAGGATATATGATGCAAAATCGTGAAGAAAAGGCAATCGTGATGATCAAAAAATATGTAAAAGTTGCACAATCGATTGAGTTCCCTATTACACTACATGGTGATGAATTTTTTGACTTAATCGATGGTTGGGTAGATCGTGAATTTGACTTAGGTTCAAATGCTCCGCGAGATGAACAATCGATTAAACATAGCCTCATTTCGACCATTCAAGATAATCCTGTATTCAAGCCATTACTGCAAAAACAGGAAGTACGTTTAATGCTTACAAATTTACAACACACGTTAGGATGTGATTAATATGTCAATTCAAGAAGCACTACCGTTGATCATCCCAATCGCTATTTTAGAGTGGACACTTGCGATTGTTGCATTGGTACATGTTTTAAAACACCCACACTATCGCTTTGGCAATAAACCTATGTGGATTGTCATCGTTCTTTTCATTCAAATTATTGGACCAATCGTATACTTCTTATTTGGAAGAGGGAGAGATGAATGACTATTTTAACTTTAGATCATGTAACCAAATCATTCGGCTCCAATTTGGTCATTGACGACATTAGCTTCCAATTAGAAGAAGGGAAAATATTTGGTTTACTTGGTCAAAATGGCGCCGGAAAAACAACTTTGATGAAAATGATATTAGGGCTGCTGCCAATAACTAAAGGCAAGATTCTACTATTTGATGAAGAGGTCAAATATGGCTATTCCCCTACCAATCGTCATATCGGTTATTTACCAGATGTCCCTTCCTACTATTCTTATATGACCGCTTATGAATATTTAATATTATGTGGAGAGATTACAGGAATCCCGAAAAAGACGTTAAAAGAACGCGCGGAAAAATATTTAAAACTAGTTGGATTAGAAAAAAACAAAAAGAAGATCCAACAATTTTCACGCGGTATGAAACAACGACTTGGCATTGCACAAGCGCTCATTCACCAACCAAAATTACTTATTTGCGATGAACCGACTTCAGCACTTGACCCTATCGGACGGAAAGAAATATTGGATATTTTGAAATCGATAAAAAAAGAAACAACTGTTATTTTATCTACCCATATTTTGCATGACGCTGAACAAATCTGTGATGAGGTGGCCATGTTACATAACGGTAAGTTTGTTGTGACGGGGACACTTTCAGAAATTATGAAAACGCACAGTAAACAACAGATACGAGTTGTATTTGATGACGAAAAACAAGCACAACATTTTGTCGAGAAATCTGAAATAATTGAAAACGTAAGGATTCAATCAAATATACTATTAATAGAAGCAACGGATATAAAAGATATGCAGAAACAAATTTTTACGCAATGCACATTCCTTCATTTATTCCCATCCTCTATTCAAATAGTCCAACCGTCTTTGGATGAAATTTTCTTGGAGGTGAGTAGATAAGATGCATACTTTTCTCGCATTATTTAAGAAAGAAACAATGGAGTTTAATCGTACTTATAAATTTTTAATCGTTATTTCTGTATTTATGATATTTGCCATCATGAGTCCTTTAACTGCTAAATTCATGCCAGAAATTTTGTCGCAATTTCTTCCAAAAGAAGTAGCTGATAGCTTCCCTGCCCCTTCAGCTCTCGATTCATGGGCACAGTTTTTCAAAAACTTTTCACAAATCGGTCTTTTTGTGATTGCTCTGCTATTTGCAGGAACCATTATTCATGAACGAAGTGAAGGTACCTTAATCATTTTACTGACAAAAGGATTACGACGAAGTACAGTTGTTTTCGTAAAAACAATCTTCTCGATGTTGGTTTGGACCGTAATGTATTGGGGCGCTTTTGGCGTGACCTATTTCTATACTTGGTATTATTGGAAAGACGAACATGCTGACCACTTAGGTCTTGCCGTGGGAAATTTATGGTTATTTGGTCTTTTACTCATTGCGGTAATCTTATTTGGTAACGTCTTGTTCAAATCGATTTATGGTAACCTCCTTTTGACCGCGCTATTTGTAGGGGTCTGGTTTATTGTTTCCATCTTCCCTAAGGCAGAAGACTTCAACCTTTTAAGATTGGCTACAGATGGTAATAATATTTTAAAAGGTGTAAATGATGTGGGTGATTTTAATTGGATCTATGTTATTTCGATTGGTTTAATCATAGTGTTGCAAGTTCTGACGATTCGAATCTTTAATAAAAAATCGCTAATTTAATATAGCCTTAGTTGCCGGTTTTTCTTTCTATTATATATAGACTGGCGAGGTTTATAATTGTAATAATAAAAAAGAATCTCTTTCATAGTGAAATGAAGGAGATTCTTTTTTGTATTTTAATATGAAGTGGAATTTTTATTTTAAAAGGAAATTGTTCTATTTATGTTGAAATATAATTTAACATGGAGGTGTTGATTTGAAAAAGGTTTTGTACGTGGGGATGTTACTCGGAGTGATCCTTTTAACAGGATGTAGTTTCAAACAAGAACAGGTGAAAGATGACATAAAGAAAGAGAAAAATACTGAACACATCGTAGAAGTTGAAACTTTGCCCGATTCCTTTAAGAAAGAGGTTGAACCAGTAGCCCCTTTAAAATTAACCAAAGAGCAAAAGAAAGAATATTATAAACAGTACGAAGAAATTGTGCTAAAAGTAAATTCAAAGTATGACGAGGATATGGAACTTGTACCATTTAATGATTTTAAACAAGATGAATGGGTAGCTCCAGAGGAATTTGAAAACATTGTAACAGATATGGCGACTATGGAATTCACCTCTGAAAATTATGGTGGCGACTCTGTTGAGGATGAATAAAGTTTAATTGTTAATGCAAAAAACTCAGAATAATACTGAGTTTTTTTATTTGCTGTTTATATAGTACATTTTAGGATTCAATCCATGTGTTTCAAGGTTTAATCCACGCATTTTGGGATTCTATCCACGTACTTCAGGGTTTAATCCACGCACTTTGGCATTCAATCCACGCAGTTTTGAATTGAATCCACGTTCCGGACATTTTAAGTCACCGTTTTAGCGAATCGACGTAGCCTAAATTACTCCTTTTATCCGCGGCATGTTTTACCAGATTTAATGTAGATACTACTCGCGTTCAATGATCTTTTTAATCCACGCAGGTTGGGATTCAATCCACGTATTTCGGCATTCAATCCACGCACTTGAGACTTCAATCCACGCAGTTTTGAATTGAATCCACGTTCCGGACAATTTAAGTCACCATTTCAAATAGTTTCTGATTTAATTCTCCCTACCCTTTTTCAAATTAACAATCATCCATACCATTTGAAAAAGGAATGGTATTATAAACGCACTCAATAATACTATGAATGCCACAAGTTTGAGTTCAAATGTTTGGGTTACACCCGCTCCATCAACAGTTCGTATCCACACCACAGCTGATCCAACTGCAAATAGAATTATCCAAATAATATTAGCGATCCACCCATTCCCCTTTATAAGAATTGTCATAAGCTATATTATTTTTAATATTTCATACTTGTTAATAACGAATCATCTATTTCTCCAATAAGTGTAAGGTCCATTACTTTTTAAAACGGCATTTTTGGGTACTTGTTTGATTACAAGAATAAGATTGAGTAGATCTACCGATGATCCTAACGCGTTTAGTATGATTAAAAATTTTAATGTAGTAGTTAATAGTCCGAATACGCTTAAAACTAACGGTAAGATTAGCGAAATGATCACGAAAGGAGCAATTGTAATGATGATATATCTTGATTTCGAAATTTCTTCTTCTGTAAATACAAATCCCCCAAACACCGTTAATCCTGCATATGTTCTTTCTGATTTGATAAAATTCGGTATGAAGATTAAGTGAATCAATTCATGCATCACTAACAGTAAAACTAACCAAAGAATATCAATAAAATTAATTGTAAATGCATATCCATTCGACTTTATCCCAAATTCGCTTAATGAAATACTTGAAACGCTGTTTAATATAAAAATAGAGATAATTGCTGCAATAATCATTAACGGAATAGATAACAATATTGCACTTGCTACATTTTTAGGCTCTTTCATTGGAATCCAGTTATCTTCTATTAAATTCAAATGTAGCTTAGGATTACTCTTTGGTAATTTCATAATGAGCTTCATCCAATCTACCCTCTCTATTAAAATTCCATATTAATACAATATTAACATTTTACTATGCATGAGTATACCACTTTTCTGTTATCTCCCCTTCTGCGCAAATACTGTTCAGATTTAGTAGAAATAAACATCCTTCATAAAGAAGTAATCCGCTCCATTTTGGAAATAAAGCATCCCTATTTAGAAATAAAAATGCTTCCGGAAATAAAGAGGCCTCAAATAGAAATAAAATGCTCCACTTTGGAAATAAAAGCCTCCGAAATAAAAATAAATGTGCTACTTTTGGAAATAAAATACTCTGTTTTAGAAACAAAATACCTTAAGATAGAAATAGATTCATGTGATAATTTTAGAAAGGTGGAAATTTATTGGTATTAAATAGTAGTTTTCTCAAAAGTCAATTTATCTTTTTTTCTATCATAGTTGGAATAATAGTTGCTATTTTTTCTGTAATTTCGGATAATATCCCCTATTCAGTAGATGATGTGTCAATATTAAAATCTATCATTTATTATTTAGCTAGCGTCATCAATTCTTTACCCATGTGGTTTATCATAGCCATGTTTGTTGGATATCGTTATGCATCGAATCTTAAAAGTGCAATGTTTTTTGGGATGAGCTACTCGCTGTGGACTATCCTACTCTATCTTCTAATTGCAAAACTTTATGAAGATACGCCAGAAAACATATCTGTCACTATGTTCCAACAACTTTTAAGTTATTTGACCTGGTTGGGAGCTTCTGCAGTTGGCGGTTTATTTGGCGGTGCAATGGGTTTTCTACTCAAAAAATCATTTTATCCTTTACTTATTTTACTGGCAGGACTCGTTTTACAATTATTTGTGAATGGAAAAGAAAATTGGAATGATCTAATTGGCATTTTACAAAATGCTACGTTTTGCATCATGATAGCAGGCATTATAATCTTTTTAAAAAGATCATTATACCGAGCTAAGTAATTAAATATCAAATACTAAGTGATTATTTAAAAATCCTCCAATAATTGTTATCAAATCAATTCATTTTTGAGATGAATCATGTATAATTATACGTAGTATATCGAAATGAGGCGAAGACAACATGCATAGTTTAGCAAAAGAATTAAACGAAACTATACAAAAAGAAAATCCTTACGTTTATGAAATGCTTTCTGGATTAGCTAAAGAATTGTATTTCCCAAAAGAAGGAATTTTAAGTCAATCAGCAGAAGCTGGTAAAAAGGCAACAAAATATAATGCAACAATTGGTACTGCATTAGAAAATGGCAAACCTATGCATTTAAAAGTGATTCAAGATACTTTATCTGCATATGATCCAAAAGATCTTTACCTATATGCTCCACCAGCTGGTAAACCACAATTACGTAAAGAATGGCGTAAAAAAATGCTTGCCGAAAGTCCATCACTAGAAGGTAAAACATTTAGTACACCAATTGTTACGAATGCGTTAACTCATGGTTTAAGTATCGCTGCTGATTTGTTTGCAGATGAAGGGGATGCATTAATCCTTCCTGATAAAAACTGGGAAAATTATGATATGGTATTTGATATTCGTCGTCATGCACAAACTGTCACTTATCCACTTTACAATGAAGAAAATAAATTCAACGCAGAAGCTCTTTATGAAGCGATTCTTAGTCAAAAAGACAAAGGCAAAGCGATTGTTTTGTTAAACTTCCCGAACAACCCTACTGGTTACACACCAGGTGCTGAAGAAGGCGCTGCAATTGTAAAAGCGATCACAGATGCTGCTGATGCTGGGATCAATGTTGTTGCGATTACAGATGATGCGTACTACTCATTATTCTTTGAAGATTCGTTACATGAATCATTATTTGGCGCTCTAAGCAACGCACATGAACGTGTACTTGCTGTCAAAATTGATGGTGCGACAAAAGAAGAATATATTTGGGGATTCCGTGTTGGCTTCATCACTTATGGTAGTACAAGCGAAGCGCTTCTAGCAGCTTTAGAAGAAAAAACAAAAGGAATCATTCGTGCTACAATCTCAAGTGGTCCACACCCATCACAAACTTTCGTATTACATGCACTTCAAAGTCCTGAATTTAAAGAACAAAAACTAGAAAAATTCAACATCATGAAAGGTCGCGCAAACAAAGTAAAAGAAGTTCTTGATAGCGGCAAATTTGATGATGCTTGGGATTACTACCCATTCAATTCAGGTTACTTTATGTGCTTAAAACTAAAAACAGTTGACGCAGACAAACTACGTCTTCACCTTTTAGACGAATACGGCGTTGGTACAATTGCTTTAAGTGGTACTGATTTACGTGTAGCTTTCTCTTGTATCGAAGAAGAAGGCATCGAAGAACTATTCGAACTAATCTATAAAGGCGTTAAAGATATAGAAGCATAATGGCTCATAGTAAAAAGCTGGTTAGCAAATGCTAATCAGCTTTTTTCTTTGTAATGTCCCAACGAACATAGAAACTTCCTGAAACATCATCTCCAGTTACGACAGCTCGATAAATGCCCGACTTCTTAACTTTGAACTTAAATTGATCTTTAGCGATTCTTTGCATGCCCACATAACGATTATTTTCATCTTTTATACGGAAGCCATGTCCCCCACCGTTTTCGGCATGAAATTGTTGCGTGATTTTTATCGTTTCACCTTTCTTTGCCTCAATCGGAATTTCGTATTTCCCGTTAAAATATGTAAACGATGCGGCATATGAATTTTCATGTTGAATACTTTCCCAATTCTTTTTAACCGTATAATCTTTAGACATGATGATGCATAAACCAATAGGAATAAGGAATGCAAATATGTATGTAAAAATCTTTGAGTAGTTTACAATAACTGTTCCTAGGAAAAAGATGAGTGCACAAACCGCTCCGACAATACCTGCCAAATTAGCATAAGCTAAATCCACATTAAATAGTTTCCCAGAAATTATATTCAATATAAATCCTAAGATAAGAAAAATGCCAAATCTAGCAATACTATACAATCCCATCTTTGTTTTTACTTTTTTTAATGCATATTTCTTGATCAACCAATCAATCAATACGGAAGCCAAAATTCCATAGCCATAAGCAAAAAACCACAGCATTTTATTTGAAATCCCTTCAACAGTTTGATACATTTTCATATCTGAACCAAAGAATGCAAATAGGAAAAAGAAAAAGATTAAAAAGCCCGCCGCTGCTAATTTGCTGATAATATAAGAAGAAATTTGTTTGCTTTTGATAATTCTAGGACAACTCCTTTTTATTGTGTAGTAACATCCTTTAATCTTTTAAAATAAGTATATAAAATAAACAAGCGATCAAATATATATCTAGTTCTGGTTATGATTTTTTCAAAGGTTGCTTCAGCAATTGTTTGGTCCGAACTATTTAGTATATACATTGTTCGTTCACCAAAATCTTTCTTTATTTTAAATGGTTCATTATTAATATAAATTTCATACCTTGGATGTGTATTAATCTTTGTTTTATCTAGTAATTTTAAAGTGCCGTAGTGTTTTGTTTTTACGTTCCAATTTTGTCGTGTGAATTTCACATAATCTTTTCGTTCAACTTTTTCTATTGCCTCAGCTATTACATTTTTTGATAGGTCTAATACTCTTATATTTAAGAACATACCTGAAAAAATATAGTCTAAAATATGACTGACTTTTCCTGTATAAAATCTTTGCATATACCCGATTGTTTCATTATTCTCATTTAGGATAGGAAAATCTTTTGTAGATCTTTTCAAAGCAGGACTTACAAACTGAATTTGAGACATAAATCTAAAATCCTCCGTTTTTAATTTGCAAATAATAACAAAATCCACGTATAATAAAGGAAAAAGTAACATACAGTTGAAAAAAGACCGCCGATGTTTAGTATCAAGCGGTCAAATGATAGTCGGTTCCCTAAAGGGGATTGGCTGTAAAGGATCAGATAACCCAACCCGCAGAGCGCTCAACTCAAGGATGGGTTATTTTTTATGATTAAATGACAGAATTGTAATGATTAACGTTGCAAATGCAATCGCAAACATTAATGATTCAAAAACTGTCAAGGCATCACCCCCTCTCGGTCCCACAATTTGTGGGTAATGTAGACGATGTCGTAACAAACGATGTCTGCAAACCATTGACGGAGTGAGCCAACCACCCTTGAGTACCAACTATCAAATCTATTATAACAAGTATCCTCTCTAAATTCATTTAATTTCCATATATAGAAAAACTAGATTGAACCACTTTTAAATCTATACCTTGGATAATTAGTCTACTTAAAGTAAACTTCACTTTCTTTATCAACTTTTCCAAAGAAAAAGACACTTTCCTTACTACAGGAAAGCGCCTTTTAATAGATTAACGATTATTATTTCTTTTTTTGATATTAAATCCTATATAGAGAATCAAAAACCATATAGGTGCTACAATCAATGCTATTCGCATGTCCTTTATAAAACCCATTAAGACAATGACAAAGGCTAAAAATGCTAATGCTAAATAGCTTGAAACTGGATATAATGGCATTTTAAATGCGAGTTTCCCTATTTCTGCTTTTGACTTTGATTTTCTGAACTTTAAATGTGTAAGCAGAATAATTGTCCAGCTAGTAATAACTGCAACTGTGGCAACAGCTGAAATATACATAAATACTTTTTCAGGGACAATATAATTCAAAAATACTGCGACTAATAAAAATAAAGAAGAAAACAGAATTCCACGTCTTGGACTGCCATTCTTACTGAGCTTTCCAAAAAATTTAGGACCGTTATTTTGCAATGATAAATTGTAAAGCATTCTTCCAGATGCAAATAACCCGCTATTAAAAGCTGATAACGCTGCTGTAATAACAACGAAGTTAATCAAATTCGCAGCGCCAGGAATTCCAACTTTGTCAAAAATCAATACAAAAGGACTACCATTCGTGCCTATCTTATCCCAAGGATATAAAATCATCATAATTCCTAATGCACCGATATAAAAAATTAATATCCTCCAGATGACATTGTTGATGGCTTTAGGAATTGAGCGTTGAGGATTTTTTGCTTCCCCTGCGGTAATCCCAACTAGTTCTACTCCGCCAAATGAAAACATCACAAGAACAAATGACATGATCATACCGTTGATACCATTCGGTAGTAATCCCCCATGAGACCAAAGATTATCAATTCCGATTGGCTGTCCGCCGTTCCCGATTCCAAAAAAGATAATTCCTAACCCAAAGAGAATCATTCCGATAATGGCTACAACTTTAATCAGTGCAAACCAGAATTCAAACTCTCCATATGCTTTTACATTAGCAAGGTTGACCATTGTAAAGACGATCAGTACTACAAGTGCTACCAACCAATTTGGAGTATCCGGGAACCAGTAGTTCACATAAACACCTACTACCGATATTTCCGCCATACCAACAACAACCCACATAAACCAATAAGTCCAACCAGTTAAATAACCAGCAAAGGTCCCTAAATAGCGATTTGCATATGAACTAAAAGAGCCTGAAACTGGTTCATCCACAGCCATTTCCCCAAGTGCTCTCATAATAGTGAAAATAACTAAACCTCCAACTAAATATGAGAGTAAAATAGATGGTCCTCCCATTTGAATAGTTGCACTTGAACCATAAAACAATCCAACTCCAATAGAACCTCCGAGAGCAATTAACTGGATATGTCTATTGTCTAATCCCCGTTGAAGTTTCTTTTTTTGATGTTCTTTACTCAACATGATTCCTCCTCCTTAAAATTATTTCTAATATCGCAAGTTCTTTAAGAAACAAATTAAAAAATAAAAAAACGCCCTTTTGGATTAACCAAAAGGACGATTCAACTCGTGTTACCACCTTTAATTCATAAGCAACTCAAATTGCTTATCTCTGTAAGTACGGTCAAATGATGACGATACTTTAGCACATGATTACGGGTGCTAAGCCGGTGTAGCCTACTAAGACTCTCTTTTCAGTACACTGCTCCAAGATGAATTCACAATCTTTCAGCATGCACCTCTCATTTGCCGGTAACTCCCTGTTTGCTTACGTGATTGCTACTATTTCTTATCATAGCCTTTGTTCTTATACTTTTATCTTAAAAAGTTTTTGTTTTGCAAATATTAATTATCTTTATTTTATTCCTTTATTTAATTTTGTCAATATAATTTTTCTGCAACTATCATTTTAATATAATTTTCTTTATATATAGATGTATTTTTCTAATTTCATAATATTTATTTTTAAATCGTCGGTAGGCCTTGAATTATTTATTATTCTATTTTACTTTCGTATACTTCTTCACAGCTGGCATGATTTCTGTAGCGATTAGTTCGATATTTTTCATGATTTTATCAAATGGTACGCCCCCAAAATCGATTTGTGCCATGAAACGTTGATGGCCATATAATTCATATTGATAGAGCATTTTTTCAATAATTTGTTGTGGGCTTCCGACCATCAATGCTTGCGTGCGGTCTGGTCCTTCTTCTACTTGCCATTTTGGATAGCCAGCACCACGGATATAATACATACCTGCATTTAGATGTGGGTGCATAGCATCTACTGCATCTTGCGAATTTTCAGCCGTATAGAATAATGATGCTGTTGCAATTGGCAACTCAGATGGATCAAATCCACTTCGTGCAGCAGCTTCTCGATATGCGTCAACGGAAACTTTAAATGATTGTGCTGGACCGCCTAATGTTGTTAACATCATTGGAATACCGGCGTAACCTGCTTTTATCGCACTTTGTGGAGGTCCTCCTACTGCTCTCCAAATTGGTAAAGAACCAGTTTTTGGTTGAGGCAGAATTTCTGCATTTTTTAATGATGGACGGAATTTACCTTCCCACGTAATATGATGATCTTTGTTTAATTGTATTAATAGATTTAGTTTTTCTTCAAATAATTCTTCATAGTCATTTAAATCATATCCAAGCAAGTCATATGCTCCAACACGTGAGCCGCGGCCTGCAACAATTTCGGCTCGACCATGTGAGATTAAATCGATTGTTGAAAAGTCTTCATAAGTGCGAACTGGGTCTGCTACACTGATGACAGATGCTGAGCTTGAAATTTTAATGTTTTTTGTTGCTTGAGCAATCGCCCCTAAGATGACCGTATGTCCTTGTGATGTAAAATATTTTTGATGGCTTTCCCCTACTGCAAAGACATCGATACCTGCTTCGTCAGCTAATTTGCTAGCCTCGATGATTTCTTGAATACGTTGCTCTGCACTAATACGTTCTCCATTTAGAGGATTCATGACGTGATCTCCTAATGAATATAAACCAAATTCCATTCCTTTCGATGGATCGATACGATATTGTTCCATTCTACTCACTCCTTTTCATCAAGCGGTTCTAGTTTCGCTTCAATCATTTCACGTTCATCTTCTAAAAATGGTGGTAAATCTAGTTTTTGTCCTAACTCTTCGACTGTTGAATCTGCAGTAAATCCAGGACCATCCGTCGCTAGTTCAAATAAGATACCGTTTTTGTCACGAACATATAAGCTTTTAAAGTAAAAGCGGTCAATTACCCCAGAAGTTTGTAGACCATAATCGCTCAACTTCTCGTTCCACATTTCAAGTTCCGCTTGGTCTTCAACTCGAAGTGCTAAATGATGAATACTTCCTCGTCCATGTCTTTCCCTTGGTGCATCGAGTTCTTTTACTACAATCTCACTTGTTCGTTCCCCTTTAATTAATTGAAGTCGTACAAATGTGTCTTCTTTTTCAATGACTGTAAAGCCAAATACATCTTTTAATAAATTCACAGTTTGGTTTAAATAGCGAACGGTCATTTCGATTGTACCTAAAGCAAAAATTTGGTGCTCTGCTGGTACTGCTGAAGATGTGACTGGTTGCCATGTTTCCGGAATTCTAGCTCCATTATTATTTAATAGAACCAATCGTAAATCTTCATGGTCTTCAAAGAACAATGCATCTTGACCCATATAAGTGGTAATGTCACTATGTTTTACCTCTAGTTCTTCAAAGCGTACTTTCCAATATTGTAGGCTTTCATAACTTGGTACCAACAACCCGATTTGCGTGATTGCATTCGTACCTCGCATTGTTCGGCCAGCCACAGGCATTTCAAAAAATGTAAGATCAAGTCCAGGACTTCCGATTTCATCGCCATAAAATAAGTGATACATGGATGGTTCATCTTGATTGACCGTTTTTTTCACACGTCGTAGCCCTAGAATATTTTGATAAAAGTGATTATTCTTTTTGCCGTTTTTCGTTAGCATTGAAATATGGTGATGTCCTTTCATGTCCATCTCTCCCTCTTCAATTGATTAGTCAATTGATAGTGCAAAAAAATTTACTTCGATTGTAAATTTTTTTCATGTGTGTGCTTTTGTAACTTTGTAGTTAGTTGATATAGTGTTTTTAATTCTTCTTCTGTTAATACTTCGTTGAAAAAGGAGGACTGAAATTCGACTTGTTCGGGTGTTGCGACATTTAATATGTCCTCGCCCTTTTTAGTCAATGAAATCTTTTTAATCTTCCATTCCTGTTTGCGCTCTATCAAGCCATCCTTCTCTAGTCGAGCTAACATACGAGAAATTCCACCTTGCGTAACGGTTACCTTTTCAGCAAGTTCTGATTGTGTAATCGGCTGATAAGTTTGAATTTGAATCAATACATCAAACTGTGCTGCTGTTAAATCATATCGTTTTAAAAACTCATTCGATAAATGATTACTCTCGGTCACAAAACGCGTCATTCGCAACCAAGTAAGGGATTCAAGTGTATTCTTTTTCATTTTATTGTCCTCCTTTCTCTTTTGTTAATGTCACTTTACTACTCAAGTGATAAAATGTCAACAGCAAACTTTAACGGTTTCAGTTATATAAATATGTACAAGCGAAATCATACCCTCACAACAACTGCTTAGGACAATTATTGATATCTTTTATTTCTGATTTTAAAAATCCGGATATAGTTCGACTTTACCAAGTTGAGAAATGGGGATCCATTTGTAGATTAATCTTTCACCTTCTATTCCATAAAACGGCTTTGCATTCACTTCGTAATCATAATTGGTCGTATGTTTACCACTTTTATAATAGTAATGCCATATGCCATTAGGATATTGCTTCTTTGATTTTTTTCCATACTTCTTATAATACGCAACCTTAGGCAACCTATGGAAATCTATAGAAAATACACGTCCTTTTCCTTTTTTCTATAACTCTTACCACTGCTCCAACTTCCGACTCTACTCTATATCTAGAACCCCATTTTTTTAAGTATTTGGAAAGCTTTTTCACCAAATATCGTCGTACTTTATTTGTAACACCTTTACCATACTTTTTCATTAATGGTTAATTGGTTATTGCCATCAATAGTTTCTTCTAAAATATTACCACCATTCGTATAGTTATAACCAATTTCAAATGGTTGTTGTGCCTTGGTTGTATATGTCAAGGAAGCTAGTAAGTTGGCGTCATTGAATTGTGCGGCTTGTTTTAATAAATCAGTATTGAGTGTTAAGGTATTTTGGTTTTCTACGAATTCTATAAATAGAGAAGACCCCCAACATGTAAAAATATTGGGGATCCTACGACTTAAATTAGAACGTATTATCAGAATTGTTTTGGTGACTGGCACTTAATCTAATACATCTCCACGTTGATTCGTAATGAATTGATATGCTTTTGTTTCGAAATCACCTGTATCATTCTTCGCTTTGATAATCATACCAAGTGGTGTGTAGCCATTCCACTCATAATAACGGTATTGTGTGATTTCACCATTTTTCTTTAGAACTTCCATATCTAATACTTCGTTATTATAGAAGTATTCATGCGTTGTATCTCCAACTGTTTTGGTTAAACGCAAACCATTTTCGTCATATGTGTATGAGGCTACTACATCGCCTTTTAGTGTTTGAACACTTGTTAGTCGCTGAGCTTCGTTATATGTGTATTTAAAGTGTTCATTTTGTAGGAGGTTACCGTCTGCATCATATTGGTAAGCTGTATCATTTTTCTTTTCAATTTGATTGGCATCGTTATAACTAAACGTGAATATTTTGGACAATTCATATGAACGATATTAAGTAACTTTATTTCAGTTCCTACTATCTAAGAAAATCCCCCAATCTATACAATAAAGATTGAGGGTTCTATGATTTAAACTATAGACTGTTGGTAAAATTGTTCCGTCAGCGCATGGCTCCTAGATGCTAATTTCGCATTACTGCTGTAGCTAAGCAGTAAAACAGCTTAAAACGCATTAATATACTCTCCATATAATTCAGTTCAAATTGAAATCCACGTTTAATTATTTCAATTTATATGCTACATCTTAATAATTCATCTAGTCTGCTTTTATTATTTAAATTGGTATTATTAGTATAAATTCTTATCCCTACATCCGATAGTAAATAAATTGTTGCTTTTGGATCTAACTCAAAACTATTTTGAAGTTTAGAATTATCCCCCATATTGTACAAAATAATTTTATAAAGATCTATCTGCTTACAATCACAAATTAGCCCGTAACATCCATTTGTTATACTGAAGAGGATATAAGGCATCAATAGCTTTAAATCCCGATTGCTTTCCACTTTAAAAACTTTCAAATCTCCATTCTCTATCTCTTTAATACTAATTATATTAGATGATATCAAGCCTTCAAACTCTTCATAAAAACCCACGTTATCATTAATTACAATAAAGAACGGGAAATTTAAAGTTTTTAGTAAAAATGTATAAGTTAAACCATTGTTTGAATCATCTCTAAAAAAATATGCTATATCTATTGCAGAATTAAAAATTCTATCCAGTACATCATCCTTTTCAATGGATTCATTAACTTCAAAATCAAATTTACGCATATTTACCCTTCCTTCGTATAATAGTGAGAACTATTTTATTATCCTATACCCTTTTGTTCTTAAATACCATGGTTGATAGTGTGATTTACCGATGTGAAAATGCCATTTTGTCAGTTGTGCTTTGTTACCTGTTTTTAGATTTCTAAACAATGCTGGTCCTTTTTCAATTGTAAATATTCTCCCTGGATTCAAACCTCGATATTTTTTCTTTAAGATAATATCAACTATTTTATATTTTCCTTTACCTTCATTTTTAAAAAATACAACTTTATAATATTTATTATTTAATACTTTTCCTATTTTTTTCTTAACATATTTAATAATCTTTTTTTGGGATTGGTGGGATTTATACAATCTCAAAACATAAAAACCTATAGAATAAAATATTGATTTCAAAATTTTAGGGAAGCCCTGTTTTCCATTCGGATCAACATTCATCACCGGATTATTATTCGCATACGTATACCCATTCTGCGACAATGGTTCATCGTCATCTCCAGGATGTGGATCAAGTGCTTGAAACGCACCGTTCTCTGGATTATAGTATCGAGCTTGTAAATAGTAATTACTTGTTTCCTCATCATAATAGTAACCTGCATAGCGAATAGGGTTGTCTTTTGCGACATCGCCTTTTACAAATAAAACATTTCCGTAAGCATCATAACTATATGAACCAACTTCTTTATCTTCGCCGTCACGAATACTTAATACATCTCCACGATGGTTCGTTATGAATTGATAAGCCTCTGTTTCAAAGTTCCCTGCATCATTCTTCGCTTTCACAATCATACCAAGTGGTGTGTAGTCATTCCATTCGTAATAACGGTATTGTGTGACTTCACCATTTTTCTTTACGACTTCCATGTCTAATACTTCACTGTTATAGAAGTATTCATACGTTGTATCACCAACTGTTTTGGTTAAACGCAAACCATTTTCGTCATATGTGTAAGAGGCTACTGCATCGCCTTTTAATGTTTGAACACTTGTTAGACGCTGAGCTTCGTTATATGTGTATTTAAAGTGCTCATCTTGTAGAAGATTACCATCTGCATCATACTGATAAGCTGTATCATTTTTCTTTACAATTTGATTGGCAGCGTTATAAGAGAACGTGAAGTCTTTTCCATTCACATGTGCCGCTTTTCGATTTCCAACTTCATCGTATTGATACGAATTGACATCGCCATTTGAAAACGTTTCTTTTGTTAGTTGGTTATTGCCATCGTATTCATAGAATGGTTTCTTTTAAAATATTACCACCATTCGTATAGTCATAGGAGATTTCAAAATTGAATTGTGCGGCTTGTTTTAATAAATCACTATTGAGTGTTAAGGTATTTTGGTTTTCTACGAATTCTATAAATAGAGAAGACCCCCAACACGTAAAAATATTGGGGATCCTACGACTTAAATTAGAGCCTATTATCAGAATTGTTTTGGTGACTGGCACTTAATCTAAGTCTTTAACTTTTTCTTTAATAACGCTACTGCATAATTACCAATTGAAGATTTTTTTACAGAAAGTATAAAGTTTATGACATTTACCGCTACTTGTTTTGCCGTAGGTTTTTTCATCCCCGCTTTCTTTAGCCCAGAAAATGTGGCTTCAATTATCTTATCTTTAGTCGTCTTTTTCTTTAGTAAATTTTTTAATTTATACCAAGCTTTACTTGACATTGCTTTAACTACAGGCCTAAGCTGGGGAATTGCTGCGACAACTCCATTAATAAGCAATGCTAAATCTCGAGTACGCATACTAGCTAAACCATTGGGATCTACATCCATAACCGGATTATTATTCCTATAAGAATACCCATTTTGTGACAATGGCTCTTCTCCATCCCCTGGATGTGGGTCTAAAGCTAAAAATGCTCCATTTTCTGGATTATAGTATCGAGCT
>NZ_CAKQBI010000018.1:0-61050 GCF_934216135.1 uncultured Rummeliibacillus sp. | reverse complement strand
TTTTGCACAACTCACTACTCCTTTTGCACAACTCGCGGCCCCTTTTGCACAACTCACAGCCCCTTTTGCACAACTCAGCCCCTTTTGCACAACTCACTACTCCTTTTGCACAACTCGCGGCCCCTTTTGCACAACTCACAGCCCCTTTTGCACAACTCAGCCCCTTTTGCACAACTCACTACTCCTTTTGCACAACTCGCGGCCCCTTTTGCACAACTCACAGCCCCTTTTGCACAACTCAATCAGTTTCTTAATAAAAGCTTTTCTATTTCGCATTTAAACTGACGAGTATGAGTGTGATGCCTGCAAAGAGGCAGATCATTCTGGGGATTGATATTTTATCTGCAAGTCCAAATAAGGCGATGGCAGTTGTTACGATCAATACTGTTGGTCCGACTAAAGCTAACATCGTATTGATATAGAAGGCTTTTTCTAAGCTATTGAATTTGAGCATAAATAGAGCTGCTGTTACTTCAATACTGCCAGATAGTAGACGTAAAATTACCATTAAAAGTAGAGATTTTTCAATTATTTTCATCATCCAATCTTAATTGACTTATTATTTTCAATATATGTCTTGTCTTGTTTAATTATTTTTCATTGTTCAACGCAAAAAAGT
This sequence comes from uncultured Rummeliibacillus sp., assembly GCF_934216135.1. NCBI lineage: Bacteria > Bacillati > Bacillota > Bacilli > Caryophanales > Caryophanaceae > Rummeliibacillus > uncultured Rummeliibacillus sp. The sequence continues at coordinate 60,431 of NZ_CAKQBI010000018.1, read as the reverse complement.
CATCTGATCTTAAAAGTGATCAAATGACTTTTTGTTTAAAAATCTTTATTCTAACTTTTTCTTTACGATATCTACGTATGGCGCTTTGTCATACTCATCATAAAGTGCCATGGAGATTCGTACTGGGTCTCCGAAGAAGAAACGTTCATATAAAGTTTGACGTGTACCGAAAGCACTCATCGTTGCATCCCATGCTAAGCGGAATAGTTTCACACGGTCCTCTGCGTTATCGGCTGCAGATTGCAAATATTGATGTATATCTTGTCGGATTGGTGATTGAAATGCCTCTTCTGTTGGGATAGACATAAGACCACTTGCACCTAGCTGTTGTACAATTTCTGCAAAACGAGGATATACTTTAGGAAATACATTGATGGCAATTCTTAGTGCAATAGAATTTGGTTGCATTAAACCTGCATCATTTATATCGGCCTCTACTTCAGCTTTTAGAACTAGAGCCTTAAGTGTTTCAAGCGCAATGATAATTTCAGTAGCTTTTTCTTGTACATGCTGATAACTCGATATATTAATACTTTCAATTATAGATTGCACTAACCCTAGCATAAATTCTGTTTTTACAATTTGGCGTGAGAGTACTTGGTGCAGTGAAAATTGTTGGAATCCGCACTTGTTTAAGTAATTTTGCGCAACATCAATATTGTCATAAAAGAATACGCGATCCCATGGCACTAAAACATTATCAAAAACAACAATCGAATCCATTTCCTCAAAGCGAGAACTTAGCGGATAGTTAAATTTTGAATCGCCACCTACGAAAGATTCTCTACAGATAAATTTGAGACCTTTTGTATTACTTGGAATTGAAAAGGCAAATCCACTTTCCTCATTGTAAGGTCTTCCAGGTGATACTAATAACATTTCGTCTGTAATTCCACCCTGTGTAGCTAACAGCCTTGCACCTTTTACGATTAAGCCTTCCTTCGTTCTATCTATGATCTTAGCAGCAATCGGTTCTTTTGAATTTTCATAATAGATATAACTTCTGTCTACTTGTGGTTCAATAAAAGTATGAGTAAGACATAAATCATTTTCACGCACGTATTCATAATAGGCTTTTATGTTTTCTGGAAAACAATTTTCTTTTCCCTCTAATAGGTGAGCCGACGCAGCCATTGTCATTAAAGTGGTGTTCATATAGTCCGGACTTCTCCCCATCATACCGTTCGACTCTCTTGCCCACTGCTGCACCATCTTCCTCTTTTGCGCTAATTCTTCTCTTGTTTTAGGCATAAGAAAAGAAAGGCCGACTGGATTTCCAGTAGTCGGTGATTTATAAGTCATCATACTCTTAAACTTTTCTTCATTTTGCAAATCGTACAGGCGAGCCTGGCTTTCCATAACACCCTTAAAAGCAGGATGTTCCGAAATATTCCCTGTCACCCGTTTGCCACCTAACCATACTTCTGAATTTAATTCATTAATCCGGTCAATGTATTGCTCTCCTGTTCTTACGGGCATAACCTTCCCCCTTGTAATCAATAACCATTTGAATTGCCTAAATTATTATATGTAGAGGTTAAATAGGTGGTGACGATATGCTAAGTGGGATGTAACCTTAATATCTACAAATAACCCCGCACTGTGGAAAGGTGCGAGGTTGAGCTAAAGTGCATTAAATCAGGCTACTATTCAAAATTTGATTGTTCCCTGTCGAGCATTTCAAAAATCTGATTGTAACTAGGACCGGATTCGGCATTTAATCTTTTTACTTCCTCAATATCCGTTCCAGTCCATGTATACTTTTTTGGCGTATCCGGGTCAACCATATTCCCATTTGCCGTTGGATCGAATTCGTTGTTTGCTGCTATTTCTTTTATTTCGTTAAATGTTGGTCCTGATTGAGCATTTTGTTTTTTCACTTCGGCTATATCCGTTCCAACTTCTGTGTATTTTTTGTTGCTCATTTAATCACCTCCATTTTTTATAAGGGAACATTCTTCTAGCTATTTTCTTCTTCCGCAGTATGAGGTTCTATAACTTGCCCTTGTGCTTCGTGGAGACTAAGTCCACCAGATGAGAAAATGGGTGGCTTGTTATAATTTACTGGATGGCTATAAGCTGAAGTGGCGGTTCCTCCTAGTTCTGCTACAACAAATTTCGTCGCATTACTTGTGACGGATGGATATGTTCCTTTTCCAATTACTTCTTCAACACCTAATTCTGTTTTGTTTCGTTCTTCCTTTTTCATGAAATCACCTCCATTTACTTTATATTTCCACAAAGGAAGTTATTTATGAGAAAGTTTGATGATAGATCTATCACTGCCTTAAAAAGCGCTAATATCTTCTATTACCATTTCTAAGTTTTACTTCCAACACTTAGTTATATTTCTTCATCTTTATGGAAATAATGCTTTTATCTATTAGAAAGGGAGGTGGAATAATGTTTAAGAAGCTTTTTACTGTTGGAATTATTGGTGCAATCTCTTTTGTCGCCGGTTCATACTATACAATGGCTAACCCATCCACTAACCTCTATGTATGGAATAAGAAAAATGTTGAGTTATTTTCATCAACCCCCGCGAATATCAGCTCAGCATTTGAAGATATAAAATTCGTTTTTTCAACATCTATAGAATTGATTGATAACAAGATAGAAAAATTGTTCACTCCAGATCATGAGGAGCCAAAAATTATTGAAACTGATCAATTCAATCATGATAATCCTTCAACAGACGATTTAAAAAATATAAATGTTGACCATGAAGAAAAAGATATACTGCCTGCGAGCGGTGGGATTGGGATTTAAGTTGTTTTGATGGGGATTAAATTCATTTGGTATTGCTCAAGATTAGGCATCCATTATTTTGGAGCTTCACCTAAAATTAATAATTGAATATTGGTTTCAAGCTAATGTAAGATTTTTATTGAGCCTTTATAGAGAGGAGAACTTTTATATCTCCTCTCTTTTTATTGTGATATTTTATCTAATTTTTCAGACTTTTAGCTGTTGCATATTCTAGAAATATAGTATAATTCCAAAAATAGAATACAAAGGGGTGTTCATCTATGAAAGAATATGCACAAGTTTTTCAAGGTACCGCTTTTACAAGTAAGTCACCGAAGGAAGTACAAGTTTTACAGAATTATCTTTTCTGTATAAATGAAGGGGGTTTGATTGAAAAAACAGTATCTCCAGAAGAACCTGAATATCAAGAAATAATCGAAGCATATCTCAATAAAGATAATTTTCATCGTTTATCCAAGGGACAGTTTTTCTTACCTGGTTTTATAGATTTACATGTTCACGCACCACAATGGGCACAATCAGGCACTGCTTTAGATATTCCCCTCAACGATTGGTTAAATACTTATACATTTCCGCTTGAATCTAAATTTTCCGATTTGCAATTTGCTGAAACCGTCTATCGAGATTTGGTAAGCCACCTATTAGCAAATGGCACAACAACTGTATTGTATTTTGCTAGTGTTCATAAAGAATCTAGCCTGTTATTAGCTGAAATATGTGCCAAGAAAGGCCAACGAGGTTTAGTCGGAAAAGTAGTGATGGACGATCCAAATTTAAATCCAGATTACTATCGAGATGAGAGTACAGAAGCAGCTTTAAAAGATACCGAAGAATTTATCATGGCTGTAAAGGAATTAGCCAAAACTACGAAACAAGGCGTATATCCAGTTGTTACACCACGCTTTATCCCTAGCTGTACAGATGAAGCTCTAATCGGCTTAGGCGAGCTCGCTTCCAAATATGATACTCATATACAATCACATTGTAGTGAAGGAGATTGGGAACATAGTTATGTAAAGGAACGCTGTGGAAAAAATGACGCTTTTGCATTACATGATTTTGGCCTGTTGCGTGACAAATCTGTCATGGCTCATTGTAGTTTTTTAAGTGATGATGATGCAGAACTATTCGCCAAAACAGGTACTGCCATTGGTCATTGCCCTCTTTCAAATGCCTATCTCGCTAATGGAGTAACTCCAATTGCCCATTTACATAGCAAAGGAATCGATATTGGGTTAGGTACAGATGTCTCTGGTGGCTTTTCACCTAGCATTTATGACAATGCTAAACAAGCAGTTATTTCCTCTAGAATGTTAGAAGATGGAGTCAATACTTATCTTCCTACTGAAGAGCGTGGAGTCCCAAATTCACGCATCACGATCAACGAAGCATTCTTTTTTGCTACTGCTGGCGGCGGTGAAAGTCTAAGTTTACCAGTTGGTAGATTACAAGAAAACTATGCTTGGGATGTACAAATAATTCATACAAGTATAGATACTGCAACACTTCCCATTTTCAATGAGGAAGAAGATTTACTAGATGTATTTCAAAAAATCATGTATTTAACAAGACCTGAAAATATTAGAGAAGTATGGGTACAAGGAGAACTCGTTCACTCTCGATAATATAAAAAGCCCTAACTATTTCTAAAATCCGAAATAGTTAGGGTGGATTTAAAGTTGTTATAGTAAATATAAGAAATTAATTTACAACTATTCAAACATCCCAATTAAAATATATTTTGCTTGTTGGGATTGTTTCATCTTTTTCAACTCTTTGTTTTGAACTTTAGCTGTTTTTAACGGCGTGATAAAGTTAGAAGTAGATGGTAGTTTGATAGAATCTTTGGCAGTAACGATTACATCACTAACTTCTAATCCTTTGACCACTTGGTATTTCCCTTTATAGGTTACACCTAATGTGACTTCTTGCTTTTGAACCAATCCTTTATTTGTAAACTGATATACATAATGTTTTTTATTGTCTTTCAAAATCGAGTTAGCATGTAGAATTGGTGTGTTCGTTGCTTCTGCTAATGTTACTTGTAACTTCATGTTCGTTCCGATAAGCAATGGTTTAGTTGGTGCTACAGTTTGAGTATTGGCAGATTGGTCTGCTCCGTCTTGTGTAGCATTCTGGTCAGATTGACTTTGATCTTCTGATGTTCCATCTTTTACTGTTTGTCCATTACTTTGTGAATCTTGCGTTTCAGGTGATGTACCAACTTCTGCTTGATCTTTTTGCTTATCATTCTTTGCAGCTTCACCTGTTATGTTAACTAAAAATGAATAAGTAGGATCTTCTTTTTTATCTTTCTTAGCTTTATTTGGATATGTGATAACTTGTAAAACCGTACCGTTATAGTATTTCTTCGTTAACGTAGAATATAATTTAACAGATTGCCCTTCAGCAACCTCACCAACTTTTTTAGCTTGTACAATTGCCTTCACAACTAAATTATTCGAAGCGATTGTCATTATTGGATCCTTTAAATCCTCATTAATATTGACAATTTGTCCCTCTACAGTACTTTTTACAGTTAAATCTGCCAATTGATCTTCCACTCTAGAAATCTTAGCTTCCGTTGCTTTTAATGTCGCTTCTACTTTTCCTTTTTCAGCTTCAGCCTCTGCCACTTTTTGTTTAACGTTACCTTCAACAATTGAAGAGGTATTAACTTCTACATCCACATTAACTTTCTTGTCTTTTGATGTTGTGCTCGCCTTATTGGTAGAATCGTTTGGTGTAATTTGTTGCAGTTGAGTGATTTCTTGGTCTATGCTATCAATTTCACCTTGAAGTTTTTCTGCCTCATCTTCTAACTCTGCTTTTGTATCTTCTAGTTTCTGAGAATTATATGAATATAAAGGTGTGTCATTCGATATGACATCTCCCTCTTTTACTAATATTTTATCCAAAGTACCCTTTTGTCGATCAAAATACACATGAGTTTCAGTTTCCGGCTTTGTCACTCCTGTTGTATGCATTAATTTCTTTACATTGCCCTTTTCAACAGTTGTCCAATTATTAATATTAACTGTTCTTGCCGCTTTACTATCTTGCTTTAATAAGAGGAAAAGATTGATTCCAACAAAAACTATGGCAACTGCAGCAATTATAAATTTGCCCCATTTTTTCAACTTTCTCATCCTCCTTTAGAAAAAGAATCCTATTTTTATATAAGACATAAAGCTTGCGAAAATCCAATATAGTAAAAATAGGATTGTAGCCGCAATAACCACTTTTTTACGTGATTCTACTAATCTTGATAAAGAGTAATAAGAATACGCTAACATAGCCACTCTAAATAATGTCAGTTCACCTAAAAAGTGAATCAGCAATTCATTATTAGAAATATATTGTGCAATAATTCCTAAAGAAAAAATATCAGATGTCGCATCTACATTAAGCAAGAGAAATAAAGGCAATTGAATAATCTTCTCTATTAAAAAGATACTAAAGACATTTAGTTGAACAATGACTAATTTACGAAAGCTACCATTGATAAACGCAAAATAATATAAGGCAGAACCAAAGATTAATACACAAGGAACCAAAACTCCTTGTAACAATCTACCAATTAGAAATAACTGTTTTCTTGCCTCAAACGCGTGATTGCCTATACTTGATAATTCACTGGAAATCGATTGTGTACCGATTCCAAAAGCACCGCTTATTATATACGTAAAAACACTTATCAAGAATAGGAAAAATATATTTAATCTATACCGTGAATATTGTTCAGCATCTTCTAGTTCTGCACAATATTCATTTGGTTTTAAAATCCCTTTGATAGGATTTACTTTAAGTGTCATGTTCAAATCTCCTTTAAAATTTCTTGTTGCTATAGTTGGCCTAATCTATAAATTTTTTCAATTTAAATACAGAAAGCTCTGTAGAGAGGTTTCTCATAACAGAGCTTTCAAATATCTGATCAAATTTATATTGTTCGATATGATATGTATCTTCTCTTACTTCAACTTTATTTTAGTAACTAATAGAATGAATTGTCAACTATATAGATAGGAATTTTTTGTTGAATTCATGGGACTTTTTAGAATAAATATGCATCTAAAAGCCGAATAAAAAAGTATAAATAATATAAATATTCAGTGAAATTAAATTTGTTTTACTGTACAATAATATTACAAAGAATATTGAGCAAAATGTGAGCTTCAAAATTAAAGGAGTTCTCATTTATACGAGGGATGGATTGCATAAAAGGCAAAAACTGTCCATATGACGCTTTTGCCTTTTAAATATTTTCGGTAATAACAGCATTTTTACGAAAGTTGCGTTCTAACCTTTTTAGTTTCATTTCCGTACTTTGGAAATTCTTCACAACTAAGAATGATAAATTGTATATCCAGCTCCACCTTGATGTTTTGCTTCATACATTGCTATGTCAGCTTTACTATATAACCAATCTATTTCCTGCCCATCATCAGGATAAATGGATATTCCAACACTTACACTAATATTCAATTCATGATTTCCCAGAATATAAGATTGTTGGAACAATTGAACGATTTTCTTTGCTACTTCTACTGCTTCACTTTTCTGTTGAATATCAGTAAGGAGAATGGTAAATTCATCCCCACCAATGCGGAAAATTTTCGCTTGTTCAGGTAAGTTTTCTACTAACCTTTTTGCTACATTAAACAGGAGTTTATCGCCTTTTCCGTGTCCCAGAGTATCATTAACTGTTTTGAAATTATCTAAATCTAATAGAAAAACAGCAAACATTTTTTGATGTTCTTCTGCTTTTACCAGTTGTTCTTTCAACAAATCTAAGAAACATCTACGATTTGGTAATGTTGTCAAATCATCATGATATGCTAAATAATTGATACTCGCCGTCGCTTGATATCGTTCTGTAATGTCTTTTAATTGAAAAAATACTCCTGATATAGTTCCGACATTCTCATAAATTGGAACTCCATTTAATAAGCACATAATCTGTTGATCTAAACGTGTATTTTTGATCGCTATTTCAAAATCAGATACTTCTTTTCCTTCTTCAAGAATTTGATCAAAATACTTATGCAAAGGGTTACCTTTAGATATTTTTTCACCTATTACATTTTCCCTTTGCCATCCAGTTAATTTTTCGGCAGTCTGATTGAACTCTACAATCACACCCTCATCATCCACCTTGATAATACCATTCTGAGTAGACTCCGTTACAACTTGGTTAAATATATTCAGCTGCTTATTCTGCTCTCTTATCATTAACTCTCTTTCTATTAAATCAACTGTAGTTGCTAGTAATGTTAATAGTAAAGGACTTTGATAATCTGCTAAAGTTACAATTGAGAACGTTCCTTTTAAGTGCAAATTCTCGAATTCAAAAGGAACTGAATAACAAGCTGTGTTTTTTAAAAAACTATGATAGTGTTGTGTCCCGATTAATTCAACTGGCTGATTTGTTTCTAAAGCTAAACTGACTGAATTGGTCCCAGCATATTCTTCTATAAACTTTATACCAGGGCGAAATCCCATATGCTTCATCTGATCTTTTATATTTGCATCACCTTTTAGTTCTAAGATGGTTCCATTTTCATCTGTAACTGCCAGCTGTATTGGAATATTTTCAATCGTCTTAAAAAATTTCTCCACAAAAAAATCTGATACTTTTAAAATACTTTTAAACTGATACATCTTTTGGCCCAATTCTAGTAAACTTACTGTTACTAGATCTGGTATTACATTAGGATCTAAGTTCCTTTTTTTACAACGTTTTTTAGACTCTGCTATATATTTTGAAATATCACGCTGAAGGATACTCATATTTTTTTATCTCCATTCCGATACATTCTTTATTGCCTCACAGATTATTATCATAAAAATTGAGTAATAGCACAATAGCTTTTTACCTATTTCCTTAAATTAGTAATATTTTGACGAATAGGATAGGTTTTAGGGAGTATTAATTATATATCGAATGACTAAATGATACAACTTTCCCAAACTATTATGTATTTTTTCATAGGATAATTGAATCTTATTATTTTGCAATAAGTCGAATAGTTATTAACTATTTGCATAAATATACAATTTTATGCTCCCTTTTTTAAAAAGAGAAAATCCAACCTCTTGTCTTGAGGCTGGATTTTCATACATATATAAGATTTACTAGACTAGCTTCTTGTTTGACCAAATCTTTCTTATAATCGTAGTGATAAAGCCTAGATCTAGTACTTCCTGTTGTTTCCAGTTTCATATTTTTCAAAATTTTAGTGACAGTATTACGGTTTTGAATTTGTAATAGATTACTGCATTCTTTATGAGAAATACTTGATTTATAAAGTAAAAACCAATCGAAAAGCGTATTCTCAATTGCCTTCTTGATAGTTTCTTTACATCTGGTGCAGATCCATGTTCTTTGTGTAGTTCGAATGCCGTTTCCACCGCAAGGACAAACAATGCCAGTTCTCAGATGATTTATAGGGATATTATATTTTTCTGCTAAAGGAAAAATGTTAAATGGGGAATTTTCACGTTTAATAGTTGAAACAATTTGGTTTAAATGATTACCCGAAACTATTTTAGAGTGTGTGTCTAGTCCTTGCAGAAATAGGGGGATTTCTCTAGGACTCAGCAATTTTACTTTTGTTGGGGCTGTTTCGATTAAGACATTTGGATTTGGCAGAACAATTGCTATTTGAATAGGAAGATTTATTTTGAATTGCTGCCTTAACCAATAGTGTAAACTATCCGCCGCCCTTAATGTCTGCTGTTGAGGACATGGATAGCTATAAGTCTTTCCGTTAATTGTTTGATGTAACGAGTAAGGATTTTCGTTAAATTTCAGGGTGCCCTTTAAATTTTTTACCTCAAAAATACAAATAAATCTTTCTGTCAAAATTAATGTATCTATCTCTATACGTCTGTGGGGAGAGACTTTCAGTTCAACATTTGGTAATACATAAAAAGCATCGGTAAAATGAGTTTCCTTAATAGCTTGGTCAATTCGATATTCACCTTTAAAGCCTATCTTTAGATTTTCAAGATTCTTCTCTATTTCTGCTCTTTTTGGATAAGCTGGATTCACTCTTAGCAACAATCTTTGATAAGCAGTAAAAAGCAGTGTTTTATTTCTCGGCTCGATAATTTTGGATCATCTCCTAGCATGAATATTTTCAACTATATTTTACTTAAATTCTTTTATTTTACAACATATTATTTTATAAATTTTAGTATTTTCAGTGACATTTATTGAGACTGATGCTCTTATTGTTCGCGGCAGGGATTTAGCTGATTATATTTTTCTGGGGCGCGGACAAGGGAGAGCATTTAGTGGGGATTTTGGGAACTACTTGGGCTTTTTTTATTATAACTGGCTTTTCTTTTTGCACAACTCGGACTCCCTTTTGCACAACTTAGATTTCCTTTTGCACAACTCGGACTTCCTTTTGCACAACTCAGACTTCCTTTTGCACAACTCACTCTCTTTTGCACAACTCAGACTTCCTTTTGCACAACTCGCTCCTCCTTTTGCACAACTCGGACTCCCTTTTGCACAACTCACTTCTTTTTGCACAACTCGCTCCTCCTTTTGCACAACTCGGACTCCCTTTTGCACAACTCACTTCCTTTTGCACAACTCGGATTCCCTTTTGCACAACTCAGATCCTCTTTTGCACAACTCGGATTCCCTTTTGCACAACTCAGGCTCTCTTTTGCACAACTCAGGCTCTCTTTTGCACAACTCCCTCTCTTTTGCACAACTCGGACTCCCTTTTGCACAACTCGCTCCTCCTTTTGCACAACTCACTTCCTTTTGCACAACTCGGATTCCCTTTTCTCTCTAAAAAAAATCCCAGCCTCATGGGGAGACTGGGATTAGCATGGTGGAGATATTATTTTTTGATCAATTCAAGATCGACTGGGATTGATTTGGCAACTTTTTCACCTTTTAGTGATTTTACAGCTGTGTCTAATGCAATTTGACCAATTTCAGTTGGTTTTTGAGCGATTGTTGCAGCCATTTTACCAGCTTTTACTGCTTTTTGGGCATCGTCAGTAGCATCGAAGCCTACAACTTTGATGTCTTTACCTGATGCTTCGATTGCTTCAAGAGCACCTAGAGCCATTTCGTCATTGTGAGCGAAAACGCCTTTGATATCTGGGTTAGATTGAAGGATGTTTTCCATTACAGATAAACCTTCTGAACGGTTGAAGTTTGCAGTTTGTTTTTTCACAACGTTTAAGCCTTTGTCAGCTACTTTGTGGAAACCTTCACCACGGTCACGAGCTGCAGATGAACCAGCAACACCTTCAAGTTCAGCAACTTTAGCACCGTCGCCAACTAATTCTTTTAAGTATTCGCCGGCCATTTCGCCACCTTTAACATTATCTGAAGCGATGTGAGATACTACCTCGCCGCCTTCAGAAGAACGGTCAACTGTGATAACTGGAATATTCGCATCGTTTGCAGATTCAACAGCTGAAGCAACTGCTTCTGAATCTGTTGGGTTGATGATGATTAAGTCAACATCTTGTTGGATTAAGTCTTCTACATCAGAAGCTTGTTTAGAAGCGTTGTCTTGTGCATCAACTACTGTAAGATCAACATTTTCTTTTTTTGCTTCTGCTTTTGCACCATCAGATAAAGTAACAAAGAATGGGTTATTTAATGTTGAGATTGACATACCAATTTTCATATCATCTGTAGATTTATTTGCCGCTTTATCAGATGATGAACTATCACCATTTGGTGACATTGAGCAAGCGCCTAGTAATAGTGAAGCTGATAAAGCTAAAGTCCAAGATAATTTTTTCATTGTAAACAAACTCTCCTATGCTGTTTTTTTGCGGTCGATAAGTACCGCGATTAATATAACAACACCCTTCACAACTTGTTGGAAGAATGAAGATACCCCGATAAGATTTAAACCGTTATTTAATACACCAATGATTAGCGCACCAACTAATGTACCGAAAATCCATCCGCGACCACCAGTTAAAGAAGTACCACCTAGTACTACGGCTGCAATGGCATCAAGTTCATAGGATTGTCCAGCTGTTGGTTGAGCTGAGTTAAGACGAGAAGTTAAGATTAAAGCTGATAGAGCTGCAAGCATACCTGTTAATGAATAAACAGCAATTGTAATACGGTCTACATTAATACCAGATAAACGTGAAGCTTCTTCGTTACCACCAATTGCATAGACACGACGTCCAAAAGTTGTTTTACGTAAAATGAAGTAAAGAACTAGGAATGCGATTAGCATTGTGATAACAGGAACAGGAATACCTAAAAAGTAACCTTTCCCAAACATTTGGAATGTAAGTGAATCACCTAAGCCAGACACTGGTTTACCATCTGTATAAACAAGTGTTAACCCACGGTAGATTGTCATTGTAGCTAGAGTTGCGATGAAAGGAGCAACTTTCCCTTTTGCGATAATAAATCCGTTTACTGCGCCAAGTACTGCACCTAAAAGTAAACCGATTAGCATGGCTAAAAATGGATCCATGCCACCTGCTAGTAATCCTGCACTAATTGCACCAGTTAATGCTAGTGTGGAACCAACAGATAAATCTATACCACCTGTTAAGATAACAAATGTCATCCCGAATGCGATTAATGCACTAATTGAAACTTGACGTAGTACATTGAAAATATTTGTAGCTGTTAAAAAGCTAGGGCTCATAAATGAGATAATGATGATTATTAAAAGTAGCCCTAATAGTGGTCCAAGTTTTTGAACTAAACCTTTAGATTTGGACAACTTTGTCACCTCCAGTAGCGTAATGCATAATTTTTTCTTGAGTCATTTCTTCTTTTGATACTTCACCGGTAATTTTACCTTCATGCATAACAAGTACTCTGTCTGCCATGCCGATAACTTCTGGTAATTCTGATGAAATCATTAAAATTGCAACACCTTGTTCAGCAAGGTCATTAATAATTTGGTAGATTTCCTTTTTGGCACCGATATCGACACCACGAGTTGGTTCATCTAGGATTAAAATTTCTGGGGCATCACCCAACCATTTTGCGATAACAACTTTTTGTTGGTTACCACCACTTAATGATTTTGCGGTTTGCATTGCACCAGATGAACGAACGCCTAATTTTTTCATAAGGTTACTAACAAAGGTGGATTCCTTTTTCGAATTAATAACACCCATTTTGGAAGCCTTGTCCAAGTTTGTAAGCATAATATTATCCTTAATAGAAAAATCAACGACTAAACCTTCTGATTTGCGGTCTTCTGTCACAAAGCCAATCCCATGTTTTTTCGCTTGAATTGGATTTGAAATTTTCACTTTTTGACCGTCGATGAAGATTTCACCTTTGTTCATCTTGCGATAGCCAAATAGTGCCTCAGCTACCTCTGTACGGCCTGCACCCATTAGACCTGCTAATGCAAGAACTTCGCCTTTTCTAAGTTGGAAGTTAATATCTTGGCAATAGTCATTTCTTGTAAGGCCTTTCACTTCAAGCTTGACTTCACCAATTGAAGCGTTGCGTTCAGGGAAACGATCTCCCAATTCACGACCAACCATCATTTTAACAATTTCATCAAAATTCGTTTCTTTTATGACACGGACACCAATGTACTGGCCATCACGTAAGATGGTAATACGATCGCAGATGGCGAATATTTCTTCCATACGGTGGGAAATATAAACAAAGGAAACACCTTGTGATTGTAATTTTCGAATCGTTTTGAATAATGTTTTGATTTCACGATCTGTTAACGCAGCAGTTGGTTCATCCATTATAATGACTTTTGCGTGTGTCTCGATTGCTTTTGCAATTTCTATAATTTGTTGTTTCCCAACAGATAATTGGCCAGCCGGTGTTTTGACGTCAACATCTAATCCGAGTTGTTTTAAAATACGACTAGCTTCTCTATTCATCTCTTTTGTTTTTAAAATACCCATACCTACTGTTTTTTCATTGCCTAAAAATAGGTTTTCAGCAACAGTTAAATCCGGTAGAATATTAAGTTCTTGATGAATTACTGCAATCCCCATAGCTTCTGCTTCTTTTGGGGATTTGAAGTCTACTTCTTGTCCATCTACTTTGATGACACCTGCATCACGGCCGTAAATCCCTGTTAAGATTTTCATCAGTGTTGACTTACCAGCACCGTTTTCACCCATCAAAGCATGGATTTCTCCATCTGCAAGTGAGAATTGGACATCTTTCAACACGACATTGCCACTAAAAGCTTTATCAATGCCTGTCATTTCAATCATTTGGTATCACCACCTTTTAAAATATGACCCCTGATTGCAAAATAATATTTGCAAACGGTGTTGCTTCTCCTGTACGGATAATTACTTTTGCTTTAGCTGAAAGTTGTTTTAACTCTTCATGGCTAACAGTTTCAATCGGAACATTGACTACTTGTCTTACCCGACTGTGTAATGTTGGATTTTGCACATTCATCTCTGTTGCAATCCATGCTTTTTCTGCATTAAAGTCATCTAAAACTGCGTCCAAAATATCTGAGAAACTAGGCTTTCCAAGTGTATAAGAAAGGTCTACACAAGGAACGCCATCTGGAATAGGTAACCCACAATCCGCAATCATAATCGTATCTGTGTGACCGATTTTCGCGAAAATACCAGCTAAATCACGATTTAAAATTCCATGTTTTTTCAATTTGCTTGTCCTCCTAGGCGATTTTCAACCATTTGTAATGTTGGCATACCGCCTTGTGCGCCAAATTTTTCAACGGACAATGATGCAGCAATATTAGCAAAACGAACCGCTTCTTTTAGAGATTGTCCATTTGTTACGGCATATGCTAATGCACCATTAAATGTATCGCCAGCTCCGGTTGTATCAACAGCTTTTGTTTTATAACCTTCGATGAAAATATGTTCTTTTCCATCAAAGTAACGAGCGCCATTGCTTCCTAATGTGACGATTAGTTTATTTGGATACTTTTCTAATGCGCTTTCCACATCTTCAGAGAAAATATCCGCACATTCCGTTTCGTTTGGTGTAAGGTAATCTACCAAGTCCATCCAAGAAGGATTGAAAGATTCCGCTGGAGCAGGGTTAAGTAATACGGGTACGTTTAAATCTTTGCAAACTTGCAATGCATATTGAACGGTGTCTGCTGGAATTTCTAATTGCATAATGACCATTTCACTTTTTTCAATTAAAGATTTTGCAGCATCGATTTCTTTAGGAGTGATCAATGCATTTGCGCCTGGAACGACAATAATACGATTATCTTGTTCGTAAAGTAATATATTCGCGATACCAGTCGCAGCTTCATCTGTTGCATATACAAATTGTGTGTCAATACCTTCAACTTTTAAGTTGTTAGTTAACTCTTTGCCAAAACTATCTTGACCAACTGCACCAACCATATGTAAATCGCCACCAAGTCTTGCAACTGCTACAGCTTGGTTTGCTCCTTTACCACCAGGTACTGTTGTAAAAAGGTTTCCTAAAACTGTCTCACCTTGTTTAGGAAAAATAGTTGTATCAACGACTAAGTCCATATTGATACTTCCTATTACAGTAATCATCAAATCTCTCCTTACTTTGTCGAACTTCTAATAACAAGTGTTGCTGGTAATTCCGTCAAATTATTTTCTATTTCATGACCTTCAATTTTTTGAATAAGTAATTCTGTTGCTGCAGTGCCCAACTTGTATATATCTTGTGCAACCGTTGTCAATTCGGGTGTTAATAATTTCCCCATACTGATGCCATCGAATCCTACTAATTGAAGTTCACCAGGAATTTGAACATCCAGCGAATGAGCAGCTTTCATAGCGCCAATTGCTAGAACATCACTTGATGCAAAAATACCATCAACGAATTCATGTGTTTTTAGGTAGTCAAATACTTTTTTCTCTGCTTCATCAAAATCAAATTGACTAGTAATAATATCAGAAGAGATGTTAGGGTAATTCTTCATTGTTTCCATAAAACCAGTAAACCGGTCTTCCGCTACATCGAGTCCAACAGGTCCACGCACACATAGTATGTGCTTACAACCTCTTGCTATTAAATATTCAGTTGCAATTGTTGCACCATCTATATTATTTGTTGTGACAGTTGGAATAGCCGGATCAAGTCTTCTATCAAGTGCCACAATCGGCAAACTTATTTTACGATAATAGTCTGCTTCAAGTTGATTGGTCGTCACGATAAATCCTGCGGCGTACTTTTGTTGAAGCGACTCTATATAATGTATTTCTCTATCTTTCTGTTCACCAGAATTACAGAGTACAACTGTATAACCATTTGTATAAGCTGTATCTTCTACAGCTCTTGCTAGTTCAGGGAAAAATGGATTGGTAATGTCAGGTACAAGCAAACCAATGATATTGGTCTTTTTTGTACTTAAAGATCTTGCAAGTTGATTAGGCTTATAATCTAGTTCTTTTATCGCTTTCTCGATTACTTTCTTGGCTTCATCACTAATATAGCCTTTGCCATTTAAATACCTAGAAACTGTAGCGACCGAAACGCCTGCATGCTTGCCTACATCTTTAATGGTAACCATTCTTTTCCTCCTTTGTAGCATTGTGTAACCGATTACACATGTAATCGAATACACATTAATATACTGAAAAATATTTTATATGTCAACACAATTATTGAAATAGGTTATACTAAATATTCATTTCGGACAATTATATTAAAAAAACAGTTTATTACACGCTATTATTATGAAATTCTAGTAAAAAATTGAACAAATTGAATAACCTTATTATGTAATATATTTCATACTTAATCGGATTTTTTGTAAGGATTTTTAAATAGGCTATACTATTTGGATGTAATTTCACTAATTGAATTAAAACTTCCTTATTATTATTAAAAGACTGCCTGAAAAGTTTTCTTATGTGGGGAGAGAGTACGTTAAGACTTAAATTGTTCGGAACGTGGATTCAATTCCTTATTGCGTGGATTGGAGCTGGAGTTGCGTGGATTAACTCCGTAATTGCGTGGATTGATCACTGAGTTGCGTGGATTAATTGCTGTTTTCCGTGGATTGAACTCTGAATCGTCGGTATGGATTTAACCTATATTTTGGTATATCAACAGTTGTTTCCCTAGATTAGCTTAAATCGATTTAGTAATGCAAGTAGATATGCTTATATTCGTTGCTTATATTCGTTGCTTATATTCGTTCTATTTTTTGATATCCATAAAAAAACCCCATGTATCACACGGATACACAGGGGATGTGCTAGCCAACTATTTTAGAAAGTCTATCTTTTTATTAATATCTACAATCCTATCCTCTATAGTAGGTTTAACTGTTTTTAGGTTTGTTAAATGTTCTGCTAGGTTCTCCCAATCTGATAAACCGAGGTCTGTTACACGGCCTTCAGAGTAGGCTTTTGCAAACATTGTGAAGCCGTCTCCACCTTTTGCTGTGAAGGCGTTTGTTGCGATTTTATACGTTTTATCATCTTGCATTGGTGTGAAATTTCCTTCTTTATCTTTATATGCAATTGAAACAACTCGTTCACCCGCTGGCTTAGTGGAGTCAAATTCTACTTTCCCTCCAGATACATGCAAGAAACCGCCATTTTCAATTGGATATGATTTGAAGCTTATTTCAAAGGCTGATTTTAATTCTGCACCTGTTACAGACATCGTAGCAAGTGTGTTTCCAAATGGTAGAACAGTGATGACTTCGCCAACTGTAATATCTCCAGCTGGAATGCCTGCGCGAATACCTCCACCATTTTGTAAAGCCATGATGATATTTTCATCGTACTTTTTAGCTTTTGCCAGCATGCCATCTGTAATAATATTACCTAAGGCTGTTTCACTATTTCGAACACTAACGCCTTTCCCATCAGAATCAGTCCTTGGATTTGTCAGTTCGCTTTCTGCAGTTGCTCCGATTGATTTGTTTGTAATTTCTTTTAACTTTTCAGAGTATTCTTTTAGCATTGCAGCAGCTTCCGGATCTTCTTGTTGATCAGATACTTTTACTAATTGACCATCTGATTGAACAACTTTACCTTTGAAATCAAACTTAACATCCACTGTACCTAAAAAATCACTATATTGAAAAGCTTGTACAATGACTGTTGGGTCTTTTTCTTTACCTTTAATGTCTTTTTCAATAACTACAGGTTTATCTAATTGCGTATGGCTATGACCACCAACGATTAAATCGATACCTTCTACTGATGCAGCTAAAATTTGATCATTATCCACAGCTGGATTATCATCATAACCAATATGCGTTAGCGCTATAATTTTATCAACGCCTTTTCCTTCAAATGCTTTTACTGCCTTATTCGCTTCTTCGATATAATTTTCAAATTTAACACTACCTGGGCTTGAGATATCCTTTGTTTCGGCTGTTGTTAAACCGAAAATCCCTACTTTTTCGCCATCTATTTCTTTGATAATACCGTTATAAATCTTTCCTTTTTTCGGATCACTAGATATCAAATCGGTGAATAACCCTTTAAATCTATCATCGCCTGAGAAGTTAACGTTTGCGCTAACAAATGGGAAATTAGCACCCTCTATGAAATCGACAAGCGCCTGATGTCCTTCTGGGCTCGATCCTAAATCAAATTCATGATTTCCAAATGTCATTGCATCATAACCTAAATTATTCATAAACTTAAGATCTGCTTTCCCTTTAAATTCGTTGAAATATAACGTTCCACTAAATACATCCCCTGCATCTAATAACAACGAATTTGGCTTCTCAGCTCTAAATTGCTTAATAGCCGTTGTTCTTTTTGCGATATTATCTAAATGTGCGTGTGTATCATTCGTATGCATAACTGAAATTGTGAAATCATCTCTCTTACCGTTCACTACTTTAATTTCTTTGCCGTCTGGTGTTTTAATTAGGCCATTAGCAAGAATTGAATTTTTATACCAAAGTCCTTTGTATTGAACAATGCCTTTGTTTAATTTGTAACCGTTATATAGTTTTCCTTTGTAAAGGTCTAATCCCTTATTTAAAGTTCCGCCATCATATAGCTTCCCTTTATAAAGATTCAATCCTTTGTTTAAGTAAGGTCCATCATATAATTTATCTTTATATAATGTAAGAACAGTATTCAACTTTCCTTTTACATATAGCTTTCCTGTTTTCTTACCAATACCAGTGTAAGGTTTTCCTTTTACATAATAGATGCCTTTATATTTACCTGTTGCTTTTTTACCGTTTTTGTAATAAACACTACCCTTTACCCCTGTATATAAATTACCATTCTTATACAACTTGTTATTATAAAATTTATACCCCTTAACTACCTTGCCATTTGATTTTTTTACAAGTTTGCCATTTGAAATCTTATAATCTGCTGCGGCATTTACATCTGCCGGCGTTGTAATAACAGCTCCTACTAGCAACGTACTCCCCAATATAAGTGATGCTACTGGTTTTACAAATTTCAGATTGTACATATTCTCCCAACCACCCTTTTATAGTATTTATTACTAATTTAGTAATATATACTATTATAAAAAATAATCACCATTTAATCTATAAATTAATATAATTCCAAGGATATATTTACATTTATTACAATGGAATAATTCTACTAACAGATGGATGGGGAGGAGGATTTCATATGAAGTAATCGCTTTTGGAGAATTAGATAAATCTTTAGTAATACATTAAATCAGGTACTCACAATTCAAGTCAATTGTGAGTACCCGATCGTTCTTCTTATACAAATCTTAGTTCATGGTTTGTCATTTTCGATACTCCTTTTACTTTATACTGTCTACCACCTTCCCAATTTCTGATTATATGAGAATATGTATTATTTCAATACTGAGTAATGTTAATAATTTTATTAATAGTTTCCGGAAGATCAAAATAAAAACACCACCTCAACTATATGGTGGTGTTTTGCATCTCATTTTCTCAATACATCCAATAAGATTCCTGATTTATCATCAGAACGTTCTGCTCTTGGGAATTGTAGGCAATAGGGGTCGTTTCTTTCCATAACGGCAATTTTTGTGTAAGCGCTTTTAAAA
Source organism: uncultured Rummeliibacillus sp. (assembly GCF_934216135.1). Taxonomy (NCBI): domain Bacteria; kingdom Bacillati; phylum Bacillota; class Bacilli; order Caryophanales; family Caryophanaceae; genus Rummeliibacillus; species uncultured Rummeliibacillus sp. The sequence continues at coordinate 40,696 of NZ_CAKQBI010000018.1, read as the reverse complement.
CCTCGTTTAAAAATTTGCTTCGCCGTATCTTCCCAGCGTTCTTGCCCTGGTGTTTTGTGATTTAGTAGTTGAAATCCGCCTGATACTAATGCGATTTTCTTTATGTCCATTAATGGAATGCTGCCTTTTTCCAAGAAGCTGATTGCCTGTCTGCTCCCGTCAATTGAAGAGTATCCCTTATGTGTGTTGGAGCTTGCGAGGCATTTTTTCTGAAAGGCTTCTGTTAACTTTACGGCATTATCATAGCATAATTGTAGCTTTTTCTCTGAGTATTTTCTTCTTAATCCCTTTTTTAAAGAATGAAATGATGACTTTAATTTTAAATGATATTTTACTTGCACTTTTGCTTTATGATCATAGGTAACGCAACGGATTGTACCATTTTCATATTGTACAAAGAGCATGCAATTTCCAGATTGAACAAACTCTAATTGGTCATCTCTAATTTGAACAGCTATTACACTACAACTATTTCGAATATGTTTATCCGATTCATCATAGTCAAACCAAATCGTTTTTCCAATTTTCTCTTTTCTAATCGCATTATTAGCTGCACATATGACTGCTTCTAAAGAGTCATTTAAATAGGTTGGATCATTTAAATAACGTCGCATCATTTCTGCAGCTTTTGCACCAGAAAATGGACCTAGTGCTGAATCTCCATCGATCACAGCAAATCGATTATTTGTCGAGTCGCAAACTAAAGTGTTATCTATTTCTCTCCCGTAACCATCAACAGACATTAATCCAGAAGGTTTAACGATCATTCTACAATTTCCTCCATTCTTTTTATGAATTAAAAAAATCCCCTTGAAAAAACTCAGAAAACGACTAGATATTCCTGCTCATATCTATCAACATCCTTTCTGCTTAATTTTATCTATATATTACCAAATTATTTTTAAAAAGGATTATTTGTAGTCTAATTGTAACTAATTATTCACATTTTAAGTAATTTTTTAAAAAATGATAAATTTTATAAAATCTACACCTTCCTACTGAAAATTTAAGTCATATCAAATTTTTATCATGCCATAAAACGTTGATATGACGGACTTTCGATAAACATCGACAATTCATCGACAAAATTTTTTTATCGTTTTTACCCCTATAAAACTCATTTTTGTTCATTTTACAAATATCAAAACAAATTTGTATTCTCAAAGCACCTAGGAATATAGCATTGTGCACAATGAGATTGGAAACTTTTGATGAATAACTTTGAAGAAGTACTTGAAGGTTTTGAACCAATGATCACAGCTGCTATTCGAAAATGTCGTATTTACAAAAATCATGACCACTATCGTCAAACAGCTCGAATTGCCTTATGGAAAGCATGGAAAAATTACGACCAAGAGCAAGGCGACTTTGAACCATATGCTTACACATGTATTAAAGGAAGTATATTAGATGAGCTTAAAAAGGAAAGCCGGTATGAAGAACGCTATTACCCTGAACAAGATGATCTTATCGAGTTTTACACGCCCACATCAGAAATAGAAAACACAGATATTTTCGAGCAATTTCTAAGCAATCTAAAAAAAGAAGATAAACAGCTTCTAATTGACTATTATCTAGAAGGCTATACCTTTAAAGAATTAGCTAAGAAATATAACATCTCCGCTGATGCATTACGAAAAAGAAAAAAGAGGCTTTTGGATAAATTGAGAAAAGATTTGATGGAGTATTGATGTGTATCCGTAGTACGTTGAATCTTCTTAAGATAAAGATATCAATATAGAAATACTCATATTATTGTCTCAAATTTCAACTCAAAAATCCGAACCTACATGAATCATTTGGTTCGTCCATGCCAAAAATAAGGATAGATTTTGAATGGATATCCAAATTAGGTATATCTACTTGAAATTATTCAAGTAAAATTATTGGAGGCAATAGGCAAATGGATATTTCTGAAGAGCGTTTTAATGAGTGGCTCGAGGACAGGATGAAAAAGGAGTTAAAAAACTTGATCATCGAAGCAATTCAAAATGAATATCCTCAAAAATTTATCGATACGCTTATCAAAAGAGGAAAATTCACTGAAGATGAGGTGCAAGAAATATATAAAGAACTTAACTATAAAAAGCGACCCATTAACTAATTTGCTGATATGATATAAGCTACGCAAATTACAATTTTTTTAAAAGTCCTTGATTACTAAATTGATCAAGGACTTCATTTGTTAAAATAGGATTAGTGTAATATAAAGCCCTGTTAGTGTGATTAATAAGATAGGAATTGTTAATGTAATCCCCATTTTGAAGTAAGTGCCCCAGGAAATTTTAATTCCCTTTCCCGCTAAGAGGTGGAGCCATACTAGTGTTGCCAATGAACCAATTGGCGTAATTTTAGGTCCTAAATCCGACCCAATCACATTGGCATAAATAAGTCCCTCTCTCACAACGCCTGTCGTATTTGTTTGTACAATGGCTAGCGCGTCGATCATAACGGTAGGCAAATTGTTCATAACCGATGACAAAAAGGCTGCGATAAAGCCCATTGCAACAGTTGATACATATAAACCTTGTGTAGCTAACTTTTCAATCACATCTGCTAAGGAATGTGTTAGCCAAGCATTCCCAACACCATAAACGACAACATACATCCCAATTGAGAAAAATACAATCGTCCATGGTGCACCTTTTAAAACAGCTTTAGTATCAACTGCATGACTCTGTTTAGCCATAACTAATAAGAATATCGCAATCATTCCAGCAATAATTGAAACAGGCACCCCTACCCATTCACTCGTCACATAACCGATTAACAACAATACTAATACGACCCAAGAAAGTCGAAACATTCCTTGATCTCGAATCGCTTCTTTTGGCTCTTTTAGCTTAGATACATCATATCGACTTGGAATATTTTTTCTAAAATAAATAGATAGTACAGTAATTGTTGCTATTAAAGAAAAAATATTCGGTAGAATCATTCTTGCCGCATACTCTACAAACCCGATATCAAAAAAATCCGCCGAGACAATGTTCACCAAATTACTAATGACAAATGGTAGAGATGTCGTATCTGCTATAAATCCACTCGCCATGATAAACGGAATCACCATTGTTTCTTTAAAATTCAAATTACGAACCATTGCCAATACAATTGGCGTTAATATCAAAGCTGCTCCATCATTCGAAAAGAACGCAGCTACAAGAGCACCTAAAATACTGACATACACAAACATTTTGATGCCATTGCCATTCGATAACCTTGCCATCTGCAAAGCAACCCACTCAAATAATCCAATTTCATCTAAAATAAGCGAAATGATAATAATAGCTACAAACGTTAATGTTGCATTCCAAGTAATCCCCACTACCTTCTCAACATCTTGAAAATCAACAACACCAACTACTAACCCGATAATCGCCCCCACACACGCTGTTAGGCCTATATTCAATCCCTTTGGCTGCCATATCACAAGAAATAATGTCACCAAAAAGATAACAGTTGCTACAATCGCCATTCCCATAATCCTTCTTTCTAAATAAGTCCGAAATACTTTCTATATCATACCACCATACAATCAGGATGCACGATAGTTTTTGAACAGCTAATGGGCGCGGATTGGTTGCTTGGTGAATCTGGTGATTTCTGACCCTCCGAATACGCTTGCGAGGACTTAAATTGCTGTAAGGGCGAATACTATTCGAAATGGAGCGAATAAAACGGGCCTAAGAGCGAATTAATCCCTCAATACCATTGTGCGCGGCGCTGTTACTTGTTCAAATCTAGTAATATCCGCCGCGGATTATGAGAGTATTTTTCGGCTGCTATGAATTTGCTCTCGTGCGGGGCTGGGGACTTAAATTGTTGAGAGAGCGAATACTATTTTATTTCGAGCGAATAAACCTACTCTAGGAGCGCATTAACTTCCACAGGGAGCGAATATTCCATACGAAAGAGCGAATAAATTGCTCATTACCATTGCACGTGGACCGGTTGCTTGTTCAAATCTAGCAATATCTGCCGAGAATCATGGGAGTATTTCTGATTGAACCTTTTTGCGTTATCACTTTAATAATTTTCTATACAAATCATATTTTCTTTAATAAAATAGAATTAATCTTTTAGAATATATGGAGGTGTGATTAGGTGATTAACTATAAATTAGATAAAGTGTTAAACCAAGCGCTTGTCGATGGTTTAATGGCAGGTTATAAAGAGTATACTGATATTAGAAGAGAGCGAGCTACTAATATGATTATTAGTAGTGCATATGCTTGGGTCAAAGGAAATCATATCGAAGATAACATTGCAAGAACATGCGAAAAACTTGGTGTTCAATACATATCTGCAAAAGCAGGTATGACGTGGAGATACTTACAATTTTATATAGGCGAAGAAAATATATTATTCGTCATAAAAAATGCAAAATATTTCAATGCAGATGAGGTTACACAAGGCAAAGATGCTAAAGGAAAAACACGTACCACTAATATGTCTTATATGAAAAAATTAGTCAATATTAATTCTCATATCGACTTTAGACAAGTTAAGCTTGAAAAAGTTACTGGATATGTTCAATTAAGTCTTTTCGATGATTACCCGCTGAATGATTCAGATATGCAAGAAATTGAAAAAATCGCTACAAATAGGAATGTTGATCGTTTTTATATCGTGACTTATGAAATCGATGAAAATCAATTAATCTCTCAAATTTCTTTATTTATGCCAAATCCAGAAGACAATAAAGCTTATCTAATTGATGATTTAACACAATATATTAATGCTGAAAACGCCTTTACTATAGATGAAAGACTGAAAAACATATTAGGAAACCAGTCAGATGAAGAATATGATGCTCTTTCATTCGGTATTGCAATTGAAGAGGATGAAAAAGATATTGATCCAGCTGGGGAGAGTTAGAAAATAAGGAGGTCTAAACCTGTGTTTATCGGTAAAAGCCTTACAAATATAAGAATTTTATATGACCTAAGTAGAAGTCAGTTGGCTGAAAAAATAGGCGTTACTGAACAGGCTATATGGCAATACGAGAATGGTTATGTTTCCCCTAAATTAGAAACTATAAATAAACTCAAAGAAATTTTCGATGTAAAGGGTACTTATTTCTATACAAGTGATTTACTAGAAAAATATGGCCAAGAAAATATTGATCGTGTAAATATCGCATATCGTTCTGAAACGATTAACTCTGCCCATAAAACCCATAGCGAAACCATGTATTTACAGTATGTAGATGCCTTTTTAAAAAAAATAGAAGGTAAAATATCCTATCCGAAAAACACACTATTCGAATTACGAGAAGAAGTTGTTTCCTTTTTACGGACACATGTAAACTTAGAACGTCAACAACAAATTTCTTATATTGCTGCCCTAGCACGAGAAAAAATTGGATTGTCCAAAACATCCAACAAAAACTTGCTATTTCTTCTTGAAAAATCAGGCATATTCGTTTTTGAAAAGGAAATAGGACAGTCGATTGATGCTTATAGTATCTGGACTAATGATCACAGAGCTTACATTATACTAGGAACATTAAAGAAATCAGCAGTTAGGAGAAATTTCGATTTAGCACATGAATTAGGTCATCTTTTGCTACACTATAAAGCAGAATTTACAACACGAAACACTGCCGAATATAAACTGTTAGAAAAAGAAGCAGATACATTTGCTTCTGAATTTCTTCTACCTGACAACGAATTCATAAAAGACTTTACAAAAATCACAAAAAAATCAAATCCTGATGCTTACATTGAGCTAAAGCAAAAATGGTTGGTCTCGTTGCAAGCAATTGCTATAAAAGCATTCAAATTAAAATTAATCGAATATCAACAGTACAGATATTTTTATATGTCCATAAACAAAAAAGGCTACAAAGAGAAAGAACCTTTAGATGATGTAATACTTATAAATAGACCATCTAAAGTTAAAAGTATCCTTCAATTACTTTTTGAAAAGAATATTTTATCTGTATCTACTTTAATAGACGATTTACAAATAAATAAACGATTTTTAACTAAATTAACCGGAATTGATGAAACTTTCTTTGATCAATACTACAGATTAGAAAATAAAACCTTCTCTATATCTGACTTGAACATCAAAGTAAATTAAGAATAGATTTACCCAAAGTCTGAGGTTGACTAGTTAACAATCATCTGTTGTTAACTAGTTTTAAATATTACTCAAATTTATATTGCTACATGACTTTTATACATTATAAAATTCCATCAACATACTTCATCAATCATCCAATATATATTTTAAAATTACGCTATTGATTAGGTCCACGATACTTATCTGATAAAACTACATAATTTGCATGATCAATTTTATCCCATTCTGTCTTTTGATACTTCTTGTATTTCAATCGGTCATTCACTTGGTTGCTGTCAAAAGGTTTAAAATATTGTTTTTCGGCCCAGTGAAAGGTATCTAGAAAATCCGGATGGTCTTTGTTATTATAAACTTTCAGAAATTCCATAAATCCAGGTGGCCCCCCTACATCTTCTGGTGGCGCTGCTCCTTCTCCTGCTAATACAGTTGGAAAACCAAAATAATAATCATTAACTACCTCATCTACTTTAATGGTAATTTGCCATCCATCCCCCATATCATAGCAATATAAGATTTCATCATATTTTTCTAAATACTTATCAATCTTCGTATGTGTAGGTGATTTTACTGTAAATTTTAGATTTTCTCTCTTACTCTTCTTAAAATCCTCCAGGGTAACAGGATTATTCGTAATAATTTCATGATCAATGACAAATTCAAAAAAGTGGTAAGGTTCATCAATCCATTCACTTTGAAAATTTGTTACATTCTGTATCATCTCATGTAAACGATTAAATGTTGCGCCTGCAGGCATAACTACTTTTCTCCATATAGCTGGTTCTATATCTTTAAATGTAATTGTAAGAATATACGCTTTCATGTATTCACCTCGTTTTTCTTGACTATATTTTAATTATATCTAATATTGACTAAAATTAAGCAATCTAGTCTTTAAATGCTAAAGTAAAATACTCTTAACTCATGATGAGATTAAGAACTTGAATTGTGCTCGGGCTTTTTTCTTGGCTGCGGTGAGGCTCTTGTGACTTAATTTGTTGTAAGAACGGATTAATTCCTCAATACTATTGCGCGCGGCTCAGGTACTTATTCTAATCTAGTAATTTCTGCCGCGAATCATGAGAGTATTTTCGGCTGCCCCGAATCCGCTTGCGAGGACTTAAATTGTTGTAAGGGCGAAGACTTTTTCTTTTCGAGCGAATAAACGGATGGAGAGAGCGAATTATTCCTTGGTAGGAGCGAATAAAATAGTACAAAGAGCAAATAAAGTACTTTTTATGATTCCCAGGCTAGATTGTAATTGTATTTTTAAATAAGAAAAGCCCTTAAACTCCTAGGAGATTAAGGACTTGATTTGTATTCTTTTGTCATAATTATTGGAGCATGACACATAGCTTAGAAATCAATTAGTTCTTCATTTTTCAAATGGTCTTTTGCAAAGTCTTCTGCTTTTGGATTGAAGTAATTGTCTTTGTTATTCCATACGAATTTTTGGGAAGTTGAATCGATATATCCTGAATCCCAAGTTGTATCGAGAATGATCCAATTTCCATCTACAAGTGCTTCGTTCCATGCGTGATTACTCGCTGTTGTTTTTAATTCATCCCATGAGTTAGGCATTCCGTATCCTAAGGCAACCCCGCCGATTACTTTTGCTTTTATACCTACTGCACGAAGAAGGGCTGCTGTAAGATCTGCATATCCTTGGCATATCGCTGTCTTATTCTTATATGTTGAATAAGCATCCTGACTTTTACCTAAGTCTTTGAAAAAGTCTTCTGTGTCGTATGAGATATTTTTTGCTACCCAGTCGTGAACTGCTTTCACCTTAGCTAGATCTCCAGTTGCATCTTTTGTGATATCTTTTGCTAGTGCAACGATTTCTTCATTATCACTTTGAACATTAGAAGAAGGTAATTCATATGCTGTACGGTTATCTGAATTTACAGCTTGTCCTTCCATTAAATATGGATAGCTAATTGTTTTATCATCTGAAGTATTATAGTAAAGCTTTACTGTATACCTTCCAGCACCTTCTCTCAAATAAGCCTTTGCAGAAATTGTGCCATCACTGTTTTTTACATTCTTAATATCTATTAAACTTATTTGTTCACTTGTTCCTGATTCATTTATTACATCTACAAGTAAGCTTTTCACGTTTGAAGCAATACGACCTGTTATAAACACTTCGCTATTATCTGTTGTTCCTGCAATTCTTAATGGAGCCGCAACATCCGTATTTTTAATATTTTCTTTGTATAGTAAATCTTCTAGATAGTATACGTCATCATTAAAAATTGGATAAACACTAACTTCGTAATCTCCTTTTCCCTCTGTCAGACTAATTATTTGATCAACCTCACCATTTACTGGAGTTACAGAGCTTTTATGTGAACATGTTCCTGAAGAAGCTTCGTAACAATTAGATTTTGTCTCAATAACAAGGCGCTTTACAGTTTGGTCAACTATACCTGTTAAATGTACTTCGCTATTATCTGTTGTTGTTTTATCAACTGAAAGAGATTTTGAAACCGAAGAAGCTGGAGGTGTATTTGACGTTTCTCCACTTTCTTGTACTGCAGTTACATTCGTTTCCTCTGTTTTCTTTACTTCTTCTTTTGGTAATTCTTTTGTAGGATTTGTAATCCCTTGTGTAATTGTAATCTGTTTTGAAGTTGAAGGAACTGAACCTTCTATAGAAGATTTCACCACTATTGTACAGCTAGAGGCAGTTTTATCCAATACAATTTCATAAGATAAGGTTTTATCTTCCAAATTAGGTAATTGAGATTCAATCAAATCAGTTGTGATAGAGTCTTTATCAACTGTAATACTTGTAGGAAGTTTTGAAGAAGCATCTTCAACGGCTTTGTTAGCAACAATTTTCTTTGCTTTTGCTATTTCTTGCTTTGCATATGCTACATCTGCATTTGCATTTGCATCAAGATCTAGTAAGCGAGATACGGCTGCTTCTGCATTATCAATAATTGAATGTCCATATGAATCTTTCTTTGATAGCGTAGCAGCATCTTTGTCTTTTAAAGAGTTAACAGCGCTATTAACTTGCACCATTGTATCAGCTAAGTGAATAGTTTCACCCCACACTGCAAGTTCTGGAGCCATATAGTCTAAAGATTTCACTTTTTCATATGCTGCCACTGCTTTTTCAAATAATGAACCTTCATGGTTAGGATTCGCCATCAGTTCATCTATTGTTTTACCTTTTAACGCATTTACTGCATTATTTGCCTCTGTTTTTGCTTTATCTAATTCTGTTTCCGATGAATTATTATCAGTTTTTGGGTTCTTAGTTTGTGTATTATCGTTTGCAGTAGAACCAGTTGAGCTATCAGTCGTTGAATTATTACTTGTGTTATTGTCACTTACATTGTTGTCACTTGTTTTATTTTTATCTGATGTATTGTTTGCTGGTGTATCAGTAGAAGGCTTTTGCTCTACAGGTTGTGTTGTTTTCTTAGGGTTCGCATTCAATGCAGATTCTGCATTTGAAATTGCCAATTCTAAATTAGATGTACTTATTGATAGATTCGGAACATTCCTTATTGCAGTAATGATTTCTTTAACATGAGCTACCACAGATTGTGCTGCAGAAACGATATCTTTATCTTTTGAAACTTGGGCTATTATTTTAGATGTCTTCGCTAAAGATGTAGTTAAGTTTACTAACTTTTGTGCAGATGCTTGAATATTCGCTTGGACCGTTGCCTTATGAGTAGCGATTTCTAATTTAATCGCAGCCTTTTCTTCATCTGTATAAAGTTCTTTGTTTTTATATTTTGCTATAAAGTCTTTTAGATTACCTTTTGCTGATAGTTTTTGTATAGAAGAAGCATTGACTGTAGTTCCTAGTTTATTTTCAATTGTTTCAAGGTCTTCTTTTTGTTGCTTTGCTTCTTTTAATGCAGCTTCTGCAGAAGTAACTTCATTTTTTACTGAAAGTAACTTTGAATTTAACTTTTCATCTGTTAGCGCTTTGCCGAGTTCATAGTATTTACCTTTGTAAATACCTGTTCCCTTTTTACCATTTTGATAATATGTATTTTTATAAACGCCGGTAGCTTTTTTTCCAGCTTTATAATAGATTCCTTTTACTAATCCGTTCGCTTTTTTACCTTTTAGATACAAGACACCTTTATATGTGCCAGTTCCAATTACGCCGTTTTTATAATAAATACTTTTGTATACACCAGTTGCTTTTTTGCCGTTTTTGAAAAATGTACGATTAATTATCCCAGAAGCTTTTTTACCGTTTTTATAAACTTTACCTTTGTAAGAAACAGTTCCTTTTACTATACGGCCTGTTTTTAGGCTAATCAGCTTCCCGCTTTTTGAAACTTTTACACCTGTGGTCACCTTTTTTACTTTTTTAGTTGCGGCAGATGCATCTACGTTTCCAGGTAAAATGGTACTTGCAATTAAAGAAACGCCTAGTATAGATGTTGTAATCATTTTGAATTTACTCATCTTATCCTTTGATTCCTCACTCTCTTATTAGGTATAAATAACTAATTTAATTATTATACAATCAATACAAAATTACCATGATATATTTTTGATTTTTTATAATCGTCATACAATTTTAGTGGGATAAGCGCAGGATTGATTGTATCTGTGCCTGACACCTAGACTTTCACCGAATCTGCTTTTCACTAGGATTTCTAATCCATTTTTTCTACACCATCGGACGCACATTGGTTGTTTAAATCTAGTAATATCTGCCGCGTATTATGAGAATATTTTGGTAGCAGCTCTGAATCTACTCTCGATAGGACTTAAATTACTGAGGGAGCGAATACAATTTGTATTGGAGCGAATAAATTGGTGGAGAGAGCGAATAAACTTCCACAGGGAGCGAATAGACCAGTAGAATAGAGCAAATTAATTAAAATAGCTGTCAAAAATCTAATTTCTTTAATACATTTTCAAATGAGAAAAGCCCTTAATCTCCGAAATGATTAAGGGCTTGAATTATACAATTATTTGAATCTTTCAAATGCCAACAACTAATTCCAAATTTCTTCAACCCATTCAGGGTGGTCGATGAATGGATTGCGATTCCCTTGTATGTTGTATATTTTTTCGTTTCGTTGTCTTTCCCATTCACTTACTGGATCTTGCTTATTCCACTGAAGTAGAACGGAAAGTTTTCCATGGTATGGAATCGATCCATTGTTAACTTTATCGTTCAATTCTAAGTCAACTTTGTCTCCCTTTTCGTAGCGTGTTGCCATGTAAAATAACATTCTAGCGATATCGCCTTTTACATCATCAGGTGGCTCAAAAGAATCTCCATCTCTTTTACACTTAGGACAATTCACCACTGAACTTCCCCCATTATCAAAGTCTAAATTTCCTCTTGCACCATTCACCTGAACGTCACTTGGTCTCAAGTGATGAATATCTGTACCTGGGCCATTACTTGTTCCAAAATTACCATGGGATTTTGCCCAAGTATGTTCTCGATTCCAGTCTCCAACATTACCACCAGCTTTACTCTTTGGACGAGACTCACCCGTATAAAGAAGGATGACGTTACTCGAATTTTTTGGATCTTCATCTGTTACTTTTAATGCATCCCATACCTGACTGTACGAAAGCACACGCTGATCATCTATGATATCATGTAATGCAGCTTTTAACATTTGTCCCTTTTTTCCAACTGCATCCCTATAGTATTCATCTGAAGTATCTTCAGCAGTAACAGTTACAGAAAAACTAGAGGTGACGGATTTCTCTCCATCTGTAGCTGTAACTCCCACTATATGTGTACCAACAGATAAATCCAGAGTTAGTTCTGAATCTTTAATCGTTCCTATTGTAGAACTGAATGTTAGTTTATCTCCATCAGGATCTTGGAAATAGTCTGTCAAAGTGAAATTTAGTTTTTTCCCTACTGTCAAAGTTTGATTTTCAAACTTTTTTATTGCTACTGGAGCATTGTTCTCTGCTGGTGTTAAGGGTGTTTCATCATCTGAATCTATAAACTGAATGCTTTCAGGATTTGCACCATTCTTATAATGGATTTTTTTAATATTTTCAGCACTTCTAATTACTTTCACATTCGGTCCATCAATGATGACTTTTCCTAGTCGAAGTCCTGAGAAGTTGATAACGGCACCAGGTTCTTTCGGTTTAATCGTAACACTTGAACCGTTAAAGCCCTTGCTTGTGAATCCCGCCCCTTTCAGCTCAGCATACTTGGAACTTGTAATGATGATTCCTTTTGTAATCTTGCCACTTTCAAAATTCACGGAAATGCTTGGCTCAGAGAATGTTAGTTCCTTCTCTCTTATGTTTACTAAGTTGTACGTTTTTTCAGGAACAACCTCATCTGATTTATCAGATAAATCAAGTTGTACCATTACTGGATCATGGTCACTTGCACGGCCAGCCATATCAGTGAAATCTGCATTGATATGGAGAATATCAATTTTTGTTGATTTGGCTAAATTGTTTGATACTAAAATATGATCCAACACTTGTGAATTTCCTTGATAAAGGTACGTATAGCGATCAGCTTCTTCTACTTTGTTGATCATATTCGTCATGTGATTGCCTTCTAGGATTTTTAATGATTCAGTAAATTGATAATCGTTATAGTCACCTACTGAGACAATATTGGCATCAGGATTGTCAGCCTTTATCTCTTCTACAAAGTCTTTTACAACATTTGCAATCTTATGACGTTGCTCTTCACTTTCCAATTTAGGTGGCTGTGTTGAGCCGAATAGTGGCGTATCACCTGATTTTGAGTTCCAGTGATTTGCAATGACAACAACACTCTTACCATTAAAATCAAATTGGGCTGCTAGTGGTTTTCGGCTATTATTGAATGCAGGATTCGTTGGATCAATTCGTCCTGGGTTTAGTGCTAGCTTTCCATTCTTATATCCGACAGCTTTTGTAGCGTCTCCACTTGGAATGTCTTTTGTTAATTGGACACGTTCTGGATTATATAAGAACCCAACTCGTATATTCGCATTTGGGGCGCCCCCATCTGCATTATTTTCTGGGTCAATATTAACGTAATTGTAATTTACGCCACCAGCTTTTTTAATTTCAGAAATTAACCGTTGATAACTTTGATCTGCTTTAGCATCCCCTGCAGAAGAACCGTTGTTATCTTGAACCTCTGTAACACCAATGATATCAGGATTTTTCATATCAGAAGCAAATGCTCGAGCTAGTTTTCGCGCTTTATCATCCGTAGTTTCTTTCGTATTATTAGAGAAGTTCTCAAGATTATATGAAGCAACCGTCAATTTGTCGTCTGCTTTTTCAATTGTTGTTGTTTCTGGTTTTGAATTTCCTTCAACATGTTTTGTTTTCATCTCTTCATAATCAGCGTAGATCTTATAATTTTGATAGCCATAATTGACTACTCCAGTAATAGGACCTGTAAATTTATCGCCTGTTGCTACTTTAAATTCTCTTGCTTTTGTATTGTCGTAAAGTTTAAATTGAATTCGATCAGCATTAGCATTATCGGCTGTCATTAAAACGCCACCATGAATGGTATCTGTTTTTCTGTCTTCTAAAACTGTGATCAGATCACCGTGTTCCTGAGGTGCTACGGCTTTTACATTTCCTACTTGAACCAACATACCTTCAAGAGATTCCCAAAAATCTATAGCGTCTTCCTCTGGATCAAATTGAGCAAATCCATCATTATCAATCACTTCAGAAGGTAGATTATTGCGGTCAATGATTATTGGTTCTGGAAGAGTGACATTATTCTTCACACCATTCACTTTACCACCTTGGTCGTTACGCGCATTTATCTGTGTAACAGACAAGTCTGTCTCTTTTTTTGTATCGGTATAACCATCAATATGGTACTCATCCACTTTTCCATCAACACTTACAAGATCCCCGACTTTAACGTTCGCAGCCGTGTTACCTGTATAAACTACAATTCCTTCTGATGTGTTTGGATTGTTGTCCTTTTTATCATCAGGAGTTTGCATGTGGAAATAGTTTCCGCTGCCTATTTTATAAATATAGGTGACAATTCCTTCAACACTTGCAACAGTCTCACCTTTTTTAGGTGATTGATGAGACTCACCTTGAATATCATGAATTTGGATTCCTTGTTCTGGATCAAAAACCGTATATTCATACGAAGTCACCTGACTATCCTGTAATCCAGCTTTCACAGCAAATGCTTTTAATGTTATATTCTTTTCGATGGCAATAGGTTGACTGTATACATTGCTCGATTTGGTTGGAGTTGAGCCATCTAATGTAAAATGAATCGTTGCACCTTCTGTTGTCGTCGATAGCTCTACCTTCGTACCTTTTGCAATAGAACCAGCTTTAACTGATGGTATAACAGACTGAACCACATTCTCATCTTCAATAATGTCTGCTATGGAACGTGGGATAATTTGATAGACGTTATCAAATTGTTGCACAATCCCCGTGATTGATGCATACGTTTTTCCATCTTCTAAATTTAAGGTATTTGTTTCATCACGTACCACAAATTGTGCCTGACCATCTGTTACCGTATAGTTTGCCCAAGAGCCGCCATCTTCTACGGAAATAATAGTAATATTCTTTGCTGTTACTAGAAGAGATTCATTCTCTTCTGAAACCTCTGCACCTGACACCACTTTTGGCGTTGGTACACCTATGTTTATATTTTTCTCAACAATTGTTGCAGCATTTAATTGCAAGAGTCCCCTATAATCATCTAATTTCCCCTTTAGTGTCACTTCATCTCCTACTGCTACATCTAGAGTCGTTGGGCGTACAGCAATTCCACCTGTACCATCTTGAACGGAGATCGTATTTTTTAACTTTGCTGCTACTACTGCCTTAATCGTAACATTGTCACCTACTGGCAGTGCTCTTGCTTGTGCAATCGATTTGATGTCTCCATCACCTGGATTATCTGGATTTCCTGGATCTACTGAAGAACCATCCATTGTATGTTGACCAAGATTAGATGCATCATCCTTCGGTAATACTTCCCACTCCTTATTTGGATCAAATGGATCATCAACAATTGTATCTCCTGCTGTAATATTAGATTTTCGGACTAATGTTACATCGGCGGCGTTATTGACTCTCTGACCAACTTGTCCAATGGAATCAATAACATCATCACCTTTTTTTAGAACTACAGGATCGTCCCCATTAAAATTAATAACGTTAGAATTAACTAAATTCCCCTTACTCTTTATCGAATCATTTGCATCTTTATGATGAATGACATAAGTTTTACCCGCATTCAGATTTCCAGTAAGTTGTAATGTTTGACCTGCGGGAGAAGCTCCATTTACATATAGCTCTAATTTATATTGACTTAAATCTATGTCAGAGCCAGTCCCATTATAAAGCTCAATTGCTTTGTTAAAACTACTTCCCTCAATATACTCTGAAATAATGAGATCTGAAGCTTGTGCCGTTGCAGCGGAGGTAGGAATTGTCGGCGTTAAAATACTCGCAACTAATAGTGTTGACAAAAATGCATTAAAAGGCTTTTTCCATCTTCTTTTATCCATTTATACTAGTCCCCTTCTCAATGAAAATTTGATAAAAAGATTAAAGTGTTGCTGCTTCTTTACTTCTACATCAAATGAAATTCCACTGTTTTAACCACTGCTAAAGTTAATACTGAAGCTCAAAGACAATTGCTGTTACCAATTTAAGTTTGCAGAAAATATAAATCCTCCTTCTTATTAAAATTCAGCTGATTATAATTCAAACCGCTGATTATATACTAATTATTTACTATATGCGTTAAATATTCCATATTATTTGTATATAATAAATTTTTGACACTTGGCACCATCATCAAACAAGAGGTTATATGCAATTAATAGACTCAGCAATTCATTCTAAAACAGGTCATACTGGCGGGAATAGTATTTTGGAAAAAAATAAAAAGCACCTGAAAACAGGTGACTTTTATTTATAACTTTCTTCTAATTTGCTTACCGTATTTAACAGCTAAATAATCAAAATCACCTTCATATCCTTTAAAGTTAATCATAGACTCAGCTAATTCCGTTAATAAATTAATAGGCCATTTTTCAGAAGGTACTTTATTCATTTTCATTAAAACATGTTCTCCAATTGAAATAGGCAATCTTTCGAACTTTTTTAACTTTATTGCTTGTAAAGCTAATTTAATAAACCATTCCATATCACATTCTTCTCTAGCGAATTGATAAAAACCATTTGATATTTCAACATATGATTTACCTTTAGAAATATTTTTTTCAAATTCTTCTTTTGTATAAACAATTTCATCTTCATCATCTTCTAAATCAAATTCAAAGTCATCTTCTTCAGGTTGTTTTAATTTCTTTAAAAACAATTCAAAAGTTTTTGCTACTTGCTTTGGTTTACTCTCAGCATCTTCTTCTATGTAAACAACAGCTGGTTCATTTCCAGCATAATTACGATAATCAAGGGATAACCAATAATTACCATCACCAGAAATAATAATTAAACCTTTTTCCATTTCCCACTCTTCAACAAGATAATTAGATTCAATAATACCTTCTTCCAAATCAATTCCACGAATATTTTCAATTTCAACTTCACCATCTGGAACTCTACCAGAATGAAGAATACTATAGGCTAAATCCCCACCATTATGTAATTTCATCAATTCTATATAAGAATCAGGTAGCTTCACACCTAAAGTTTCTTCAACTTTTTTCAAATCTTCCAACGAAAAATCATCAAACTCGGCTTCACCTTCAAAAATATATTCAAACATTTTATCATTCCTCTCGTTTATTTATTAAAAGAATATCAAATAAAAAAATAATACAAAAAGAAAAACATAAATGTAAATCAATAATAAATTTTCAATTGCCAATTCCATATTGCCATAATCGAATAGGCTTTCCTCAATGTCTGAATTTCCATCATCTACTCAAACTTAATCATTATTCTATATGATCTGGATTTTTAGATAAAGAAATCTACCATTGCAGCGATTGGTTACACCGTTCTTGAATTTTCATATATGTATTATATTCTTTATTGCGTGGGGAAAAATGAAAAGAAAAATCCTTAACCTCCAAAGAGATAAAGGATTTAATGTATACACCATTTCTAGAATTATACCTTTAGTTTGTAACTCATTTAAAACTAAACTCATTATTTACTTTTTTTGAGAAGAAATATACCGATAGCTATTACAATTAGAAGAATTGGGGCAACCCAAAGAACACTATTATATTTAGATGAACTGGAAAGTAATAGTCCACCCAAATAAACACTTAATACTACTGCAGTAATAATCAATAAAGTCTCTTCCAGATAATTTTTTGTCACTATACTCTCTCCTCTTAATAATTGATAAAAATTTTAACAAATAAATTAAATACAGCAGACTAGCAGGGTATGCTGATGTAACTTATAAAAAGTATGTACAATATTACCATGAAGGTTCTTATAAAAAGAAATATAAGACATATGTTAAAACAACTATGAAAAATAGAACTTTAAAAGTAAAATACAAAAAGAAATAAATAATATATTTCCTAAAATTTATGCGTATATTCAAAATAACACCAATACCACTTAATAATCATATCGAAAGCTCTTTCTGGTGTTTATCGTTAAAACGAATTCTTTGGTGTTTATTGCAAAATAAAAGTGCACAATTCATCAAAAAAGAATTA
The DNA here is from genome assembly GCF_934216135.1 of uncultured Rummeliibacillus sp. Classification (NCBI taxonomy): domain Bacteria; kingdom Bacillati; phylum Bacillota; class Bacilli; order Caryophanales; family Caryophanaceae; genus Rummeliibacillus; species uncultured Rummeliibacillus sp. The sequence goes on along the minus strand of NZ_CAKQBI010000018.1, from coordinate 22,979 downwards.
TATAATAAGTAGCGCATATCCATCGAATGTCGAAACGCATTATCATGTTTCGACATTTTTTAATTCTTAAATTTACATAACTTAAAATCCTTAAAATTCAACCAACATATTACCGTTGAAGCTCTGCCGCATAGTCATTTAGTAATTCATAACAGCGTTCTTTTGTACTTTCTGCTAACGCCATAGCGTGTGATACTTTTGGTGTGTACGAATCCATACTTTCTGCATCTATACTTGCTTGATCTGCAGTGGCATCGCGATCACTAATCCATTGGCGTTGATAATTTCGTAGACTATTGAAATCACTTGCCGACAAGTTTGTTTTTAAAGTACCATAAATATCATTTAGTAATGCATCCCATTGCGCATAACGGGCATTTTCTGCATTAATCATTTTATCTTCAGAACCTTGTGTTGTACCATCAATACTTGCAGCAGGATTATCGTATCTTGAAACAATTGTAGATGCACGATTCGAATAGATCTGATACATATTATTTTTGGGTTGCTGTTGAGTTTGAGCTGTATTCATATTATTTGGAGAAGTTTGCGCTTTTTTCGTTTTAGCTGAAATCATCTTAGCTTGTTTTCTCTTTGCTTCTTGACGTAAATTTTCTACTTGTCCACTTACGCTATTGAGTATTTCTGGAGAATCAAGTAATCCGTCCGCTTCCTTCATAGCATTTTTATATTTCTTATCATCGATTAAATTTTCTATCTCTTTGGTTTTCTTTAATTGCGTTACATAATTTTTTGCTTGCGAATCTTCTGGTTTTTCATCTAACGCTACTGAAAAAGAAGCTAATGCCTTATCAATATTTCCATCTGTTAAAGCAATTTTCCCCTGCTCTACAGCTTTTGTATATGTAGAATTTGCGCTTTCTGCACTTTTTTTCGGCTCTTCACTATTACCACAACCAGCTAATAGCGCTCCTACTAAAATTATGTATGACAATTTTCTCATGACGAAATCACCCTTTCATTACTATCAATCTATTTTAGTGTTATTTTTGGACTATGGCTAGTAGTTTTTTTAATCTTATACAATACCAAGACGCTTTTAACTGATGTCTCGAACTTCATTAACTGTGTTTGTTAGTAAACTCTAATAATATACGATATTCGTATGCTATTATCTCTTGAAACAATTTAACATGAAATTGTTTCAAGAGATGGTGATATAGATACTGCTTACCGCACTATCTAAAAACTATTAAACTATTTATCATAAAATCATGGAAAATTAAGTATTTATAGTAGATAATTAGAACATAAGTGATTAAAAAATCACACATATAAGAGAGGAGATTTTCTATGTCACATTATAAAATTGCCAAAACTGCAACTGCATTGATAGTAGGTGCTTCCGTTCTAACTTCTTCAGTAGTAGGTTCAGGAGCGGATGCTTTTGCTAAAATAACTTACAAAATCACTAAAAAGGGTACTCTTGTAAATGCTACAACTAACCAAACGATTAAAGGATACAAATCTTACAATGGAATTTTGTATAAGAATGGTAAAGCATTCACTGGGATTTACAAGAAAAAATATTACAAGGCCGGGGTTAAGAAAACTGGAACATACAAAGGTGCGTATTATGTAAAGGGTGTTTACAAAGTTACAACAGGTACTTACGCTGGTGCCTATTACGTTAATGGCGTTAAAAAAGTGAAAACAGGCACTTATGCTGGTGCATACTATGTAAATGGTATTAAAAAAGTAGAAACAGGAACTTTTGAAAATGCTTACTATGTAAAAGGAAAAAAAGTTGTTGAAACAGGTCTTTACAAAGGTCAACTCTATAAAGATGGCGTACTGAATGTAGGATTAGCGTTATTTAACGATAAATACTATTTCAATGCAACTCTAGCTAATGATACATATTTAGATAATGGGGTTGAAAAAGCATTTGAAAACGGACAAGTTGTTGCTCCTAAAGTAAAATCAGTTGAATCTTTAAATGCAAAACAAATCAAAGTAACCTTTAATCGTTCTGTAGATGCTTCAACTATTATCGGGGAAGATAGTGCATTAAAAAATATTAGTATTACAAAAGTAGGTTCCGTAGCTTCAACAGGCTTAACCGCTCAGTTATCAGAAGATAAACGATCACTAATCATCACTGCTGAATCAGGATCCATCTTCTCTGGTTCATACGTGGCAGAAGTTAGCAATCAAGTTAAAACAACTACAAACGAAAAATTCACCGCAGATTCTCAAATTATTAAAGCTGATGATAAAGTTGCACCGACTTATGTAAACTTTACAAAAGAAAATGCTACCACCTTTGCCTTTAACTTCTCTGAACCGATTAACGATAAAGGCTTTGTCGCTTTAAAATACGCTGATGGTACATCTATTCAAGTACCTAGCGATAACATAACTGTTGAAGGATCCTCTATTAAGGTTATCTTACCTTCTACTGTTTCAACTGGAAAAGACATTGTAGTATCGTTCACTGGTTTAACAGACTTTGGTGCCAATATACTTGAAACACCTTTCTCTGTCTCTATCCAAAAAGGTGAAAAAGACGGTGTAGCCCCTGTCGTAACAAGTATAACTCCGATAAATGCCAAAAAATTTGAGATTAAATTCTCTGAAGAAGTTCAAGAGTTTGATAAAACAGATTTAAATTTAGCTGGATCTAACTCTTCCATCAAATCTGTAACTAAGGACAAAAATGATAAAACACAATACATTGTGGAACTAAATTCGGCAGTATCTGGTTTAGTTACAATTACAATACCTGACAAATCATACTCAGATCTATCTGGTGAAGTAGGAAAAGCATTCAGCCAAGTTCTTAACTTTGTTGCTGACACGGTTAAACCAACTGTAACTTTAACTGTTTCTATGGATAAGAACGACAAACAGGTATTGACCCTTACAACAAGTGAAGAAACATCACTAATTGCTTCTGGAACAATTACTTTGCCAGCAAAAGCTGTTAAAAACTATGTCACAACTACTGGTAATATTAAATTTGCTGCTTCAGATTTAACACCAGTATCAGGTTCTTCAACTCAATATACGATTCCATTATCAAAAGTGAAGTTTGAAGATAAAGCACTAGAAAAAGATACTACTTACACACTAGACTTAGTTGAAAATATCTTTGCTGACGTAGCCAATAACAAAAATGATGCAAAAAAATCTGCTTTCACATTTACTCGTGGTGAAGACAAAGATAACTCAAAACCATCATTAACAGACAACCAAGTAAAAGTTATCGACAACGATACATTTACGGTTGATTTTGGTACAGAAAGGGCTTTAGATAACTCTACAATTGTAAACAAAAATAACTACTTCGTAGCAGGCGCAACAATTGACTCTGTCACTCTAAACGCAAACGGTGTAGCTACGGTAAAACTAGTATCTGGTTCAAACAACTATACTGGAAACCGTACTGTAAAAATCAAAGGTATCAAAGCTCTAAATGGTAATACAATGGATGATTTTTCTACCATTAAATTATTCAACGAAAATGTAAAACCAACTTTAATATCTGCAAAAATAACAAAAACCACACCGGCTATTCCAGATTCAGCTAACCTTGCAAACCCTGGTTCAACAACGGTTGTTTTAATATTCAATGAATCCGTAAAAGTCACTAATGATACAACTTACAAAGTAAACATTGGCGGTATAGAAGTAATAGGCACAGTTGCCTCCGTTTCAAAAACAGCTTATTCAAACAAAGAAGTAACTGTTACAATTAATAAAGAATTAACCATAACAGACTTTGGAAAAGGCATAACACTATCATCCAACGATTATCAAATAGTTGACGAAGCAAACAACAAAGCCGATATCGGTGCGAATGGGATTGTTGTGAATTTATAAGTAATACAGGGCAGTCATCTAAACGATAAAAAAGATGCAACCTTATCACAATAACTAACTATGCGTAAAAAAAGGTCCTTAATCTCAAGAGAGATTTAAGGATCTTTTTTGTACTCCCTCTTCAAAATTATTTTGGTGCCTGGCACTTGATTTTGGACGCATGGGGAACTAGTGAATCTAGTAATATTTGATGCGGATAATGGAAGTATTTTTTCAGATGCTCTGTTCTTGCTCGTAGAGGACTTGAATTGTTGAGAGAGCGGATAATTCTTCTAATTGGGCGGATAAAAAATACTTTTCTCTTATTCATAAGAAAAGCCCTTAGCCTCCGAAGAAATTAAGTACTTAATTTGTATTCTATTTCTGAATTATTTCGTTGATTGGCTGCTTATACTATGTCATATCTTTCCTTCTATCTTTTATAAAAGAGTTGTTTCAAGTGCTTCAATCAACATAGAATCAAAACTTTCAAATGACTGAATCATAGTTCCTGAGGGTTTATCTAGTTCTTTATAAATATTCTCATTAATATCATAACAATACCATGCCGTATCAGAATCCCCCAAAAAAATATATTGCTTTTGGTAATCATTTTCATACCAAAGCTCATTCATCTCAACAAACCCATCAATATCATCATCTACTTCCTTATCTAGTAGACCTTTATCAATACCGTAAATTACTAATCCATTATAATCTAAACCATTTATTTTCTTTAGAAACTCAGTATATGACTTAGGTAAAACAATGTTTCCTAATTTCAATTGGATATTATGGTTAATTCTTTCAATTTCTGTATCTGATACTGGATTTCTAAGAGAACTTCCGTACTTTTCTTCAATTTTTTCTATTTCTATCAACATATCTTTCCATCGTGGCATATCTACTCTTCCTTTCCATTGAAATGTTTTGGAGGGTAAAACTTATCTTCAAACATTGGCCACTGTATCGTTTTACTTTGTTTAGGAGATAGCTCTCTTGTTAGAGAATTCACCACATTGTAAGGCACAACACCTACATTGGCATAAGCTAATTGATTCCTAGGGGCATACTGCAATAAGTTGAGATTAGAGATTTTTTCTACTGCACCTTTTACTTTGCTGGCGCCTGCTTTGGTAGCGACTTTTGTTGTTGCCATTCCGGTTTTTGATACAGAGCCTAATCCTTTTGTTCCCACTGCAGACAATCCGATGGTTCCTAATGCATAAGAAAACCATTCCGCACGGGACTTGGCGTCTCCGTTGATCACATCTCGTTCATACGAATCACGGATCGCCGTCGAAAGAAAATCGAATGTTTCTATTGGATGCGCAAGGGCATCAATTGTACTCTCTATTGTTTTTACGGGATGCAAGACGAAATTGAATAGCCCTTTTACGAATTCTTTTCCTGCTTTGTAGGCACCATTTTTGATACCTTCTGCGGTTTCCCACAAGGTGAGGATCTGTTTTTGTTCATCCGTTTTTCTACCGTATCATGGATGGGCTTGTTTGCACCTCATCATAAATTCAACAATATAAAGAAAAAGCCCCTAACCTCTGAAAAGATTTAGGACTTAATCGCTGTCTATTTTCTGCATTATTTCGGTGACCAGCACCAAAGTTTCTACCAATACAATTATTTTTCATCTTTATATGTTAAAGCAATATTTACTACTTCCTCTGCTGATAAATCCTCTTCATTCCAAAAAATCAGATCACTAGGGGCAGGATGAGGAACATTATCTTCCAAAATATCTATATATCCACTTATTTCTTCATCAGACAGCTTAGGATTACATATTTTATTTACAAGTTCAATTAATTCTTCTTTAGATAACTTTTTACTCATTTTTCCACCTTCTTTAAATTATTTTCCTTTCTTTCCAAAATGATAAGCAGGGTCTAGAATATTTTGGTGCATTTTTGGGGATGTAATTATTAAATTATCAAGGTTGTATACCTCTCCCCCCTTATCTATGGGCTGTTTATGATGAAGTATATACGACTTTTGTTTACCATAATGTTCAATTTTAGGAGCAATAGGAGCATTCCCTTCTGACATTCTTGAAACATTTCTAGTATTAAACTCCTTTGCAAAGCTTGAATTTGCTACAGACACCCAAAACTCTTTTCTAAAATCATCGAAGGAATTAAATTGTTTACCTATTAGTTTATCTCTTATTTCTATAGGAATTATCCCAATCGATCCATTATTATACATAAGCTTAGTCTGTGTTTGAAGACTTCTATCTAACTTAAAATTACTATTAACAACTCCTGATTTATTCCTTATTTTCTTATTTAAGTCCTTACCGCTCCCCTTCGTCTCTATCTTCGCCAAAGAAAGCAGCTGTTTTTCCGCCCTAGCACCATTCAGCGCATTGTAAGGCACAGCACCTGCATTGGCATAGGCTAATTGATTCCTAGGGGCATACGGCAATAAGTTTAGATTGGAGATTTTTTCTACTGCACCTTTTACCTTGCTGAAGCCGGCTTTGGTAGCAACTTTGGTTGTTGCCATTCCGGTTTTTGATACGGCGCCCAACCCTTTTGTTCCCACTGCGGACAATCCAATAGTTCCTAATGCATAAGAAAACCATTCCGCACGTGACTTGGCGTCTCCGTTGATCACATCTCTTTCATATGAATCACGGATTGCCATCGATAAATAATCAAACGTTTCTATTGGATGCGCAAGGGCATCAATTGTACTCTCTATTGTTTTTACTGGATGCAAGACGAAATTGAATAGCCCTTTTACGAATTCTTTTCCTGCTTTGTATGCACCGTTTTTGATACCTTCTGCTGTTTCCCACAAGGTGAGGATCCGTTTTTGTTCAGCGGTTAGGTTTTCATCGCCTAGTTCTTTTGCCAGTTTCAAAAATTCTTCTAGGTTAGTTGTATTTGCGAGTTTCTTTTGTAACTCTTCTTTACTGTCTTCTCTAGAACAAGTATTTTCTAAAAGCAAGTCATCGATTTGATACTTCTTCAATGTGCCCACTTTATAGTTTTCTAGTTGTATCTTTCCACTTTTCGCATGGGATTGAATACGATCTATGTAGTTTTGCATGGTTGACACATCATTGGATAATTCTTCTAAAGCTTTACTTTGATTGTAATCAAATTGATGGACTTTTTCTACCGTATCTTTGATTTGGCTTTTTGCATCATCCACTTCTTCCAGAAAGAATGTATCATGTAATAGCGGTGCAGCTACAATGTCTTGTACGGATAGAATTGTTTGATTTGTTTCATCTGTTAGTGTGATTGTATGATTGGCTGTGTTTTGTAGGCTACTTTGTAAATCTTCTGCTAAAAATGCTTCGACAATCCTACCATTTTTAGCTGACTCTAACGCTTGCAATTCATTGCCCATAATTGTTAGTTTACTCTCGTAATCTTCTATAAAAGTTTTGTAATAAGAGATAAATGGCAAATGCACTTCTCTATAATAATTTCGCATCGCATCCGCGCTTTTTCCTTTAAAAGCATCTTCAAGGGCGAGTATCCCTTGAACCGCGGTTTCGATTGCAGCGATTTCTTTTTGTTTCGCTTTTAAAGATTTGAGCGTTTTTTCAATTCCATTCTGTATACCGGCAACATCTAATATCTTCGAAATAACAATCAACCTCACTTAACGGAAATTTCTTTTGAAATCACTTCTCCTACTGTAAAACAATTATCATTAACACCGAATGAAAATTTTAAACTTTCAGAAATTATAACATGTAAAAAAGCTCCTATTAAGATTATTTTTACCTATAAGTATTTATTATTAATAGGAATTTTTACACGCTGCTCTCAAAGACTAGTCCCCTTGCTATTTATAATAGAAAACATAAAAAAATCCTTAGCCTCCGAAGAGATTAAGGACTTTAAATCGGTGCTGAATTATGCTTTCTGACTCCTGATTTACTCTTTAGGTAAGTCAAGATCTTGGTATGCTAACTGATACTTTCCCCCATCGGCAACTTCTGAATGGTACAAAGCCTTAAGCGCATAGTTTTTCTCTAGATCAAGGTTTATCATCAATTCTTTTAAGTGCTTTTGCAATTCTTTATTGTCTTTAACCAGCTGGTTCATTTGAGATTTCACGTATTTCATAAGATATGGTCAAGCTCCTTTCAGATACTCACAAGTATAGCACTAATCCTGGCATTCCGATGAACCATAGATGCTAGACACTCAAACAATTAGATAATAATTACAATTTAACTCTTTATGGAGGATTCCTGCTGGTGGACAAACTATGGCCAAACCGACTACCACACCTGTTGCAATCAGGTTAAACCTAAGTTCTTTCTTCTCTTGTCCTGCTCGGATTCCTATATTGTCAGAATTGTTTCGGTGCCAGAGCACCTGAAACTACACTAATCATTTTAGAGAGAGGATTTTTCTTAACTTTGCACTGCTCAAAATTCTTTAGATAATGAAAAATGTACTTATTATCTCCTGTTCACATACAATATTCCACTATCATTTTAATAATCTATTAGACCGAAGATGGTATAATTTATGTAATACCATAATTATAAAAAAAAGAATTTTCACTTACATAAGAATAGAGGTTAAATGATGGTCTTTGGTTTTTTCTTCAATAAAAAAAAGAAAGATGAAAAAGAAATTGACGATTCTTCACTTATAAAAGCTAACGAAAGTAAGAAAAATAATCAACATTGGGCAAACCGAAAAGGAGAACTTGGTGAATATAAAATCAATATCCAATTAGACCAGTTTCCTAAAAACTATATGCATCATAGCGACTTGTTTATAAAGAATGAAAAGTCTTCTACGGGCTACTCACAAATTGACCATGTTATCATTACACCCTACAGAATATTTGTCATTGAAACAAAAAACTATCAAGGCACGATTTACGGGGGAAAGGATAGAAAAACGTGGTTAATTAACGGTAAATTTAAAATGATGAATCCTTTATTACAAAACTATGGTCACATACAAGCAATTAAAAATATAATTGATGAAAAATATCACGAACACTTTATATCTATGGTTTCTTTCACCAAACGATGCACGTTAAAAATTGAAGAGGAGTTAAGAAGGATCCATTCGAACCAGCTAGTCGTTTATGATATAGAATTGACAGAATTTATCAATCGAAAAATAGCTGTTCTTAAACTTCAAAACAAGGAACCGTTCCTTTCAAATAAGGATATCAATTTAATACACGATGCATTATCAAACGTAAATATCCAAGACCCTTCGATTAGACATCAGCACATTGAGAGTATCCAAAAAACGAATGCTATAAAAAATAATGAAGATACATGTTCAATCTGTCAAAAACCTGTATCTGATAAAGTGAAATCTTATTGCTTATCTAACAAAAGGTTTAATGGAAATATTTATTGTTTTGAACACCAAAAAAAATTTCGATAAAGAATAATGAAGATACTTTCGCAAACCTATGTCGTAGAAACACAATCAGTCATGTACTTATTCCATTCAAATTTAGAATTCTTTTGTCTTTTCCTGTAAAATTTTTACGTCTTCTGTTAGAATGGTTACTGCAATTGTTAAAATGGCTTTTGATTTCATGCTCTTTTCCCTCCTAAAAATAGAACTCACGACAGTTATATAATAATGTCGTGAGTTTTTTTACACACAAAAATAGCCCATGCCTTGTGTTGCATGAACTTGTCCTTTTTACTATTCTTTTGATTTACTTTTGTCGTGAGATTCCGATTAGTTTTGTCGTGAGTTTAATCGTTCTCCAATTGTACTTCTCCATTTTTCACCCAAATTGTTTTGATATGATGTTGGTTGCTTTCATCGTAAACATCCATCATTAAGTATTCATTACGTTCTTTTGTCCAATAGTTAATCGCTGTTACCATGCAAACATCTGGTAATGCTTTGAACTCACCTTCTGCAAAGAAACGCTCGTCCATTTCCTCTTTGTATAGTTCAATAGTTTCGTAACCAATGTCATTTAGTGTTACTTGTTCATTTGTTCGTAATGCCATTCCTTTTAAAAATCGCTCGTAGCTGTATGTCATGTGTTAATGCTCCTTTACTTGTAAGTTTCGTAGGCAATTACTTCATCATTCTTCTTCCACAGTTCAAACAAAACCCCTGTTTCTTTACAAATGAAATATGCTTCCCAGTGGTTTCCTCTAATATCATCATGTGCACAAGAGTAGGCACTAGTTGCTAGTTTTAAATTCCATTTATTCTCCATTAAATGCATGTACCGTTCTAGGTCTGGATGCTTTAAATCAATGACGTTAATTTCTACATTTGATGCTTGTGGGTACACATGAAATACCTGTCTTAGTTGTTTGGTAAACCATTCTTTCACAAAAATCTCTTCCATTTGGATTCTCCTTTTCTCTTAAAACCTTGAATTAGACGTGTAAAACGATTACTTTTAGAACTCCTAACTTTCTTAGGCTCGTTTAAAAGTAATCGCTTTTTAGGTAATGTATGCTGCTTTGGGAGCACTCATTCCATTCCCTCCTAACGAAAAAGCTCCCATGTACGAATACATGAGAGCTAGAATTCAAGATAATAATATATATTTAAAAAGTGAATCCAAACGCTATGAGACTAAAAAACTCCTATCTTCCAAAGAAGATAGGAGTGTGAATCCGTTCGCCCAATAAGGAAAGGGGTGGATTTATCAATAGTTACAATTAGCGAGTAGTTGTAACTTTGATTTCTTTAGCTTGAGTATTTGAAGCTGTATCTTTAACTAATGCTGCAAGAGTTTCAAGTGTTACAGTTTTAGTAGTATCAAATGCTACAACTGAAGTTCCTGGTTTAGCAGCTACGATTTCAGCATCTTTAGCATAGAACTTATAAGTTGTTGAGCCACTTGTAATTGTATCTGTATTTTGTAGAGTATAAGCTTTACCAGTTGCATCGTAGAATCCATCAGCTGTTGCTTTTACATCTGGAGTTACTCCAGCATCTGGGCTTGGGATGATTACATCATCCTTAGCATAGTAAGTGTTAGCTCCAACTGTATCGCCAACTTTTGCAGTGTAAGCTTTACCAGTTGCATCATAGAATCCATCAGCTGTTGCTTTTACTGCTGGAGTTGTAGTAGCTACAGATTTATCTGCTGTAATAATAACTGTTTTACCAGTTACACTAACAACTGTAGCTGAGTTAAGTGTTACATCTTTACCATCTTCAGTAAATTTAAATGCTGTTTTAACATCATCAGCTGCATTGATACCAGCAACATTTTCATTGTAAGTTAATACAAATGTTTTACCATCTGCTAATAGTTGAGCAGATTGTAATTTAGGTGCTACGTTATCATTAACACCAACAGTACCTACGTAAGATTTTAAAGTTTTTGTACCTGCAGTATTCTTAACGTTAGCTACTGTGAATACAGCGGCTTTATCGTCTTTATCAATAGATTCTGCTGGTAATGTAATTGTTGCTACTTTTTGGTCTTTATCAAGAGTAATAGTAGTTCCAGTTGGAAGTGGTTTACCACCTAATGTGTAGTTAGCTACATCAGTTGCTGAACCTGCTACTGCTCCACCTTTTACTGCTTCTGGGAATGTTACAGTGATAACATTCTTAGTTGCTTCAGCTTTTGATAATTCGAATTCAGTAGCTTGTTGACCTTGACCAAAGTCAATAGTGTAATTGAATGCTGCTGATTTGTTACCAGCTTCAGCTAGGTCAGTTACTAATTCATTCTTGAATGAGATTGCATATTGACCTGTAATAACTTCTGCAGTTGCTGCTTTGAATACTAATTTTTTATCTCCAGCTTTTACTTCTTGAGCTTTGTAGTTTGCAAATGTTGTAGTATCAAGAACGCCATTTGCAGTTACGATTGAAGAAGCTACATCATGTAATGTTGTACCAGTTACTACTGATGCTGCTTTTAAGCCTTCGCTAAAGTTAATTTCGATTGCTTCAACTTTTCCGTCTTTATCTTTAACTACGTTGAAACCTGTTGCTACTGGTTTAGCTGAATCTTTTGTTAAAGTTACTTTTTGTACTGATTCAGTTGTTTTGTTACCTAATTTATCTTCCATGTCTTTAGGTAATACTACATTGAATGTACGGCTATCTTTATTTGCAAAGATAGAATCTGTTACAGCAATAGTGAATTGTGTATCATTTGTATTAGCTACTGGAGTAATAGCTCCAATTCCAACTGATGCAAGAGCTTCATCTTTAACTGTAATACCAGCTACTGTAGATGATTTCATTGGTTTATTAAATGTTACTAAAATTTCTTTATCATTTGCAGCAGATACTGTAGCAACTGGAATAGCTGCGTCTACTGATACTGTGAAAGTAGCTGAAGTTGACACAACTTTATTACCAGCTGCATCTTCTGCATTGATTAGTTCAACAGTATGTGTTTTACCTGCTTCAAGGTTTAAACCTGTTAATTCTAATGAATCAGAAGTACCTGTGAATGATGTTACTGTAGCGTAATCTCCATCAACTTTAACTAGTACGCCAGCTTTTACTGGTTCTGATAATTGAATAGTAGCAGTTTTTGCTACAGTTCCGTTTGTTTTAGCTTCAACGCTTACAATTGAAGGAGCTACTTTATCTTCAAAAGTAATTTTACCTACATATTTTTCAGTAGATACTTTATCGTCTGCTTTAGTTTGGATTGCGTTAACTACTACAGTAGCATCTGTAACTTTAATTGCAGTAGTTGAAGTTAATGTTAATGTTTTACCATCTTCTGATAATTTACCAGCAGAAAGTGTAACACCCTCAACTGTAACTACGCCTGATTTTTCAGCAGCAGTTTTATCTACTGATTTGTTAAATGTAACTTTAACAGTTGTACCGTTAATCGCTTCTACAGATTTAACTTTAGCGCCAACTTCAACACCGTTTTCAATTGCTCTTTCAACGCCGTTATCATCATAAGTACCGTCAGCTATTTCAGCATCGTTGTACCATTTATCTTCGTGTTTTACTAAACCTTTGTTAAGATCAGCATCTTTATAAAGTTTACCTTCATGAAGAGCAAGACCTACGTTTAGTACGCCATCTTTGTAAAGTTTATCTTGGTAAAGATCAAGACCAGTTTCTTTTTCACCTTTAGTGTAAAGAACATCTTTGTAAAGACCAGTGAATAGTTTACCGTTTTTGTAAACTTTACCTTTGTATTCGCCTTCTACGCGTTTACCGTCTTTGTAAGTGTAACCGTATGAAGTTACGCCAGTGAATTTAACACCTTTTTTGTAGTAAACGTTTTTAGAAGTTTTACCAGTGAATAGTTTACCTTTCACATAGTATTTTTTGTTGTAAGTACCAGTGAATTTAACACCTGATTTGTAGAATACTGATTTGTAAGTACCAGTTAATTTTTTACCATTTTTATAAAGTTTACCTTTATAAGATTTGTAACCTTTTACCGCTTTGTTAGTTTTTGCGTTTACAAGTGTACCTTTTTTAGTCACTTTGTAAGTAGTTTTTGCTGAAGCATCAGTACCTGATACCGCAACTGCAGATGTAAGTACAGAAGCACCAAGTACAAGTGCTGTAGCAGACTTAACTAATTTAAGATTTGCCATGAATAAAAATCCTCCCTTATTGGATATGATTAGCATTTCGCTGTTTTTTTGTGTTCATCAGCTAATCATGCTTAGCCTAATTATCGACTATTAGAGGGAGAATTTCCACCTTTTTTTATGTAAAAATATTCAATACAAAAAGGTAAATATCACTATTTTGATAAATTAGCAATAAAAATATTATACATTTATTCTCAATTTACATTATTTTTACAAAATAAGCATGATTATTGTTATATTGTTTATACAGATAGTTATTAAGGATTATTTTAAACTATTAGACATGACTAAATTTCTAATTTTTTCATATATATTTTTCGTGTAATATTGGCATATTCCTGAAATATTATCATACTATTTTAGATTGCTAGTTTTTTAGTTATTATTAAATATTATGAATATGAGTTTCTTCCATTATATATAGTCTACTATTCCTCCAATCGATGATTTAACCATGCAATGATCCTATTGTGAAATTTTGTTGTAGCGAGGTAATACTATTACAAATGTTACGAAAATGATGCATTTTGTAATAAAATAGCAGATGGTTTTTAAATCTATTTAGATGACTTTATGTTTTAAATAATCTAGTCAATTGATATTAATTGTTAGTTATTTAGTAAACTTTTTACTTTTAGGTTAGACTAGATCCGACATTGATCTCCATTTCCATATAACAAAAACCTCAGCACCTTTTATCAAGTCGCTGAGGTTATATGTTGTGTAACTTGTTGTCCACCATTTACTAATACTAGTGATGGTTTGGATGGAACTATTGTTTTTCTATTGGCAGTGCTAATTAGCGTTTCTTTTAGTGTTTTGATGTCTTGTTCTAGTAGTGTGTCTATTATTTGATAGAGTTCTTGCTTATCGATAGGATCTGCTTTTCCGATGAAGATTTTCAATACTTGTTTCTTTTGGAGCTCATTTTCATTTAACAGTTCTTCAAATAGTTTTTCGCCTGGTCGGATTCCTGAGAATTCTATACCGATTTCTTCTTCTGTGTAACCCGATAGCGTAATCAGATTTCGTGCTAGGTCGACAATTTTAACTGGCTCTCCCATATTCAAGACGAATACTTCTCCTCCCCTTGCTAAGGCACCTGCCTGGAGAACTAAGCGAGAGGCTTCTGGAATCGTCATAAAGTATCTCGTCATTTCTGGATGCGTTACGGTAACAGGCCCGCCTGCTTCGATTTGCTTTTTAAAGAGTGGGATTACACTTCCCCTACTTCCTAGTACGTTTCCAAAACGGACGGCTACGAATTTTGTTTTACTTTCTTTTGCTAGATTTTGTACGATCATTTCCGCAAAGCGTTTTGTTGCTCCCATAACATTCGGTGGGTTTACTGCCTTATCGGTGGAGACCATGACAAAACATCCGACACCGAAGAAATCAGCAGCTTCCGCTATGTTCTTGGTACCGAATATATTATTCTTCACCGCTTCTCTAGGATTGTACTCCATGAGTGGTACGTGCTTATGAGCTGCTGCATGATAGATGACATCTGGTTTATACTTTGAGATGATTTCAAATAGACGTACTCTGTCTTGTATATCTGCAATAATCGGGATGATTTCTATTTCTTCTTGATAGAGTTGTCTCAGTTCCATATCAATCGTATAAATGCTATTTTCACCATGACCTAAGAGTAACAGTTTCTTAGGATAGAATTTGCAAACTTGTCGGCAGATTTCAGAGCCTATAGATCCTCCTGCACCTGTTACAAGTATCGTTTTACCTGTTATTTTTTTTGAAATGCTTGTCATATCCAATTTCACTGGTTCTCTACCAAGTAAATCTTCCACTTGTACCTCCCGAAAGTTATTGACCGATATTTTACCTGCGATCAAGTCTTCCACAGATGGCATGATTTTAGTATTTGCTTTCGTTTTGGCACATTCTTCGTAGATTCGTTTTAGTTCTGACTTTTGAAGCGACGGTATTGCTATGATGATATTTTCAATTTTTAGTTTTTCGACTAACTTTGGAATGTGGTGAATCTTCCCCTTTACGTCTATCCCATAAATCTGGAGTTTGAGCTTTTTTGGATCATCATCTGCAAAGGCAACTGGATAGAGATTCGTTTCTTTGTTTTTCAATAATTGCCGAACAATCATCGTCCCAGCAGCACCTGCTCCAACGACCAACGTCCGTTCTTTTTCAGGATTTGGTGTGATAAATCGCTCACGGAATAAGCGCCATGAAAATCTCGAGCCCCCGATTAAAAGGACATGCATCATCCATGTGATTCCTATAACACGAACATCTATTGTTTGAAAAGCGATTAGCTGAACGACTATTGTCGTCATGATTGACAATGTAATCGCCTTAATAATCGCTAGCAACTCGCCTATACTGGCATACTCCCAAGCATTTCGATACATACGATAGATTGCCGCAAATAAATGATGACTCACTAATAATGTACCGGAACTTACAAGTAGAAATGGCATTACTCCGTGTTGTAATGAAGGACTAACGATTAAATAGCTTAGAAATATTGCTGTAATCACAATGGTAGAGTCTAATAACATTAATAACGGCAGTCTTCTATTGTAAGGCAGTGTGCTTCTCCTCCTATTCAAAATTGAGAGTATGATAATTCGCTACATTATATGGTTCTTTTCTAATGGGTATGACTAAAATGGATATTTTTCTAATCGAAATAAGTTGAGGGTGGCTTAGGCTTTGTTATAAGGGGATTTGAGGTTGAAGTTATGGAGACTTTATTTGTATTCTAGGTACATCGTTTAAAAGGATTTTGTAAAATGATGTATGTTAGATACTACTTTTTAAAATGGGTATAGTGAAAAGTGATTAAGGGGTTCGAAAATAGGGTTGGCCTTTTTTAGCATGTAAAAAAGCAAAAGACAGAAATGTTATGAGGTAAACATTTCTGTCTTTTAATTTTAGAATTTTGTAATGATAGTAGAACTGATCCATGCTTTTGTTGTACTGGATGGGATATAGATTTGATACCAAGTTGTGTTGGATTCGTCTTTTGTTGTTACTACTTTCCCTTTGTCATCTGTTACAAGTTTTAAATAAGTATCCTTTTTCAATGTTGCAAGGACAGTTGAATTTTTCGTCGTTGCCTTGTCACGTACATTGGTGTCATTATAGTTCGTAACAGCCAGGTTTTGGATATTCAAGTAGTCACTTCTAACCCATGCTTGGTCATTGCCATTATAGCTAACGCGGAACCAACGTCCACCACTATTTTTGTCATCTTTGATATCTGCGTTATGTCCTAAGATTGTAATTTGTTGACCAAGTGATAGCGTACCAATTTGTCTTGCAGTCGTAGCGTATGGCATGGAATAGACTGGCGCAATTAGAGATGCCGTTGCTATGATGCCTTGGTCGAATGTATAGAATGTGCTCGGTTGTGGCTTGTTCGCCGGGATAATATGATCGTATGTTTTTTGTATCGGCGCTGGATCTAATGTGCTCTCTGGCTGAGCTGCATAGTATTTGCTGTCGTATGGTTTCATCTCTTCCATTAGTCGAGCAATACTACGTCCCCAATTTTGGTCTGTTGCGTATTTTGTGTTCATCCCTGCGATATGGACTCCGTTGTTATAGAGAGCGCCGGGTTTTAAATATTTGTTGTAAATAGCATCCGCATAGTATTCAAGTCCTTCTTTTCCTGATGGGAAGTATAGGGCACAGGTGAATGGTGCTGAGTCATATGCTTGGTAGCCAAAGAAGTTGTTTTTATATTGTGAGATGGCTGAACCGCCCCATCCTGTTTCCCAGATTGCATGAGCAAGCATAAATTGAGCGTTGATGCCATATTCTGCTTGGACTTTTAGAAAAGCTGGCACCATCTTGTAAAGGTTGTTTGTAGTGAAGCTTGTTCCTTTTTTCTTTACAAGATAGGCTTCCATTTCTTGTTGCGTAATATTGGATACTTTTCGTAGGTTTTCTGCTAGATAATTGTTGCCGGTTTGTTCTGGTGTGATCCAGACCGTTTTGCCACCAACGCTTCCTTGGTAGAATGTTTTACCGTTAATGACTTCGGTTTTCTTGGCTGTGAATGCTTTTGCTCGGTAATTGCTTAGTGAGCTATAGACGACGTTGTTTGTTGTACCGTTTGAGATATTATAAGCTTTACCGAATCCTGTTAAATACAATTTTAGGTTGGATGTGGTGGATGAAGTGATGTTGGTTAAGGTGATTTGTCCTTCCTCTACCCATCCGATTGACTTTGTTTTTGTACCGTCTGTACGACTGATTTCGTAATATGTTTTGTTGTCTACTGTTGCTTGTTTGTAGACATAGAAGTTTTCTTTTGTATAGGTTTTGCCTGCTTGTTGTGATTTCGTTAGGTCCGTTAAATCCTGATAGATTTTGGTAGATGTACTTTTTAGGATGCCGACTTTTGTAATGGCTGTTGTTTGTGGTTGTGCTGGTGTTTCTTGATCTGGTTTTGTTGGGTTAGTTGGTTCCGTTGGCTCGGTTGGCTTAGCTGGGTCTGTGGTGTCTGGCTTTGGCGCATTTTTGACTTGTGTTGATGTGACCCAGAGAGTGATATTGTCTGTTGTTGTGCCTTGATACCAGGTTCCATCTCCTGCTTTGACGGCTTTTATGATAGTGAATGTTTCATCTTTTGGTAACGATTTTTGAACAATATCTTTTGTTCCACCCCATTGAATGCTGTAGCCATTACCTGTTCCATTTAATACTTTTTCAGTTGTAGGGATTTTAGCTGTCCCTTGAGCAACTGTTGTTAACTCTGTGTTTTGAACCCAACCGATGACTGCAGCTGTACTTGTTGGGTGTGTGCTTAGTTGATAATAGATGTTCTTTCCGATTGTTGCTTGCTTCGTGATGTAATACGTTCTATTCGTTTTTTTGGTTGTTGCCTCGGATGATTGTTTTAGATTGTCGATATCTGGGTAAACTTTGGCAATTTGTGTGTTGATACGGCCTAGTCTGTTTACTTTTTTTAGTACTGGTTTAGTCGTTGTTGGTGATGGCTTTTTTGTTGTTAATTGGGACGACTTTAGCCAGACAGTTTGTCCGTTAAGTGTTCCACTATACCACGTGTCATCTCCAACTTTTTCAGTTGTTTTCGTTTTAAATAGGGTGTTTTTGTTCGTGGTAAGGGAGATGAACATGATATTCTTTGCTCCACCCCATGGTCTTGTGTAACCTTTGCCTGTTCCTTTGATATATCTTTTTGTGGTGCTATTTTTGGTAATTTTATGTGTTTTGGTTGTGAGATCTTTTGCTTTGACCCAACCGATAAATGGCTGACTGGCGTTTTTATAGTTGCTAATTTGATAATAAGTTGTTTTATTGTAAACAGCTTTTTTGTTTATGTAGTAAGTGAGTTCTAGTTTTTGGCTGCCTACTTTTGTTCCTGTTGTTGCTGTTGGTGATTGATATATAACGGCTTTCTCGTTTTTGAAGCGACCTAATTTACTAGTGTCTGTTTGTTTAACTGATTTTGTAGGTTGCGTAACCGTAGTTTTTGCTTCCGCCTTTAATGCTGGTAGGGACATGGTAACTGTTGATGCTAGCATAGCTGCTGAGATAACTGCTGCTGTGAGTCTTTTGTGTGACTTTTGATGTGTTGCCATCTATAATCCTTCCTTTCTATTAAAATGGTGGATTTTTACTAACTATAGCATGGATTTGAGAGATTTGGTAGGTGTTGGGGTGGGAGGGGTGTGGGGTGGTTCCGCGATTTTTGGGTGGAGTTACGCGATATTCGGAGAGAGTTCCGCGATTTTGTAGGTTGGTCCCGCGGTTTTTGGAATTGTATCCGCGTTCCTGACAATTTAAGTCTTTATGAGTTTACTCGGGGTAGACGATTATTGCTCTACTTGGGCGCGGCTAGGTATTTGTGTTTTACCTGTATCCTTTCCGCGGATAATGCTTTTGAGTATTTAGGGGGTTCCGTAGTTTTTTGGTCTAGTCCCGCGGTTTCGGGGTGAAGTTACGCGATTTTTTAGGTATGTCACGCGGTTTTGGAAATTTTATCCGCTCTCTTGATAATTTAAGTCTTAAGGTAGTCAAACGGGATGATGCTCTGCTTGGGCGCGGCTAGGTATTTGTGTTTTACTTGTATCCTGTCCGCGGATAATGCTTTTGGGTAATAGAAAAAGACCACCCGTGATGATTGGTGGTCTCCTTATAGTTAGTTGTACATTTGGATAACTGAGCTGCTGATCCATGCTTTTTTGGTTGTGCCTGGTTTGTAGATTTGGTACCAGGTTGTTTTGTTTTTGTCTTTCTTTGTGACATATTTGTTGTCTTTTTTGACTAGTTTGATCGGCGTGTTTTTATTGACTGAAGCTACTTTTGTATATTTTGTATCGGCGCCAGCTCTTAGGTTTGTGCCGTCACTTGTTGTAAAGGCTAGGTTTTGAACAGCGATTTGGTCGCTACGTACCCACCCTTGTTTGCCACTGTAGCTGATTCGATACCAGCGTACTGTTTTGCCGCTATCATTTTTGAAGTCGCGGACATCTGAGTGATAGGCTTTTAGCGTGATTGATTTGTTTTTTTTGTATGTGCCATATTTTGATGAGTAGATATATGGCAAGCTATAGACTGTTGCTCCTGATGCAACGTTGACTTTTGCTGTGATATCCGACGGCATTGTATGATATGAAGCTGGTTGTGCTTTTGTTTCTGGGATGACGTTATCGTATTCTTTTGGTGCTGGGAATACTTTTGTACTTACGCTTTTTTTGCTGTAATAAGAGCTGTTGTATGGTTTCATTTGTGCCATTAAATCAGCAATTTTTTCACTCCAGCCTTTATCAGTAGCATACTTGACGTTCATGCCTAATAGCGATGGGCCATTATAGTAAGCGCCAGTAGTTGTTAGATAATCACGATAGATTTTGTAGACATATGCACTTAATCCTGCTTTTCCTGTCGGGAAGTATTTTGCACAAGTTAAGGCACAAGTGTCATATGCTTGATAACCGAAATAGTTATTTTTGTATTGTGCAATAGTAGAACCGCCCCAACCTGTTTCTAGAATGGCATGAGCAAACATAAATTGGGCGTTAATGCCAGATTCGTTTTGTAATTCGATAAATGTTGGTGCTAGTTTGTAAAGGACGTTGTCTGGTAGTTTTCCTTTAGTTAATAAGAATGCTTGCATTTCTTTTGCTGTGATATTCGATGTTTTTCGAAGGTTCAGCGCGATGTATGGGTTTGTTTTGATATGTGTCGCTGAAATCCAGACCGTTTTTCCGTTTAGCGTTCCTTTGTGCCAAGTGGATGTGCCAAGTTTTTCTGTTCGAGTAATTTTGAATGATTTTGCGCGATATTTACTTAAAGTGTAAACTTTATTTTTCGTACCGCCCCAAGGCATATCGTAAGCTGTTCCTGTTCCCGCTATGTATACTGTCGATGATGTTTTATTTACAAGCTTACGTGAGTAGCGCTTTAAATCTCCTGATGCAACCCATCCTATTTCTTTGGATCCTTGATAAAGTTGGTAGTAAGTTGTTTTATCAATCGTTGTTTTATTTCTTACATAAAAGGCTCTACCTGTGTAAGTAGTGTTGGCCAGGATGAATTTTTTCTTGTCATTGGGTTTTTTATAGATTTTGGAAGTTTTTGACTTGATGTGTGCAATCTGATTGACCTCAGTTGTTTTGTAAGTGCTTGATGTCTTTGCGGAGGCTTGTCCGTTAGTGATATAGATTGTTGCTACTAACATCGTAAGAATCATACAGATGCGTATAATATTTTTCCTCATTTTTGGCTATTCCCTTCTTTCTCTTTTGTCTTATAGAATTATTGTATAGGAATATTACTTCCAGGTGAACGGGTATTTCATACTAGTTCAGTGAATTATACGTGACTATTTTTGCCAATAATTCTTGTTTTTATTATGATAAATTATTTTAATTTGTCATAATTTTTTCGGTATTTTTATAAAAATGAGCGAAATTGGATTTCATAATATATTTTCGGTATTATTTTGATATTTTTAATTTTATTTCATATAATTTTGTTGTTTTATGAGTTTTTTCGTTTGTTTTGGTGCCTTGCATGGAATTGAAACTCTCTCTATAATTCAGCTAAAAGTAAGGAGGAGGATATTTTTGATCGGTAAGGCTTATTCTAAAACAGATTATTTAGATGGATTAGATAGTTTAATAAGAAGACTTTCTACATCAAATCCTAAGCGAGAGGAATTAATCAATGAATATAATCGTATCCAAGCCGGTGACATTGGTGAAAAAGTTGTTATGGATTTACTAGTAAAGCTTCAACTTCCCTACGACTTTTTTATATTTCACAATCTATCTTTGTCGCTGGAAACGAAAGTTCAGTTTGATGTATTGTTGTTGACTCCGCATTATATCTTGATATTAGAAGTGAAAAACATTAAAGGCTCAGTTATTTTAAGAGACAATCCAAGTCAGCTTGTCCGGACATTGCCTAATGGAGAAGTTCAAGTTTTTAATAGCCCAGGGCCACAACTGGAAGAGTATATCTATCAACTCAAAACTTTTTTGGGGAATAAAGGACAGAACATTCCCGTATACGGTGCCGTTGTTTTCCCTTTTACATCAGGTCTAATTGAACAAAGCACAAATAAAACAACTATTTTACGAAAAAATGAATTAAAATCTTTCATACGAAATATTCCTATAAGGGGACCTTTTTTAACTGGTAGGGAGATTGAATATTGGAAAGACTATTTTCTAAATAATCATATCGAATTTAATCCATATCCTTTAGTTGAAAGATATAATATTCAGCTTAGCGAAATTAAAAATGGGGTCTTGTGCAAAAAGTGTGGACATATAGGGATGAAAAAGTTTCCATATTATTGGTATTGCCCTATCTGCCATTACAAAAGTAAAAATGCGCATGAGCATACAATTATGGAGTATTTTAAGCTCATCAATAACACTATGACGAATCCCGAATGCAGAGAATTTCTTGGTATTCAAAATCCGAATCAATCCTATCGCCTGATAAAAAAGATGCCGTTGCAGCGTGTCGGAAAGAATCGATACGCACAATATATGCTTCCGAAAAATGGAGATAAATAAATCTGTTTCGATTGGTGGAGCGTGGATTCAAAGGACTTTGAGTGTGGAACAGGACTTGTGGATTGGGGCTTGTGGGGCAGGACTTAAATTGTCCGGAACGTGGATTCAATTTCTTGTTGCGTGGATTGATGGTTGAGTTGCGTGGATTGAACTCCGATGTGGGTGGATTGATGGACCATTTGCGTGGATTGGATTCTATTTTGCGTGGATTGAAGCTGTTTTTTGATAGATGGAGGACTACATCTGATTGCTCAAGGGCTTTGGGCGCGGATCGGATACTTGTTTAGATATGATTGTCTGCCGCGGATAATGGGAGTATTTTCTCTGCTTTGAGTTAGCTTCGGAGGACTTGAATTGTCCGGAACGTGGATTCAATTTCTTGTTGCGTGGATTGATTGCTGTGTTGCGTGGATTAAACTCCGATGTGCGTGGATTGATGGACCATTTGCGTGGATTGGATTCTATTTTGAGTGGATTGAAGCTGTTTTTTTGATAGATGGACTACATCTGATTGCTCAAGGGCTTTGGGCGCGGATCGGATACTTGTTTAGATATGATTGTCTGCCGCGGATAAT